>NZ_JBVVPX010000001.1:309953-495497 GCF_055811375.1 Mesorhizobium sp. WSM4848
CATATAGGATCTTTCGCCCGGGGGGGGCCGCGGTTTGCGAGGCCCCCCCGCCCGCCTTTTCCCCCCCCACCCGGGGGGCCCCCCCCCCCCCCCGCCGCGCGCGCCCCGGCGACAGCCTGTTCGGCGGCAATCGCCGCGGCTTCGGTTTCCTCGAGCAGCGCCAGCGCCTGTTCAACCAGAAGTTGCTTCTCGGCGGGATCGGCCAGGCCGGCGACCCTGGAGGCGATATCGGACAATTCCCGGTCGACATCGGCGAGTTGGCGGGCGAAACGGTCGCGGCGCTCCGCGGTGTCGCGCAGCGTTCGTTCGATCTGGTTGCGGGAGGCGGCGGCCTCCGCCCGTTCGGCGGTCAGCCCGGCGAGTTTGGCTTCACTGGCGGCAAGCGTCGACGCCGCCTGTTCGACCGCCGCGCGGGTGCTGGCCTCGCGGTCGGCGGCGCCGGCGTTCTCGGTGTTGAGCGCGGCTTCTTCGGCGGCGAGGCGCTCAAGAATATCTGCATTGTCGCGGACCATCCGCTCCTCGCGGACGATGTCGCCGTCGAGTTGCTGGAGCCGGCGGTCGAGCTCCAGTTGGCGGGCGCGGATGCGGCCCGCTTCTTCCTCGATCTGCGTCTTGGCGATCGACAGGCGCTGGAAGGCGGCAGCGGCGGCGGCTTCCGCGTCGCGCAGGTCCGGCAACCGATGGGCGCCGATCCCTTGCTCTCTGGCGGCAGCCATCTGGGCAGCGGCGCGGTCGCCGACCAGTGCCGTGGCGATCGCCAGCGCCGAGCGCGCCTCGCCTTCCTGCGTCTTGGCCAGCGTCCAGCGCAGATGCAGCAGCGTCGCTTCAGCCTTGCGGATGTCAGCCGACAGGTTCTTGAAGCGCGAGGCCTGGCGGGCCTGGCGCTTCAGGCTTTCGATCTGGCTTTCAAGCTCGCCGACGACATCGTCCAGCCGTTCCAAATTTTGTTCGGCCGCCTTCAGACGCAGTTCGGCCTCGTGGCGGCGTGTGTGCAGGCCCGAAATGCCGGCCGCCTCTTCCAGCAGCGCACGGCGCGCCTGCGGCTTGGCCTGGATCAACTCGCCGATGCGGCCCTGCCCGACCATCGAGGGCGAGCGGGCGCCGGTGGATTGGTCGGCGAAAAGCAGCTGTACGTCCTTGGCGCGGGCTTCCTTGCCGTTGATGCGGTAGAGCGAACCCGCCTCGCGCTCAATGCGACGCGAAACCTGCAACTCGTCCGCGTCGTTGAAGGCCGAGGGCGCGCTACGGTCGCTGTTGTCGAGGAAAAGCGTGACTTCGGCGGTGTTGCGGGCCGGACGCGTTCCGGAACCGGAAAAGATGACGTCGTCCATGCCGGACGCGCGCATGTTCTTGTACGAGCTTTCGCCCATCACCCAGCGCAGCGCCTCGACAAGGTTGGACTTGCCGCAGCCGTTCGGCCCGACGATGCCGGTCAGGCCGCGTTCGATGACGAACTCACCGGGTTCGACGAAGGACTTGAAACCGAGCAGGCGGAGGCGCGAAAACTTCATTCGCGCCGCCCCATAAGCGGGTTCCGCAAAAGTGTTCCGCGGTGTTGCGAAAAGAACCCGCGGCACAACAAAGAGTCGCGCACGCCGAAGCGCAGCCGCTTCGGCGCTGCCGAAACGTCAGAGCAGAGGGTCGATAATGGCCGAGATTTCCTCAATCGACAGCGCCCCCTTGTAGGTCTTCCCGTTGATAAAGAAGGTCGGCGTCGAGTCGACCTTGAATTCATCGGCGCCGCGCTTCTGGACCGACCTCACATCGTCCAGAAGTTTCTGGTCCGTCAAGCAGGCCTCGAACGACTCCTGTGTAAAACCGGCCATCTTGGAGATTTGCAGCAGGGCGTCCTTGGTATTGGCGACACCTGCCCAGTTCGCCTGCTGCCTGAACAGAACGTCCACCATCGGGAAATAATTGTCCTTGGAGCAGCGCGCCAGCATGAAACCGGCCTCGGCGCTGGGGTCGAAGGGGAATTCGCGCAGGATAAGTCGGGCCTTGCCGGTATCGATGTATTTCGTCTTCAGCGCCGGGAGGGTGGTTTCATGGAAATGCGCGCAGTGCGGGCAGGTCATCGAGGCATATTCGACGATGGTGATCTTCGCGTCGTCCTTGCCGAGCTGGATGTCGGGCAGTGCGCCGGGCTTCAGCAAGGCAGCCATGTCCACCGTGCCCTGGGCCTCAGGCGCCTTGGCCGCGGCCGGAGCCGCCGGCTTGGACGGATCGGCTGGCTTCATCGCATCGGCGGGGGCCGCAGGCTTCACATCCTCTGCCACGGCTTTCTCGCCCGAGTCGCTGCAGGCAGCGAGTAGAGCCACCGCCGGCATGGCGGCCAGCGACGACAGGAGGTTTCTGCGGGACAAAAGACGGGGCATACGAATCACCTGACAATGGTTGGATTTTGCAATGCAAAGGCTAGAAAAGGCGAGAGTTGGCGCGAATTAAGGCATCGCCGTCCCCATTCCAATCGCCAAATCTTGGGTACGCGATCACGAAAGCGCGAGATTATATTTTCTTTTGACCGAGAATGGTGGCGCCGAGCCGCTCCAGCGAGGCGCGTAGCCCATCGTCCTCGATCATTCCGACAGTGCCTGACAGCTTCACCTTCTCGGCCGCGGTCAGCGGCCGGATGCTCGGTTTAAGCCGCCCTTTGTCAACCGTGACCGGCTTTTGCACGATTCTGATCCGGCCGATAGCGTTGAAGCCGAGGAAGGCGTTGACCCGGTTGATGATCTCGCCGGTCTCGTGCTGCAGATGAAGCGCCGCCATGCCTTCGCAGGCGATGACCAGCACCGCCGGCTCGAACGGATCATCTTCATGCATGCGGCGCGGCCACTGGATCTTTTCAGGGCGCGAACGGCTGGCAAGCCGTGGCCCGGCAATCTCCTCCCATGACTGGACGAGCCCGATCGACATGCCGGCTCGCTTGCGCAGCACCGGATCGAGGATCTGGGTTGCGAGATCACTCACCGGAACGGGATTGCCGAAGGGCCTTTTCCCTGCCATGTGCGTTCTCCAGTCACGACCTTCACCATGCATCGGTTAGGCCAGTCCTAGATCAATGGCACCGCACGACCAGACCCGCAAGACCGCATCCGGAGACAGCGGCAAAGCTGCATCCGGAGACAGCGGCGAGATCGCGTCCCGCCTGCTCGCCTGGTACGACGCGCATCACCGCGACTTGCCGTGGCGCATTGCGCCGCGCGAGTTGGCACGCGGCATACGGCCCGATCCCTATCGGGTCTGGCTTTCCGAAGTCATGCTGCAGCAGACCACGGTCGAAGCGGTAAAATCCTATTTCCGGGCCTTTGTCGAGAAATGGCCTGACATCGAGGCTTTGGCCGGGTCACCGACCGAAGATGTCATGAAGGCCTGGGCCGGACTCGGCTATTATTCCCGCGCGCGCAATCTCAAGGCCTGCGCCGATCTCGTCGCGCGGCAAGGCGGCAGGTTTCCGGATACGCAAGCCGGCTTGAGAGAGCTGCCCGGCATCGGCGCCTACACGGCGGCTGCGATCGCGGCGATCGCCTTCGACCAGCCCGCCGCGGTCGTCGACGGCAATGTCGAGCGGGTGGTTTCCCGGCTGTTTTCGATCGTCACGCCGCTGAGCGAAGCCAAGGGGGACATACGCACCTATGTCGAGCGCATGGTTCCAGCGACCAGACCTGGCGATTTCGCACAGGCAATGATGGATCTTGGCGCGACGATCTGCACGCCACGGCGACCGCGTTGCATGCTGTGCCCGCTGCGGGAGGATTGCAGCGCCACTGTTTCAAGCGATCCCGAGCGCTTCCCTGTCCGCCTGCCGAAGAGTGAGAAACCATTGCGGCGCGGGGCTGCCTTCGTTGCCGTACGTGACGACGGCGCCGTTCTTTTGCGCAAACGTGCGGATAAAGGCCTGCTCGGCGGCATGACCGAAGTACCGACGACCGGCTGGACCGCGCGGATCGACGGCGGCACCACAGCGGCGGCGGCGCCCTTCCCCGGCAACTGGCGGCCAGCCGGGAAAATTGGCCATGTCTTCACCCATTTCGCGCTCGAACTCGACGTCTTCAAAGCGATGACCGATGTCGCCGCCCCAGCGGGTCATTTCTGGTCGCTGGCCGACGAAATTTCCGGCGAAGCACTGCCCACCGTCATGAAAAAGGTAATCGAAGCGGCGATACCGGGCGCGACGAAGAAGCAGCGCGCACATTGAATCGCCCACATCGCCCCCACTGAACTGCGTTGAACGAGGACAAGAATGACCGAGATCCGCCACATCGTTTTCGACATCGGCAGAGTGCTGATCCACTACGATCCGAACCTGCCGTTCAGCCGTATCATTCCGGATGCTGAGGAGAGAAAGTGGTTCTTCGACAATGTCTGCACGCATGACTGGAACATCGAGCAGGATCGCGGCCGCACCTGGGAAGAAGCCGAGGCGCTGCTGATCGCCGAACACCCGGACCACGCCGAAAATATCCGCAACTTCCGCCGCCTCTGGCACGAGATGGTGCCGCATGCTTATGACGACAGCGTGCAGATCATGGACAAGCTGATCGAGAGCGGCCACGACGTCACCATGCTGACCAATTTCGCCGCCGACACGCTTGCCGAAGCCCGGCAGCGTTTCGACTTTCTCAACCGTCCGCGCGGTGTGACCATTTCGGGCGAGATCGGCATGATCAAGCCGGAGCGCGGCATTTACGACCATCACGTCGCCGCGTTCGGCCTCGAGCCCGCGGCCACGCTGTTCATCGACGACAGCCAGAAGAATGTCGACGGCGCCAAGGCGGCCGGCTGGCAGTCGGTGCTGTTCACTGACGCAAAGACGCTCGAGGCGGACCTTAAGCGTTACGACATCGAACTCTGACGATACGGTATGGGCAGGATTGTCTTAACCTACGACCCGTACTGGCCAATGCTCGATGTTGATATCGTGCAGGGTAACTTTCGTGGCCGTGGCGTCGTATATTTCACAATCAACGAAATAAGCGAATTCATGACGTCGCTGAAAGCATACCCCCTTGAGCGAGCGACGCTTTCGCTGAAGTCGCCAGGCCTGTTAAACATCTCTGTTTTCCCAACGGATAGCGTTGGGCATCTGGCATTTCGAATCGAGGTCGCTGAAGAAGCCGATGCAGTCGAATTTGCGCGTATTCAGCTTCGCACCGACTATTCGGGACTGTCCCGTTTTCACAATCAGCTCACCTTGATGGCCGAAGGCGATTTGAACGAAATTATTCTGGAAGAAAGGGGCTGACGGCTATCAGGCCCCTGCCCGCTCCATGCCGAGGCGGGCGATGCGGCGAAGCTCGTCGATCGGGGTCAGGCCGCCGCTGCGCTCATAGTGCCAGAAGGTCCAGCCGTTGCAGGCATCCAGCCCCTGAACCTCCGCGCCGATCTTGTGGATCGATCCGGCGCTGTCGCCGACCGCCACAGTGCCGTCGGCGCGCACTCTGGCCGCCCAGCGCTTCTTGGCGTCGTAGAGCGTGGCGCCCGGCAGCATCAGCCCGGTGTCGATGAGGCTGACGAAAGCAACGCGCGGCTCGGCGCGCTTTCCGGTAAGCACGGTAAGGGCAGCGCCGTCCAGCGGCCGGACTGCATCGATGCGCTCGTTGGCGGCGTCGATATAGGCCTGCTCGCGCTCGATGCCGACGAAATGGCGGCCGAGGCGCTTGGCCACGGCGCCGGTGGTGCCGGAGCCGAAGAAGGGATCGAGCACGATATCGCCGGGCTTCGTCGAGGCCATCATGATGCGGGCGAGCAGCGCTTCGGGCTTCTGCGTCGGATGCAGCTTGTCGCCATTTTCGTTCTTGAGGCGCTCGCTGCCGGTGCAGATCGGAAACAGCCAGTCGGAACGCATCTGGATGTCGTCGTTCGACGCCTTCAGCGCTTCGTAGTTGAAGGTGTAACCCTTGCCCTTCTGATCGCGCGAGGCCCAGATCATCGTCTCATGGGCGTTCTGGAAGCGGCGGCCACGGAAATTCGGCATCGGATTGGTCTTGCGCCAGACGACATCGTTGAGGATCCAGTACCCCAAATCCTGCATCTTGGCGCCGACCCTGAAAATGTTGTGGTACGAGCCAATGACCCAGATGGTGCCGTTGGGCTTCAGCACGCGGCGCGCCGCCAGCAGCCAGGCCCGGGTGAAGGCGTCGTAGACCTCAAAACTTGCGAACTGGTCCCAGTCGTCGTCGACGGCATCGACCTTGGACTGGTCTGGACGATGCAGATCGCCGTCGAGCTGCAGATTGTAGGGCGGGTCGGCAAAGATCACATCGATGGATTTTTCGGGCAGCCGGTCGAGTGCGGCGACGCAATCGCCCTTCAGGATCGTATCCAGCCATTCGGATTGCTGGGGAGCATGGGAAAGCTCGTCGAGAAGACGCACGGCAGACATTGTGACACCCAAAGCACGCGTTACTGTTTACTCCCTGTTATGGTTACCGATCAGCGTAAATATTCGGTGAAGGCCTGGGGGGTGCGGACCGCGGCAGTTTGCGAAGGCCGGCCTGTTGGTGTATGTCGCGCCGGCCTGAAACGTCTCAGCCTGCTCCCTCCCGCTTTCCGGATCGCGATGGCCCAGCCAGACCTTGTCATCTTCGATTGCGACGGCGTGCTCGTCGATTCCGAAATCATCGCCGCGCGCATCGAAGCCGAGCTTTTGACGTCGGCCGGTTACGAGATATCGGCTGAGGAGATTTCCGAAACCTATGCCGGGCTGACCTTCAAGGACATCATGATGCGGGTCGAGGAAAAATCCCGCGTCCCATTCCAGGCCTCGCTGATCGATCGCGCCGAAGACCTGGTCGACCGCCGCCTGCGCAGCGACGTGCGCGCCGTCGACGGGGTGCACGAGGCGGTGGCCGCGGTGACGGCGCCGCGCTGCATCTGCTCGAATTCGCGCAGCGAGCGGATCGAATTCATGCTGGAGAAGGTGCATCTGCTGCCGTTTTTCAGCGGCCGGATTTTTTCCTCGCTGGAAACACCAAGCGGGAAATCCAAGCCGGCGCCCGACGTGTTTCTCTTTGCCGCGGCAAAGCTCCAGGCCGATCCGGCGAACACCTTCGTCATCGAGGATTCCGTGCACGGCGTGACCGGCGCCAGGACAGCCGGCATGCGTGTGATCGGCTTCACCGGAGCGGCGCACAGCTATCCCGGGCATGCCGACGCGCTGACCGAGGCCGGCGCCGAAACGGTCATCCGCCGCTGGACGGAGCTGAAAAGCGTGATCGCCGCCCTGTCGGAATGGTCGGCGGATGCGTGAAGCAGGCGTCCAAATGGACGCGCAGCTCCAAAGCCGCGGCTAGAGCGGTTCATCGTTTCAGAAACGCCGAACCGCTCTATCTCTTTTTTTGCGCAATTCCGGACGGAAAACCGTTTCACACTTTTCCTGGAATTGCTCTATTCGGCCGCGGCAACCTTCTTGTCGGTCTTCTTCGGCGGCCCTTCGTCATAGCCGGCGAACACCTGATAGTCCCGCGCGGTGGGCTCGGGAACGACAACGTTCGAATCGGTGAAGACGAACTGGGTGGCACTCGAGGGATTGGTAACCTGGACCTGATGTTGGTGAAGCTGCGAGTAAAGGACGTCCTTGCCATGCATCACAGCGATACGGATCGGCATGGTGATGGTGCCAGGGCTGAACATCGGTCCCGGAACGACCTTGCCGGCGACGGCGATCTTCATCGTCAGCGAGCCGTTGGCGCGGTTGCAGTCGCGGGTCACATCGGTGATCGAGGCCTGATAGACGATCTTGGCGGAATCGTCCTGCTGGTCGCCGCTCGCGTCAAGCGCGGCAGCTTCTGCATCCTGGGCGGCGGCTTTTTTCTTGGGCTTTTGGCTGCCCTTGGCATAGGTGTTGAAGAAGGCGGTGCCGTCGCGCAGCGTCACTTTCGGACAATAGGCCAGCAATTGGCTAGCGAGAACCTTGGGGTCTGGAGGTGGTGGCGGTGTCGTGTCCTTCTTTCCGAAGCCCAGCATGCTACTGCCGCCTGATTGGCAGCCGGCGGCGGTAAGCATAAAGCCGGTGAGCGCCAGACCCGCGACAAAACGACCGTTAAATGTATGAAACGCCATGAACTGCACTTCCCTCTCGCAAAGCGGGTGACGTATATCAACCGCGCGGCAAAAATGCGACTGAGCACATACGGAAATTAACCACTTTGCCGCGGACAATACCGCCCGGCAGCAATGGAACATGACGATGCGATATGTGAGCACCCGCGGGGAAGCGCCCGTGCTTGGATTTTCCGACGCTGTGCTGGCGGGCTTGGCGCGCGATGGCGGACTTTATGTGCCTGATATCTGGCCGCAGTTTTCGGCGGCAGAGATCCGCGCCATGCGCGGCCTTGCCTATCCCGACCTCGCCATCCGCGTGCTGTCGCCGTTTCTCGGCGGCGAGATCGCGATGCCGGTGTTCGAGCGCCTGGTGCGCGAAGCTTATGCGACGTTCCGTCACGAGGCGGTCTGCCCGCTGGTGCAGACCGGCTCGAACATGTTCGTTCTGGAACTCTTCCATGGCCCGACGCTTGCCTTCAAGGACGTCGCCATGCAGCTTCTCGCCCGGCTGATGGACCATGTGCTTGCCGAACGCGGCCAGCGCGCCAGCATTGTCGGCGCTACCTCCGGCGATACCGGCGGGGCCGCCATCGATGCCTTCGCCGGCCGCAACCGCACCGACATCTTCGTTCTTTTCCCGCACGGCCGGGTCTCGCCGGTGCAGCAGCGGCAGATGACGACGTCCATCGCCGCAAATGTCCATGCGCTGGCGGTCGAAGGCAATTTCGACGATTGTCAGGCCCTGGTGAAGGACATGTTCAACGATCACGGCTTTCGCGACCGAGTATCGCTGTCCGGCGTCAATTCGATCAACTGGGCCCGCATCATGGCCCAGATCGTCTATTACTTCTCATCGGCGCTGTCGCTCGGCGCGCCCGACCGGCCGATTTCGTTCACGGTGCCGACCGGCAATTTCGGCGACATCTTCGCCGGCTACGCCGCCAAGAAGATGGGGCTGCCGATCGAGCGGCTGATCATCGCTACCAACGACAACGACATTCTGGCGCGCACGCTGTCGAGCGGCGAGTACCGCACGAAAGGCGTCTTTTCGACCACGTCGCCGTCGATGGACATTCAGGTCTCTTCGAATTTCGAGCGCTTGCTGTTCGAGGCGGCCGGCCGCGACGCCGCGACCGTGCGGCGCTACATGAGCGGCCTCAAGCAGTCCGGTGCCTTCACCATCGAAGCCGGCGAGATCGCCAGGATCCGCTCCGAATTCGACGCCGGCCGCTCGACCATGGACGAAGTCGCCGCCACGATCCGCTCGACGCTCGCAGCCAGCAACTATCTGCTCGACCCGCACACGGCCGCGGCCATGCACGTTGCGGTTGCGAAGGCGACCAATGCCGTGCCGATGGTGGTGCTGGGCACCGCCCATCCGGCAAAGTTCCCGGCCGCCGTCGAAGCGTCCAGCGGCGTGTCGCCTGCCCTGCCCGCATGGCTAGGCGGGTTGATGACTTCAGAGGAAAAATACACGGTACTTCCATCCGACCTGAAAATGGTGGAAGATTATGTTAGCCGCCACACGCGGGCGGCAAGTTAGGGAGTATCAGCTATATGGGTGTTGAGGTAAGCCGTCTGTCGAACGGCCTGACAGTCGCCACCGAAACCCTTCCAAGCCTCGAATCCGTCGCTCTTGGCGCCTGGATCAAATCAGGCGCCCGCAATGAGCGTAGCGAAGAGCACGGAATGGCCCACCTGCTTGAACACATGGCGTTCAAGGGAACCAGAAGGCGCAGCGCCTTCGAGATCGCCTCGGAAATCGAGGATGTCGGCGGCGAGATCAATGCCGCCACAAGTGTCGAGACCACCTCCTATTATGCCAGGGTGCTGAGCGACGACGTGCCCCTGGCCGTCGATATCCTGTCCGACATCCTGCAGGAATCCGAGTTCGACCCGCAAGAGTTGGAACGCGAGCAGCATGTGATCCTGCAGGAGATCGGCGCCGCACACGATACACCCGACGACGTCGTCTTCGACCATTTCACCGAGACGGCGTTCCGCCACCAGACGATCGGCCGCTCCATCCTCGGCACGCCGGAAACCGTCAAATCCTTCACCTCGAGGCAATTGCACAAATTCATCGAACGGCAATATGGCGCCGAGCGCATGGTGATCGTTGCCGCCGGCGACATCAAGCACGACAATTTCGTACGCGAGGTCGAGAAGCATCTCGGCGGTTTCCGCAGCAAGTCCGACAACACCATGCCGCAATATGCGCAATATGTCGGCGGCGATTTCCGCGAGGACCGCGACCTGATGGACGCGCAGATCGTGCTGGGGTTCGAGGGCCGCGCCTATCATGTACGCGACTTTTACGCCTCGCAGGTCCTGTCGATGATCCTTGGCGGCGGCATGTCGTCGCGTCTTTTCCAGGAGGTCCGCGAAAAGCGCGGGCTGTGCTATTCGGTCTATGCCTTCCACTGGGGTTTTTCCGATACTGGCATATTCGGCGTCCATGCCGCGACCGGGCAGAGCGACATCGCCGAATTGGTGCCGGTGGTCATCGGCGAGTTGCAGAAGGTCGGCGAGAACATCCTGCAGGAGGAACTCGACCGGGCACGCGCCCAGTACCGTGCAGGCCTGATCATGTCTGCCGAAAGCCCAGCCAGCCGCGCCTCGCAGATCGCCCGGCAAATGCTTCTGTTCGGCCGGCCGATCGCCAAGGAAGAGCTGATGGAACGGCTGTCGGCGCTGACGGTCGAGCGCTTGACTGACCTGTCGTCACGGCTGTTTTCGACCAAGCCGACGCTGACGGCCGTCGGACCGGTGGGTACGCTTGCTCCCTATGAGGCGGTCCTCGAATCGCTTTCGGGCACGCAGACCACGGCCCGAAAGCTCGCCGTCTAAGTCCATCAAAGCGTCATGTTCGCGCTCCCTTTCTTTCGCCGTGACCTGCCGGCACTGAAGGGTGACCGGGTCACGCTGCGCGTGCCGCTGACCAACGACTATCGTGAATGGTCGGTGCTGCGCGGGGAAAGCCGCGCCTTCCTGGAGCCGTGGGAGCCGCGCTGGAACCCCGACGAGCTCGACCGCACGGCCTGGCGGCATCGCCTCAGCCGCTATCGCGAAGACTATGCGCAGGGAACGGCCATAGCCTTCTTCATCTTCGACAAAAGCAACGGCAAGCTTGTCGGTGGAATCACCCTCGGCAATATCCGCCACGGCGTCGCGCAAAGCGGCCATATCGGCTACTGGATCGGCGAGCGCTACAGCGGCCGTGGCCTGATGACCGACGCGGTCAAGGTGGTGACGCGCTTCGCCTTCGATACGCTGAGGTTGCACCGGATCGAAGCTGCCTGTATTCCCGACAATGCCCGGTCGATCCGCGTGCTTGAAAAAGCCGGATTCCGGCGCGAAGGACTTCTCCGATCCTATCTCAGGATCAACGGCATCTGGCAGGACCACTACCTCTACGCCCGGATCGAGGACGATCCGCCGGGCGCGGAAACGAAGGACTGATTTTGACGAATTTCCTGCGAATCGGGTCGTTGTTCGCCTTTGTGCTGACGGCAATCGTCGTGCTCTGCGCGGCGTCCTCGGCCTTCGCCGTCGAACCGATCAAGATTGCCCGCGACGATGTGGCGCTCGACCTTTCGGGCGCCGTCGAAATCTACCGCAACCAGGGCGAGAATTTTCAGGTGTCGACTGCGCCGGGACCGGACGGCATCGTGCGGCGCATCGAGGTCGAGGCCAATGATGCGCGCTCGACCGGCGACTGGGCGGTGTTCGCGCTTGCCAACACCACCGACCAGCAACTCGACAGGCTGATCGTCGCACCGCATTTCCGGCTGGTGAATTCCGGTATCTTCTGGCCGGATCTCGGCTCGACCCGTATAGCGGCGATCACGCCCAGCGAGGGCTTCGCGCTCGACCGCCAGAGCAGCCCCGACGCTGACGTGTTCCGGGTGACGCTGAACCCAGGAACGGTGATCACCTTCATTGCCGAACTGGCGTCGCCCAAACTGCCGCAGGTCTATCTTTGGGAGCCGGAATCCTACAAGGATTCGGTCAATTCCTACACGCTGTTTCGCGGCATCGTCATCGGCATCGCCGGCCTCCTGGCGCTGTTCCTGACCATCCTTTTCGTCGTCAAGGGGACCTCGATGTTCCCGGCGACCGCAGCACTCGCTTGGGCGGTGCTCGCCTATATCTGCATCGACTTCGGCTTTCTCAACAAGGTCCTGGAAATATCGCCTGGCAACGAGCAGATGTGGCGGGCCGGAACGGAGGTGGCGCTTGCGGCGACCTTCGTAGTGTTTCTGTTCGCCTATCTCAACCTTAACCGATGGCACGGCCATTTCAGCTACGGCGCGCTGGTCTGGATCCTGGGGCTGCTGCTGATCGCCGGCGTTGCAATCGTCGACCCGGCGGTCGCCGCCGGCATCGCCAGGCTGTCCTTCGCCGCCACCGCGCTGACCGGCCTCGGCCTGATCATCTCCCTCGGCATACGCGGCTACGACCGTGCCATCATGCTGGTGCCCAGTTGGGTCATGGTCCTGTTGTGGCTATGCGGGTCGTGGATGGCGATCACCGGCATGCTCGACAACGACATCGCCCAGCCGGCACTGGGCGGCGGGCTGATCCTCATCATCCTGCTCATCGGCTTCACCGTCATGCAGCACGCCTTTGCCGGTGGCGCGCTGCATCAGGGCCTGTTCTCCGATCTCGAACGGCAGGCGCTGGCCGTGGCCGGATCGGGCGACACGGTGTGGGACTGGGACGTGATGCGCGACCGCGTCGTCACCAGGCCGGATGTCAGCATCCAGCTTGGCCTTGCGCCCGACAGCCTGGGCGGCGCTGCCCGCAACTGGCTGCCGGTGCTCCATGCCGACGACCGCGACACGTTCCGCACCACGCTCGACGTGGTGCTCGAGCATCGGCGCGGCCGGGTGTCGCAGGATTTCCGCCTGCGCGGCGCCGACGGGCACTACCACTGGTTTTCGCTGCGCGCCCGGCCGGTAATTGGATCGGACGGCGAGGTCATCCGCTGCGTCGGCACGATGGTCGACGTGACGGAGCAGAAGAAGTCCGAGGAGAGGCTGTTGCACGACGCCGTGCACGACAATCTGACCGGCTTGCCGAACCGGGAATTGCTGATGAACCGGCTGGAGGCGATCATCTCGATCGCGCGCACGGAAGAGAAGGTCCGTCCGACCGTCTTCGTCATCGACATCGACCGGTTCAAGCAGGTCAATGACGGGCTCGGCATCTCGGCCGGCGATACCATCCTGCTCACTGTTGCGCGCCGGCTGCACCGGCTGCTCAAGCCCAAGGATTCGCTGTCGCGCTTTGCCGGCGACCAGTTCGCGCTGATGCTGCTTTCCGAGCAGGACCCGGCCCGCATCGCAGCCGTTGCCGATGCCATCAAGCATGCGATCAACAATCCGATTACCTTTGCCAAGCGCGAGATCGTGCTGACCGCCTCGATCGGTCTGGTCACCTGGACCTCGGCGCAGAGTTCGGCCGAGGACATGGTCAAGGACGCCGAGCTTGCCATGCACCAGGCCAAGCGCTTTGGCGGCGACAGGATCGAGCCGTTCCGACCCGCCTTCCGCACCGTCGGCACCGACCGGCTGCAGTTCGAGTCCGACCTGCGCCGCGCCATCGAACGGCGCGAATTCACACTCGCCTACCAGCCCATCGTGCGGCTGGAAGACGGCAGCGTTGCCGGCTTCGAGGCGCTTTTGCGCTGGGACCATCCGCGTCGCGGCATGATCCCGCCGGGCGATTTCATTCCGGTCGCCGAGAGCTGCGGCCTGATCGTGCAGCTTGGCCTGTTCGCCATGCAACAGGCCGCCGAAGATCTGGCGGGATGGCAAAAGCAGATCGGCGACGCGCCACTGTCGGTTTCGGTCAACCTGTCCAGCCGCCAGCTCATCCGCCGCGATCTGGTCAGCGACGTTCGCTCGGTGATCGCGCGGGCCAATCTGAAGCCGCGCTGCTTCCGGCTCGAGCTCACCGAATCGCTGGTGATGGACAATCCCGAGCAGACGGCCCATGTGCTGAACAAGCTGAAGAAGCTTGGCATCGGCCTGTCGCTGGACGATTTCGGCACCGGCTATTCATCGCTGGCCTATCTGACGCGCTTTCCCTTCGACACGATCAAAATCGACAAGAGCTTTGTCGACGACACGACACCGAAACGCGCGGTGCTGCTCAAATCGATGGTCAACATGGCGCATGAACTCGGCCTTTCGGTCGTGGCCGAGGGCATTTCGGACGAAAGCGACGCGCTCGAACTGCGCCAGATGGGCTGCGAATATGTGCAGAGCTTCATGTTCGGCGCGCCGATGCCCGGTGATCAGGTGCTGAGGACGCTGAAGGAACAGTATCCGTTGACCCGGGCTTGATCTTGTTCATGTCGTTGTCCCAAAACCGCTGCCCATTTTCGGCGGCATGAGCCTGACGATTGGCACCCGCTGGAGCGCATCGGCAAGGTCTCAGTTCCCGCGGCTCGGCACTCCATCAATAGTACGACCGGATGTCACGCGACTGTGAACTGGGAGTCTTGGTTTTCGGCTCGCGCTGTGCATCATACCCTGTTCGCGAAATCGGTGCGAAGAGCAATATCCGGCGATAATGCGGCCTGCTGGCCGGAATCACCGGGTCATGTTGGAGGCCAGACGATGAATTTCGATAAGATTTCTGCCTGGGCTCCGGTGTGGTTAAGCGTCATGAGGATCATGTCGGCGCTGCTGTTTCTGGAGCACGGAACTCAAAAACTCTTCAACTTTCCGCCCGCTCCCGAGCCGATGCAACTGTCCGGGCTTATTGTGTTTCAGGCATTGATCGAGCTGATCGGAGGCGCGCTGCTTGCGCTCGGACTCTTCACCCGGCCCGTCGCGTTCCTTCTGTCCGGCAACATGGCGGTCGCCTATTTCATGGCGCATGCACCGCAAAACTTCTTTCCAGTTGTCAACCAGGGCGACTCGTCGATCCTCTACTGTTTCATTTTCCTGTACTTCTTTTTCGCAGGCGGCGGCGCGTGGAGCATCGATGCGGCCCGTCGCGGGACCGGCCTCGCGACGCCCTGAACAGGGTCGCGAGGGAACTTCCTGGGCGGCTTCCAGCGGAACATGTCCGACAGCCTGCCAAGTCGAAATGATAAGAAGCTTCGGCTCCGCCGATCGTCGCTTTCAGACCCTTCGCTGGACATTCCCCAACACGAGATACGCGCCCAGGCTTCTCTTAGGGCGGCCATTGCCGCACTTTCAACCAGTCGCTTTCCCTTATGCGGACATCAACTTGATGACCCGCATGATCGCGACCGTACTGCTCGTGTCTGGGTGCCTTCTGTCGGTGATAGAGATAGTTCTCGGGAAGACCGAGGCGACGGCACGACTGGACGGCCGGAGATGAAGGGAGCACCATGCTCTCGCAGATTGCAGCCGTCGTCTTCACAAAAGCACGCTCCCACGGCTTCAACGTCCAGCGGTCGCCGAGTGCCAACCGCTTGCGGACCCAGCGGGGCAGGATCTCGACAGCCGCCTTCAGAAATGGCCGCTGAAGCGGTCGAGCCACTCCCGGCAAGGCGGGAACGTCTTCCATGATCTGCAGGAATTCCAGGACGATCGGCGATGCGACGAGTCTTTGCCGCATCACGTCGAACAGCACGTAAAGCTCGGCCTGCGACGTGGGCGCGCCGGTCGCACCATAGAGAAGCGCCACGGGGCGAGCCTCGGCAGACATCGCATCCCGTTCAAAGAAATGCAGACGATGCACATAGACGTGATAGGCCTCCATGAAACCAAACCCGGCCGTCGCTTGCACCCAGTCCAGCAACTCCGGGTCGGTGGCGTGATATGGTTCACCTTCGCTGGTTCGGCCTGAAACGCGCCCATGCATCCTGACCACACCTTCAATCATGGCCTTGGCCCTGGTCCGGGGACCGTAGACCGTGACCAAGGCGGCGAGGCCAGTGCGCTGTAATCGTCGGAGCGCGTCGGAGCGGAATGTGCTGTGCTGCCAAATGGCGTCGCGAACCCGCGGCTCTGCCAATTCGAGCAGCACCGCCGTAACCCCGCCGATGAACAGCGCAACCGGGTTCTTGAAAATACGCCACGACACCGAGTTGGGCGGCAACAGCGCCGGCTCGCCCTGCGGGGTCGAGAAGTCCATCTGAGATCCGAGCCGCTGGCGCATGAACGACTGCGCAAGGGTGTCCACACGACGCCCAAGCAGGCGAGGCAGAGGAATGGTGCCCGAATTGCCAAACATGCTCCGACTCTCCTGGCAACGCGTGTGGCTGGCGGATGCAGCACGAACGTCTTGGTCCTTCCGTCGTTCCAAAGATCAAACTGGCGCGCCGCAACTCTGCAAGAACACCGGGCCCGGATAGCCATCACGAGCCCGGCCGCTGGCCTTATGGGGTAAGATCGAGCGCCGGCACGATTCTGTGATAGGGCAGCCCCGCATCGTCGTTTAGACGCTTCACGTCGACATCGGAGGCAGCGTCAAACAGGCACATGCAGCGCCCGTCCTCCGGTGCGAAGGTCGAGCGCAGGTAGCTGATGTCGGTGCCGTTGGAGGTCATCTCGGCGGCTTTGCTGATCGCCGCCTTCTGCGCATCTCCCAGAGCTTCCATGCTGATACCCTTGAGATCGCGTTCCACCATGTAAACAGTCATTTCCAGATCTCCTCCTGTGAACAGTGACCACAGGAGTTGAATGCAGCGGCGGGCGAAAGAGAACGACATTTTTTCTATCGATCGATAGCCGACAGTTATCGATGAAAGGATTACAATGCCGTTTCGTGGAACCGCCTCGGGAGGGCTCGCCATGGAGATGTTTCAGGTTCGCTACGTGCTTGCCGCCGCGAAGATGCTGAACTTCACCAAGGCCGCCACCGATTGCAATGTGTCTCAACCGGCGCTCACCAAAGCGGTCAAGACGCTCGAGGATGAGCTTGGCGCGCCCTTGTTCCACCGCGAGGGAAAGCGCGTCCTCCTGAGTGAGTTCGGGCGCTCCATTCTGCCGCATCTTCAGCAGATCATGCAGGAGGCCCACGCAACCAGAACGCTTGCCGACAATTTCAGGCTGCTCAACCAGGTGCCGATCCGCCTCGGCGTCATGTCGACCATCGGCCATGTGAAACTCGCCCGGTTCCTCGCAAAGTTCCAGCGCGACTATCATGGCGTCGAACTTGAAGTCAGCGAGGCGAGCGTTCAGGAACTGAAAAACAGGCTTGAGCAGGGCGATCTCGATGTTGCCGTTCTCAATCCGCTGGAGGGATTGGGAGCGGCGTTCCGCGTCCATGATCTCTACAGTGAGCGTTACGTCGTCGTATTCGCGCCGGATCACCGGCTTGCGAGCCTCAATGCAATCAAGTTGGTCGATCTCTCTCAAGAACCCTATGTCGATCGTCTGTCCTGCGAAATGCGGGACCTGGTGATGGGTGCGTGCCGGGAAAGAAGCGTCAGCCTTTATGCCCGCTTTCGTTCCGAGCGCGAGGATTGGATCCAATCAATGGTGCTGGCGCGGATCGGCTTCGCCTTCATGCCTGAATATTCGGTGACATCGCCTGAACTTTTGCAGCGTCCGCTGATCGAACCCGCGGTGGCACGCACGGTGTCCCTGGCTAGCGTTCCGGGCCGGCCCTATAGCCCGGCGACGGCGGCAATGGTCCGAGCTGCCCAGACGTTCAATTGGCCAGGCTAGGTGTTTATCGCTGAGGCTTGAGCTATGCTGATTTGAGATGCGTCAGATTCAACTTTTCGGCCGCCCGGCCCACGTGGCGCTCGTCGAACACGATCTCAAACAGAACGAGGAGGTTGAGGTCTGCGCGGGATAGCTCAATTCTGTTCAGCATGTCGATGAAATCATATCACTGGATTCAGCATCATGGAAGTGCGATCTCCTGAGCAAGCGAAGCAGCGCTAGGCGCGCTTCGCATCGGAAACAGATACAGGAGCACCCGCATGCCAGTATCACGACGTTCCCTTCTCGCCGCAGCAAGCGCTGGCGTGGCATTGTCACAAACTGCAAGATTAACGAAAGCCTCGGCACAGGCTCTTGGGGAGCCTACGATAGACCGGACGGTTGCCGATCTCGTCGAGCGGTCTGCGGAAGCAAATTCGGCGCTGATGCGCGGGGAGATAACGAAGTACTACGAGGTGATCCCACATACCGAGAACTTCCTGCTGATGTCTCCATTCGGAGGAAAGCCGACGCGGGCTTCTGAACTGACTGCCGAGCGGATCGAGGCGATGGGCCGCTTTTTCAAGAACGGCACCTTCGAGCACGAACTTCTTCAAGCCTATGGTTCCGCCGACATGGTGGTCCTCGCGATCATTGAACGCCCGCACGTCGAGGTCGGCGGTCTGCCAGCCCAGGATTGGCCGCTGCGGGTTACCTTGGTTTATCGCCGCGAAGAGGCGGAATGGCGCTTGGTGCATCGGCACGCTGACCCCCTGGTCAACGGCGTGAGTCTGGAGCAGGCGGCGGCCCTTGCACGCGGCGAAGCCGCGTGATGCGAAGAGTGTTTGCCATCCCGACGGAGCGCTCTGGCTGCTGGTCCAAAGCCCGCTGAAGGGGTTATTGCGCCAAATGTGGCCCGACGCGCCTTACGAGCACCTGCTGGTGCCGGTGGAGTAGATCTGCCATAGTCATGCGCCCTGCTCGCTACAGACCGTTGAAAACGGCTGAAAGCAAAGCCTGAAGTCAGGGCCACGTTGCCGAGCCTGATCGCGCCTTGCGGATCCTCGGAACGCCAGGCGCGGACCCTCCCTCTTCGGCCGCTTCGCCTATGCGAGCCTGACTGCCCGAAAGCCGCATAGATTGTTCAGGTGCGATGGGTAGTTGTCCCGTTGGATCTAGCGCGGGTGAAGGCTCACAATGGGTCGGATGGAGATTTGAGGGAGGACGATCATGACCTTGCCCAGCTACGCAATGAACCAGGCAAGTTTCCCAGAGATCTACGAGCGGTGGCTCGTCGGCCCTATCTTCCGTCCATGGGCCGAGATGGCTCTTGACGAGTTGGAATTGTCTTCGGGCGATCGCCTACTCGATATCGCTTGTGGAACAGGAATAGTGGCGCGCGTTGCGAGAGAGCGGCTCGGTGAAGCCGGATATATCGTCGGCGTCGACGTCAGCGCGGACATGCTGGCCGTGGCGCGGGCGGAAGAACAGCCATCGACTGGCGCCAGGGCAATGCCGGCCAGTTGCCTCTGCGTGGTGGGGAGACGTTCGACGTGGTCGTCTGCCAGCAAGGACTGCAGTTCATTCCTGACAAACCCGCGGCGACGGCGCAGATGCGTCGCGCGCTGACGAAGGGTGGTAGGCTGGCAATCGCCACGTGGCGCCCGGACGACGAAATCCCGTTGTTTCGCGAACTGTGCCGCGTCGCGGAGCGCCATCTGGGCGCCATCGCCGATCAACGGTACAGCTTCGGGGCAGCGGCTCCACTTGAGGCGCTGCTGCGAGACGCCGGCTTCCACGAGGTCCGATCGAGGATTGTTTCGCGCACCATCCATTTCGGGGAAGGCGCACCATTCCTGCATTTGAATACGATGGCGCTGGTCGGGATGAGTTCCTTAGCCAAGGAATTGGGTGATCAGGAACGCAAGCGCGTCGTGGAGGCGATCGTGAGCGAGAGTGCGCCCGTGCTGCAGCCATACACCATCGGGTCGGGACTGGCCTTCGAGCTCAGCACCAATCTGGCGACAGCCAAAGGCTAAATGATCTCTCACCAACGGAGAACTCGTTCGATCGAGTATTGTGCCGAGAATGGCTGCTCATTGACAATCTGCCGTTCGAGAACCGAAAGGATTGCCCCGCTGCAGTCGAGGGCAGACCAGCTCAGGGAAATTTCTGCTCGCAATCGAGAGGCTTCACAAGCAACGCATCGGCTACGCAGCCCTCGATTAAAACCAGCTTGTTTTACATTTCGAATTATTTTGCCGCACTGTGGCCATTGTGCCGCCATTATCCATGACTAGTTAAATGAAGCACTGACCGTTCTTCTTGTCTTTTTCGACGTTGACGGCTCAACGTTGGAAATAGACCTGCCCCAAAGTATCTGGGCGGCTAGACAAGGAACGGAGGGGGACCTGGCGTCACTCCAAAGAACATTTGAATTCTTTGCTTGCGGAGCCGTAATCCTTTCGGTTGGCCGGCCTTTGTCGAAAAGGATCGCGGGGCTTGGCCTGGCGGCGACAGTGGCAGCCATGCCATGGCCGGTCTATTCGGGAGTTCTGGTCAACGGCGTGACCGAAGCCGCGGTTGCCACTGCTGTTCCGTTCTCGGCTCTGAGTTTCCCCTCGGCCGCGCCCGAGTTCGACATCATCGATCCAGACACCATATCGACCTCTGGACGCGAGGGGGAACGCACGCTGGCCCAGGCATTGAAGGGCACCGTCTCCATCCTTTCCGAAGGCGCGGAACAGATCGTCATCGGCATGTCGATGCACGAGTTCGGCGAGTACAAGGTGTCGCAGCACATCGCCAGCGAAATCCTTCGTGCAGCCAAGGACACCCAATTTCCTGCCGATACGCTTTTTGCGATCGCCGAGAAGGAATCCTCCTTCGACATCAACAATCGCCCGTCTAAAGGGTCGGCGCTTGGTCTTATGCAATTCCTCGACCAGACATGGCTCGAGGCGGTGAAGAAGTACGGTGCAGAATTCGGCTTGGGCGACGAAGCGGAACTGATCCGGACCCGCCCCGAGGGCAAACGCGAATACCATTTCGTCGAGGACAAGGCCGAAGAACAGCGCATCCTTGAATTCAGGCGCGATCCCTATCTGTCGGCGGCACTTGCGGCCAAGAACCTTCTCGCGGCCAAGCAACGCATCGAAGCTCGTCTTGAGAAGGCCATGGATGAAAAGGATCTCTACCTCCCCCATTTCCTTGGCACCAACGGGGCAGCAGCGCTTCTGTCGAATGCCGATGAGAAGCCCAATGCCACGGCCAGCAAAATCTTCCCCAAGGCGGCACGCTTCAATACTGCGATCTTCAAGGCCGAGGGAAAACAGCTCACCGTCGGCCAGTTTCACCAGCGCCTGCGCTCCTTCCTGGAAGCCCGTATCGGCAAATACAGCGATGTCGAAACGCGCGTGAAGGAGGCTGACCTGTCCTGGACGTCGGGTTTCGAGAATCTCGTCTACGATCTGGGCAAACGGCTGGCGACGGCAGTGCGACGGTAACAAGCCAGGTATCGGTTTTCACCTCTAAAGCGCGTCGCGTTTGATCGGCCTCACGCGACGCGCTTTAGGTTGTTGTTTTATGCATGTCGCTATCGCAAAACCGCTGCACACCCTCGGGTCAAGCCCGAGGGCATGCTTTTGCGCGACATGCATTAGGCGTGACCGGCGGCCAGGCTGAGATGCGCGAGGTCGATACCGATCGAAGCGAGTATCCGGTCGTATTTGCGCTCGATGTCGGTATCGAACAGAAGCTCCGCATTTGCCGGGCAGGTCAGCCAACCGTTCTCGGCGATTTCGCTTTCCAGCTGACCGGCGCCCCAGCCCGAATAGCCGAGCGCCATCAGCGCATGCCGAGGCCCACGGCCCGACGAAATGGCGCGCAATATGTCGACGGTCGCGGTCAGGCAAATGTCGTCGGAGACGGCAAGCGACGATTCCACGCGGTAGTCGCCCGAATGCAGGACGAAGCCCCGGCTGCGGTCCACCGGTCCGCCGTTGCGGACGACGAAGTCGCGGGCCTGCGCGGGCAAGCGGATCGCTTCCTGTTCGTTCATGATGCCGAGTTGCACGAGCAGATCCGGAAACAGCATCTGCTGTGTCTGGTTGATGACCAGGCCCATCGCGCCTTCGTCGCTGTGCGCGCAAATATAGATGACGGAGCGCGTGAAGCGGTCGTCCTTCATGCCGGGCATGGCAATCAGGAACTGGTCATCGAGAAAGCCGCGTCCCGCAGCCATCTTCTTGTGGCGCAACAAGTCCATGAGGGGGAGCGTAACGCGTTTCTGGAGCGCCGAAAAGATGCGCCGCGCGCGATTTGGCCGCAGTTGTGCATCCAAGGCACGCAAAGCTGTGCCCGAGGTCACGCAAATATGATAGCAGCGACGCCATGAAGTCATTGCGCAGCCATGAACGGACGCTCAAATCACCACCATGCAAAGCTTGAAAGTCCTTGCGCTCAGCGCCGCTGTTGGATGTGGGAGCGGCCTTCCCGCCGCAGCATCCTCGTCGATCTGGTACGATAGCGAAGGCGGCAAAGTACGCCTTGTGACCAGCGGCAGGCCCGACACAGCCGGACGCATCCATGGCGTCCTCGATATTGCGCTCAAGCCTGGCTGGAAAACCTACTGGCGCGATCCGGGCGACGCGGGCGTGCCGCCGCAAATCGATATCTCGGCCAGCACCAACATTGCCAGCGCGACGTTTTCGTTTCCGCCACCCCAGCGCCACGACGACGGCTCCGGCAAATGGGCCGGCTATGACCATCCGGTTTCACTGCCGGTAACGTTCACGCTGTCGGCGCCGAACGAGCCGGCCGTCATCGATGCCGATATCTTTCTCGGAATTTGTGAGACGATCTGCATCCCGGTGCAAACAAAGCTGACCATCGATCCGGGCTCCGATCCGGAGAATGTCGAAGACGCCGCCTTGGTGAAGGCGGCCCTTGCAACGCTGCCTGCTCCCGCAAGACCCGATTTCGGCGTCAATATCCTGCCGGGCGACCGCGAGACACTGATTGTCGAGGCGAGCTTTCCGGGCAATCCCGAAACAGCGGATTTCTTCGTCGCCGGTGAGCGGGACTACATGTTCGGCGTGCCGGCCCGCAGCGAAAAGGACGGCAAGCTGGTGTTTGCCGTGCCGATCCTCGACAGGCCGACGACGACGCCGACGGATGGCGGACTTTACTACACGCTGACAACTGCGGCCGGCGCCGTCGAAGGCCTGCTGCCGTTCCCTTGATCCCGAGCAAAAGGATGTTCAGGTCGAACATCCCTTGCTCCGGCCGCCCCGACAGTTGCGGGAAACGGCTGAATTCGCTATCGCAGGGATACTCCCTTCCATTTGTCAAAACGAGGACGACGATGATGATTGCCGTTGGCGACAAGCTGCCCCAAGCGACCTTCAAGACGATGACTGCCGACGGCGCAAAAGCGATCACGACGGCCGAGATTTTCTCGGGCAAGAAGGTGGTGCTGTTCGCCGTTCCCGGCGCTTTCACGCCGACCTGCTCCAACAACCATCTGCCCGGCTATCTGGACAATTACGACGCCATCCTGGCGCGCGGCGTCGACACCATCGCCGTCGTCGCCGTCAACGATGTCCACGTGATGGGCGCCTGGGCCCGCTTCAGCGGCGGTGAAGGCAAGATCCTCTATCTTGCCGACGGCAATGGCGATTTCGTCAAGTCGATCGGTCTCGACGCCGACCTTTCCGGCGGTGGCATGGGGCTGCGCTCGAAGCGGTTTTCGATGATCGTCGACGACGGCAAGGTCACCGCGCTCAATGTCGAGACAAAGCCTGGGGTCGATGAATCCGGTGCTGCTCACATTCTCGGACAGCTTTCCGTTTTGGCGACAGCATAGGCCAAGGTTTTCACGCTCCTTTGGCCTGACGATCACGCTTGTTTCGAAAGCTGCGCGTCGGGAATTACCTGCTTTTGGGGGACCTCAATGATGTTTGACCACTTCTGGCGCGCTGTCGCGATCGGCATCGGCGCCACGGCGCTCATGGACCTCTGGGCGATTTTCCTGAACACGGTTTTTGCTCAGCCGCGGCCGAACTGGGGACTGGTTGGTCGCTGGGTCTGGCACCTGAGGGACGGCAAGGTCTTCCATGACGATATCGGCGCGGCAGCACCCTATGCGCATGAATCGGCGCTCGGCTGGGCCTTCCACTATTTTGTCGGCATCGTCTACGGCATCGTTCTGGCCGTTTTGGCGGGAGCGGCGTGGCTGGCCGCACCGACCTTCCTGCCGGCCTTCATCCTCGGCATCGTCACTGTAGGCGCCGGCTGGTTCCTGCTGGCGCCCGGCATGGGCGCCGGCTGGGCCGCGTCAAAGCGCCCCAACCCGATGCAGATCCGCGCCCTCAACCTCGTCTCGCATACTGTGTTCGCGCTCGGACTTTTCGGCACAGCGATGTTGATCCGGTAGCGAAATTAATCGTCGCGGTGCTGCGCCAGCCTGTCGATCGGCCGCCATCCGTGGACAACACGACGCGCGCGGATATCGTACGCGAAATAGTTCCCGCCGCCCGCTGGCTGATCCGCCTCGCGGCTGATCTCCCGACCGCCGAGAGAAAGCAGCAGAAGCGTTCCGACACCTCCGTGGCCCACGAAAGCAACGTCGGCGGCGTCATCTGTGCCGAGCACAGTGTCTACCTCGCTCAGAATACGATGCTGAGCATCGATTGCCCGCTCCCATCCGCGAATGCTGCTGTATGGATTGGCGAAGAATTGGTCCGCGACCGCTTCGAACTCCGCAGGCGGTAGGAAACCGGTTGCCGATCGGTCATTCTCATGCATCCGTTCCCTCACCTCGACCTCAAGGCGGAGATGCCTTCCGATTATCTCGGCGGTTTCTATCGCCTTGCGTTCACCCGATGACACGATACGCCGGATCGACCGAACCCACGGCTGATCGAGCATTGCAGACGTTCTCGCTCGCCCGATGTCGGATAGTCCCCACTCTGGCACTGGAACATTGGCATCGATCCGAACCTGGGGATGCGTGATGTAGTATGCGATCGGCATGATAGGTCTTCCTGCCAGAGAGCGGACCCACAGCGGGAATTCAATAACTCTGGGTCGAGCGCCGTGGCTTTGCGATCGCCGGCTGCTTCGCCTGCGGACCTGGCTTCGGCGTCGCGGTCTTGACGGGGCCTTTTTTGAACGGCGCCATGCCGAGCCGCGCCAGTTCGTCGGCACGCTCGTTCTCCGGGTGGCCGGCGTGGCCCTTGACCCAATGCCAGATCACCTGGTGACGATTGCGCGCCTCGTCGAGCGCCTGCCACAGTTCGGCATTCTTCACCGGTTGCCTGGCGGCGGTCTTCCAGCCGTTGCGCTTCCAGCCGTCGATCCAGCTGAAAATGCCGTCCTTGACATAGTTGCTGTCGGTATAAAGATCGACCGCACAGGGTTCTTTTAGCGCATTGAGCGCCGAGATGGCGGCCAAAAGTTCCATGCGGTTGTTGGTGGTGGCAGCCTCGCCGCCCGACAGTTCCTTCGTGACGCCTTTGAAGCGCAGGACAGCCCCCCAGCCGCCAGGCCCCGGATTGCCCGAACAGGCACCATCGGTGAAGATTTCGACGCGCTTGGTCATGTCAGTCCGTATTCGGAAGGAGATTTGATCGCCCGGTGGAAACGCATGCGCCTGATATATTCGGTCGGGTCGCGTTTCACGACCAGCCCGCCGTTGGCAATGGTCAGCCAGTCGTAAAGCCGGGTCAGCATGAAACGCAACGCCGAGCCGCGCGCCAGCATCGGCAACGCAGCTTTCTCTTCGCCGCTCAACGGCCGCACGCTTTGGTAGCCGGCAAGCAGCGCCGTGCCCTTGGTCAGGTTGAAGGAAAAATCCTTCTCGAAGCACCAGGCATTGAGGCAGGTCGCGACATCATAGGCGTAGAGATCATTGCAAGCGAAATAGAAGTCGATCAGCCCCGACAGTTTCTCGCCGAGGAAGAAGACATTGTCCGGGAAAAGATCGGCATGGATGATGCCTTCCGGCAGGCCGTTCGGCCAGTTCCGCTCGAAATCGGCGAAGTCGGCATCGACCTCGGCCGCCAGTCCCGGCTCGACCGCGTCGGCGCGAAGGCGAGAGGCGCTCCACAGCTTGCGCCAGCCATCGATGGCAAGGGCATTCGGACGGGTCATCGGAAAGTCGGCGCCGGCCAGATGCAGCGCCGCCAGCGCCTTGCCGACCTCGCCGCAATGCGCTGATGTCGGCCGCCGCAGCGAAACGCCTTCGAGGAAGGTGATGATGACCGCCGGCCGGCCGGCAAGTGTTCCGATGACGTCGCCATCATGCGCGGTCACCGGAAGCGGACAGGAAATGCCCTTCCTGGCGAGGTGGCTCATAAGGCCGAGGAAGAACGGCAGGTCGGCCTTGTCGACGCGCTTTTCGTAGAGCGTCAGGATGTAGGACCCACTGGTCGTGTGCAGCAGGAAATTCGAGTTCTCGGTGCCTTCGGCGATACCCTTGTAGGACAGGAGATCGCCGACTGGATAGGCCTTTAGGAACGCGCCGAGCTCGCCTTCGTTGACGTCGGTGTAGACCGCCATGAACCTTACGCGGCCCCGTTGACGAAAGCCATGTCGGCGGCCGTTAGCTCGACGTCGCGCAGCACCCGCATCACCGGAAAATCCTCGGTTTCCGTCGCCGTCACCGCCAGCTCGATGGTTACGTCGAAGCGCTGCCGGAACGCGTCGATGATCTCGTCGACGATGATTTCCGGCGCCGATGCACCTGCCGACAGACCGAGCGTCGAGATGCCGGCGATGTCGGTCCATGGGATCTCGGAGGCGCGCTGCACCAGAAGCGACATCGAGGCGCCGGCGCGTTCGGCCACTTCGACGAGACGCCGCGAATTTGAGGAGTTGGGAGCGCCGACGATCAGGAAGAGATCGGCACCCGCGGCGGTCTCCTTTACCGCTTCCTGGCGATTGGTGGTGGCGTAGCAGATCGATTCCGCTGCCGCCGCATGCAAATCGGGAAAACGATCCTTAAGCACCCGAATGATGCCGGCGGTGTCCTCGACCGAAAGCGTCGTCTGGGTGACGAAACCGAGCGCCTGCGGGTCGGCGGGCACCAAATTCGCGGCGTCGGCTTCGGTCTCGATCAAGGTGACGGCGCCGTCCGGCAACTGCCCCATCGTGCCGATCACTTCCGGATGGCCGGCATGGCCGATCAGAAGCACATGGCGGCCGAGTCGCTGATGGCGCATCGCCTGCTTGTGGACCTTCGACACCAGCGGGCAGGTGGCATCGAGATAGAAGAGATTGCGCGCCTGGGCGTCCGCCGGCACCGACTTCGGCACGCCATGCGCCGAAAAGACGACCGGGCTCTGACGATGCTCAGCCGGTATCTCGGAGAGCTCCTCGATGAACACCGCTCCGAGGCTTTGCAGCCCCTCGACAACGTAGCGATTGTGCACGATCTCGTGGCGAACATAGACCGGCGCGCCGTATTTCTTCAGCGCCAGCACGACGATCTGGATGGCGCGGTCGACGCCGGCGCAGAAACCCCGCGGCTGGCAGAGCCTTATCGTCAGCGGTGGCTTTGTGGTCGTGTGAAGCATGATTCCCGGCCGGTTGGTCGTAGCGTGAACTCAAGTCTTGAACTCAAGGCGCGAAATGAGGTGCGCACCCCTGCCCTGTCAAGGGCGCCGGTGGCGATCATTAGAGCGACGTGCGCCCATTTGGACGCACAAAGTACGCTGTAGAGCCGTTCGTAGAACGGCTCTACCTCTTTGTTTTAACGCAATTCCGCGAGGGAAAGCGCTACGCGCTTTTCCCGGGAAAACCGTTTCACACTTTTCCTGGAATTGCTCCGACACATTCAATCTACGCATCGTGCTTTCCGAAAATCGATTCCGATTTTCGGGCCGATGCGTCTTTCGCCGGGCGGCGAAGCCGGAAGATGAGGACGCCGGCAAGGGCAGCGGCAAGGCCGTACCAGGTTACGGCATATTGCAAATGGCTGTTCGGCAGGTCGATGATTGTCACGCCGCCGATCGGCAACCCACCCGGGTTCGGCGTGGCGTCCGCGTCGATAAAGAATGGCACCAGCCCCGCGCCGGCCGGCAGACCGGCGCTCGCCGCCATGGCGTCGCGATCCTTCCAGTAGAAGATGTTTTTCTGCGGATCATTGTCGGGAAGCATCATCGAGGGTTTTGCCGGCAGCGGATTGCGGGCGAGCCCCGTCACCGTCACCTGGCCCGCACCCTGGCTTTGCGGGCGCTTGGCCGCGTCCTTGAGATCGTATGGCACGAAGCCGCGATTGATCAGAACGAAGCGGCCCTCCTCCAGATGCAAGGGCGTGAAGACATCGAAACCGGACTGGCCTTCCCAGGTCGCGAAGAAATGTCGCTCGCCTTGATTCAGGAACGTGCCTGATGCCGTCACCGGCGTGTAATCCACATCGCCGCCGGCGGCAAACCGCTTTTCGACCTCGGCCAACGGCACGGGCGCTGAGTGCGTGCGCCGATCGATTGTCTGGAGAAGACTCTCTTTCCAGTACAGGCGCTGGACCTGCCAGGTGCCGAGCGCCAGCAAGATGAAGAACAGCATGAGGCCGAGGCCAAGCAGCAATGCCGTCTTCTGCCGCGAACGGCCCGCGATCGAAGCGGACGTCGTGCTCATTCGCCGAGGTCCAGCCTGCCCTCTGCCGCCTTGTTGCGGTATTGCAGCGTCAGGAGCACACCCTTGATCAGCCTGAGCGCGCCCAGGCAAAGCACCAGCGTCAGTGGTATCCACAGCAAGAAATGTAGCCAGAGCGGCGGATTCAGCGTCACCTCCATCCACAGCGCCAGCCCGACGACGATGAAGCCGACGATCAGGATGACGAACACCGCCGGACCGTCGCCGGCATCGGCGTAGGAATAGTCGAGGCCGCAATTGGCGCAGCGTTTGCCGACGGTGAGGAAGCCGGAAAACAGCCGTCCCTCGCCGCAGCGCGGGCAGCGGCCGTACAGGCCAGCCGAAATCGGATCGATTGCTGGCCAGATCGCCTTGTCGTCGCTCATTCCGACACTTTAGTGCCCTTCACCGCAAAAGATAAGGCGGCCACGTCGCCGCAGCCGCCTCATCGATTTCCTCAGGAAGATTTCAGTGGCCTTCGATGACCGCGCCGCTCGAGGCCCAGACATAGATCGACGTGAACAGGAACAGCCAGACCACGTCGACGAAGTGCCAGTACCAGGCGGCGGCCTCGAAGCCGAAATGGTGCTTGGGCGTGAAGTCGCCCTTCATCGCGCGGACCAGGCAGACCAGCAGGAAGATGGTGCCGATGATGACGTGGAAGCCGTGGAAGCCGGTCGCCATGAAGAAAGTGGCGCCGTAGATCGAATCCCTGAAGCCGAACGGCGCGTGCATGTATTCGTAGGCCTGCACCATGGTGAACAGGATGCCGAGACCGACCGTCAGCACCAGGCCGTTGATCAGCCCCTTGCGGTCGCCATGAAGCAGCGCATGGTGCGCCCAGGTGACCGTAGTGCCCGACAGAAGCAGGATGACGGTGTTGTAGAGCGGCAGGTGGAAGGGGTCGAGGACCTCAACGCCCTTCGGCGGCCAGACACCGCCGGTGAAGGCGGCGCGGGCATATTGCTGTGCCTCGCCGGGAAACAGGCTGGCGTCGAAGAAAGCCCAGAACCAGGCGACGAAGAACATCACCTCGGAAGCGATGAACATGATCATGCCGTAGCGCAGATGCAGCGACACGACACGCGTGTGGTGGCCTTCGTGCGCTTCCTTGATGGTGTCCGACCACCAAGCGTACATGGTGTAGAGGACGATTAAAAGGCCGATGAAGAACAGCCACGGATTGGCGATGTTGAAGCCGAAAATCGGGAAATCGCCGCCCTTGAGATACTGCATGTAACAGACGCCGCCGATCGCGGTGACCAGCGCGCCGACCGAGCCTAGGAACGGCCACGGGCTCGGGTCGACGAGATGGTAGTCATGTTGTGGTTTTGCGTGCGCGTCTGCCATATCAACCCCCGAGGCCTCCTTCGGTGTGTGAAACTTTGTTGCTTGTGCCTTCGGCCGGCACTGATGACGCCACCGGCTTGTTGTTCTCGTTCTTCTCGACCGGGAACATCGTGTAGGACAGGGTAATGGTCTTCAGGTCCTTCAGCTCCGGCGCGTTGACGATGTCGGGATCTACATAGAACACGACCGGCATGTCCAGCGTCTCGCCAGGCTTCAGCGTCGTGTCGGTGAAGCAGAAACACTCGACCTTGTTGAAGTAGGATCCCGCAAGTTCCGGCTGCACGTTGAAGGTCGCGCGGCCGGTGGTGGCGCGGACGAACTTGTTGGTGGCGCTATAATGCGCCTGGGCCGTCTCGCCTATCTTGATGGTGACCGACCGGGCGACCGGCTCAAACTGCCAGGGCACGCCGGATGTGTTGGCGTCGAAACGGATGGTGATATCGCGGTCGAGCACGCGGTCGGCATATTGCTGCGTTGCGCGTTTCACGGTGCCGCCGTAACCGGTCGCCTCGCAGAACATCGCGTAGAGCGGCACCGCGGCATAGGCCATGCCGATCATGCCGCCGAAAAAGGCGATGCAGACGCCGGCGACGATGCGGTTGGTGTTCTTCTTTTGAGGATCGGTCACTGTTTGGCGGTTCATCTTGAGCCTCACATCGTTCCGGTGAGGTTGTGACCGAACTTCACGACGGTCGCGATATAGAAGATGACGACAAGCACCGCCAGTGCCAGGCCGATGGCCACCGAGCGGTTGCGCCGGGCCTTCTGCTGGCGCTCCGTCAGCGTGACGAGTTCAAGCTTCTTGTCGGCCATGGTCATGCTCCGCCCATGGTCAGCACGCGCCCGACAACGCAGTCAGCAAGGTAGACAGCGAAAATGGCAAAGAGGTAGAGCAGTGAATACCCGAACAATGCCTTGGCCGGCTTCATCACATGGTCGTCCTCGGCCATCCGCAGCACCTGCCACGCATACCAGACGAAGCCGGCACCAAGCAGCACCGCAAAGACGCCGTAGGCGGGCGTGGTGAAACCGAGCATCCATGGCAGCACGCCAACCGGGGCAAGGATCAGCGCGTAGGCAAAGATCTGGCGTCGGGTCGAAGCCTGGCCGGCGACATTCGGCATCATCGGGATGCCGGCCCTGGCATAGTCCTCCGACTTGAAGAGGGCGAGCGCCCAGAAATGCGGCGGCGTCCATAAAAAGATGATGAGGAACAGGACGACGCTTTCCAGGCTGACAGTTCCGGTCACCGCGGTCCAGCCGATTACCGGCGGAATGGCGCCGGCGGCACCGCCGATGACGATGTTCTGCGGCGTCCAGCGCTTCAGCCACATCGTGTAGACGACGGCATAGAAGAAGATGGTGAAGGCCAAGAGTATGGCCGACAACCAATTGACCAGCACGCCGAGCGTCATCACCGACAGCACCGACAGCACCAGGCCGAAACTCAGCGCCTCACCGGGCCGGACGCGGCCGGCCGGCACCGGACGGCTGGCGGTCCTGGTCATCACCGCATCGATGTCGGCGTCATACCACATGTTGAGCGCGCCGGACGCGCCAGCACCAATGGCAATGGCCAGAATAGCGATCACCGCCAGAAGCGGATTGATGGTCACAGGTGCCGCGACCAGGCCGACAAAGGCGGTGAACACCACCAGCGACATGACGCGCGGCTTCAACAGGGCGAAGAAATCGCCCGCCGTCGCTTCCGACATGCGAAAGCCCGCTTCGTCAGTCAAGGTGTCGTCGACAAGGGCCATGCGTACTTAAAGTCCATCATTCCGTTGGCCAAAACCGCCGGCGAACCAGCGGTTCCGAATTCCCAGGCAGAAGCCTATTTGATCTTCGGCAGTTGTTCCCACTGGTGGAAGGGCGGCGGCGAAGGCAGCTGCCATTCGAGCGTCGTCGCACCCTCGCCCCATGGATTGGCGCCGGCCACCCGCTTCTTCTGGAAGGCCTCGAACACGCCATAAAGGAAGATGACCACGCCGACGGCCGAAATATACGAGCCGTAGGACGACACCATGTTCCAGCCGGCAAACGCATCCGGATAGTCGATGTAGCGGCGCGGCATGCCGGAGAGGCCGAGGAAATGCTGCGGGAAGAAGACAAGGTTGACGCCGACGAAAGTGACCCAGAAGTGGGTGTTGGCGATGACAGGCGAGTACATGTAGCCGGTCATCTTCGGGAACCAGTAGTACCAGCCGGCGAAGATGGCAAAGACCGCGCCCAGCGACAGCACATAGTGGAAATGCGCGACCACGTAGTAGGTGTCGTGCAGCGGGCGGTCGAGACCGGCATTGGCAAGCTGGACGCCGGTGACGCCGCCGACGGTGAACAGGAAGATGAAGCCAATCGCCCACAGCATCGGGGTCTTGAGCGAAATCGACCCGCCCCACATGGTGGCGATCCACGAGAATATCTTCACGCCCGTCGGCACCGCGATAACCATGGTGGCGAAGACGAAATAGCGCTGCGTGTCGAGCGACAGGCCGGTCGTGTACATGTGGTGCGCCCAGACGATGAAGCCGACCGCACCGATCGCGACCATGGCATAGGCCATGCCGAGATAGCCGAAGATAGGCTTCTTGGAGAAGGTCGAGACGATGTGGCTGACGATGCCGAAGCCCGGCAGGATCAGGATGTAGACTTCCGGATGGCCGAAAAACCAGAACAGGTGCTGGAACAGGATCGGGTCGCCGCCGCCATCGGGCGCGAAGAAGGTGGTGCCAAAATTGCGATCGGTCAAAAGCATGGTGATGCCGCCGGCGAGAACCGGAAGCGACAACAGCAGCAGGAAAGCGGTGATCAGCACCGACCAGGCGAACAGCGGCATCTTGTGCAGCGTCATGCCAGGCGCGCGCATGTTGAAGATGGTGGTGATGAAATTGATGGCGCCGAGGATCGATGAGGCGCCGGCGATGTGCAGCGACAGGATCGCAAGATCCATCGCCGGTCCGGGCTGGCCCGAGGTCGATAACGGCGGATAGATCGTCCAGCCGCCGCCGACGCCGTAGGCGCCAGGCGCGCTCGGCACGAAGGCCGAGATGATCAGCAGGATGAAAGCCGGTGGCAGCAACCAGAACGAGACGTTATTCATGCGCGGGAATGCCATGTCGGGCGCGCCGATCATGATCGGCACCATCCAGTTGGCGAAGCCGCCGATCAACGCCGGCATGACCATGAAGAAGATCATGATCAGCGCATGGGCGGTGGTGAAGGCATTGTACATGTTCTTGCCGCCGTCGAGCGCGGCGTCGGCGTTCAAGCCGTAGACCATCTGCGCCAGGCCGGTGAAAATCTGGATCCCAGGCTCCTGCAGTTCCATACGCATGACGACCGAAAGGGCACCGCCGACGCAGCCCGCCATGATCGCGAAGATCAGGTAGAGTGTGCCGATATCCTTGTGGTTGGTCGAATACACCCACCGCACCCAGCCATGATACGGCTTGTGGTCGTGGTCGTGAGCTGCAGCGTCTGCCATGTTCGGCTCCGTTCCCTGATCTTTTCTGGTCGCGGCATCAGTTGCCGGCGGCCGCTACCTTGTCTTTGCCGTCGACCTCGGCCATCAGCGCCTTGTTGGCGCCGGGAAGGTCGGTGCCGGCTGCTGCCAGCCAGGTCTTGTACTGGGCGTCGGAGACGACGCGGATCGCGATCGGCATGTAGGCGTGGTCCTTGCCGCAGAGCTCCGAGCACTGGCCGTAATAGAGGCCTTCCTTTTCCGCCTTGAACCAGATCTCGTTGATGCGACCCGGAACCGCGTCGGTCTTGATGCCGAAGGCCGGCATGGCAAAGGCGTGGATCACGTCCGCCGCCGTCACCAGCACCCGGGTCATGGTGTTGACCGGCACCACCATCTCGTTGTCGACGGCAAGCAGGCGCGGATAGGCGGCCCGATCCTCCTTGCCAGCCGCCGCGCGGTCAGTATCCGCCAGGATCGCCGAGTTGAAGGAAAGCGTGTTTTCGGTCTGGTATTCGTAATCCCAGTTCCACTGGTTTCCCGTCGCCTTGACGGTCAGCTTGGCTTCCTCCGGCGGCGTGTATTGCGCAGTCAAGAGCTGGAACGAGGGGATGGCGAGCAAGAGCAGGACGACGACCGGCCCGACCGTCCAGATCACCTCGATCAGCGTGTTATGGCTGGTGCGCGACGGGGTAGGGTTGACGCTCGCGCGAAACTTCAGGATGCAATAGGCGATGAGAAAGAGCACAAAGAGGGTGATCGGCACGATGAACCACAGCGTATAGTGCTCGAACCGGGCGATCTGCCGCATCATGTCGGTGGCTGCGGGCTGGAAGCTCATCTCCCAGGGCGCAGGCTGGGCCGCATGGGCGGATGCACCGGTGAACAGTGTGGCGGCAGCGCTTGCCAGGAGTTTGGCGCCTGCTAGGAATTTTCTCATTGCCGTCATTATCTCCCAGTTCCTCGCGATCGGACCGCAAGGATATCGAACAACGCCGGGACGGGAATCCCGGAAAGTCCCGAGGCTGGTTCAAACCATACTCTATTTGCCTCTGCAAGAAAGGAGCGGGGGAAACCGTGCGGCATTTTTGCGCGCAAGCGCGGCTGCGCCTTGTGCGGCGGTCGCGGCGGTGGCGGACCCGCGAATGCCCGAGCAGCGGAGTGTCCCGCCAAAATGCGCCGGGCCGTCGCAATTCGGGCGAATTTGGCACGGAAAAGCGCACAATTGCCTTGGTCGAGGCGGGCCGGCAGTGGTCTCATCCTTTACTTGCCCTTGGCGCGGCTTAAAGTGCCGTGATTCGCAATGGAGCCGTCATGAACTCTTGGCTTTCGAGACTTGGGCATTCGAGACTTGGGCATTCGAGACTTGGGCTTTCGAGAAGCTTGGCGAAGGCCATCCTTCTCGCCGCCGTGTCTAGCGTCGGCTTGTCTGGGATTGGCCTGTCCTATGTTGCCTCGTTTGGCGTCAGCCAGGCCAATGCCGCGCAGCCAACCGGCAAGGTGCGAACGACGCATGGCGCATGGTCGATCATCTGCGACACGCCGGCCGGCGCCACATCGGAACAATGCGTGATGATGCAGAACGTCGTCGCCGAAGACCGTCCCGAGATGGGGCTTTCCGTCGTCGTGCTGCGCACTGCCGACAACAAGGCCGAAATCCTGCGCGTGCTGGCGCCGCTCGGCGTACTGTTGCCCAACGGGCTCGGCCTCAATGTCGACGGCAAGGACATCGGCCGGGCCTATTTCGTGCGCTGCTTTCAGGACGGCTGCTATGCCGAGGTCATTCTCGAAAAGCCACTGCTCGACACGCTGAAGACCGGAACGTCAGCCACCTTCATCGTCTTCCAGACGCCGGAGGAAGGCATTGGCATCCCGGTTGAGCTCAAGGGTTTCGCCGACGGTTTCGCCGCCCTGCCTTGAGACCAAAATCCTAAAGTCCCTACCAACGAGAAGAGATTGTGACTGGCTTTGGCGACAGCGCGGCGCGTCCAAGGACGCGCAAAGGACGCTGTAGCACTTTGATTTTGCGCATGATCCTTTCCGAAAATCGATTCCGATTTTTGGGGTCATGCACAGACAATGGTCATTGCCGATTGTCTGGACGCACCTTCGCGCCTACATCGTGAGGACAATTTCTTTCCACGGACGGACCGCGCCATGAACAGCCTGATCGGCCAATTCGACATTTCCGACGATCGCATCAAGCAGATCGTCGCCGAGACCATCAACGGCGCCGACGACGGCGAGTTGTTCCTCGAATACAGCGAGAGCGAAGCGCTGATGTTCGACAATGGCCGGCTGAAGACCGCCAATTTCAACACAGACCAAGGCTTTGGCCTGCGCGCGGTCGCCGGCGAAGCGAGTGGCTACGCGCATTCCAGCGATCTGTCGGAAGCGTCGCTGCTGCGCGCGGCCGACGCCGTGTCAACAGTCAAGAGCGGCTATTCCGGCACGCTTGCTGCGGCTCCCGCCCGTACCAACCGCCATCTCTATGGCGACGACAACCCGATCCCCTCGCCCTCCTTCGAGGCCAAGGCCAAGCTCCTTCAGGAAATCGATGCGTGGCTGCGAGCCGAGGATCCGCGCGTGCGACAGGTGACGGCGTCGCTCGCCGCCTCCTGGCAGCATGTCGAGATCGTGCGTGCCGACGGCCAGATGGTGCGCGACATCCGCCCGCTGGTCAGGATCAATGTGTCGGTGGTGGTCGGCGACGGCGACCGACAGGAGAGCGGCTCCTACGGCATGGGCGGACGCAAAGGGTTTGGCGAATTCCTGGTCGAGGAGAGCTGGAAGCACGCCGCCAAGGAAGCGCTGCGGCAAGCGCTGGTCAACCTCGAGGCCATCCCGGCGCCGGCCGGCACGTTCGACATCGTGCTGTCCAGCGGCTGGCCGGGCGTCATGCTGCACGAGGCCGTCGGCCACGGGCTGGAAGGCGACTTCAACCGCAAGAAGACATCGGCCTTCGCCGGGCTGATGGGCCAGCAGGTGGCCGCCAAGGGTGTCACGGTCGTCGACGACGGCACCATGGCCGAGCGGCGCGGCTCGCTGACCGTCGACGATGAAGGCACGCCGTCGGCCCGCAATGTGCTGATCGACGACGGCAAGCTTGTCGGCTACATGCAGGACCGCCAGAACGCCCGGCTGATGGGCATGAACGCCACCGGCAACGGACGGCGCGAAGGCTACGCGCACCAGCCAATGCCGCGCATGACCAACACCTACATGACGTCAGGCGACATGGAGCCGGACGAAATCATCGCCTCGGTCAGGAACGGCATCTATGCCGTCTCCTTCGGCGGCGGCCAGGTCGACATCACCTCGGGCAAATTCGTGTTCGGCTGCACCGAGGCCTACATGATCGAGGACGGCAAGGTGACGCAGCCGATCAAGGGCGCCATGCTGATCGGCAATGGGCCGGATGCCATGCATCGGGTTTCGATGATCGGCAACGACATGAAGCTCGACACCGGCATCGGCATGTGCGGCAAGGCCGGCCAGGGCGTGCCGGTCGGCGTCGGCCAGCCGCACCTCAGGATGAACCAGATGACGGTTGGCGGAACGCGGGTTTGATAGAAGGGACGCCGGCACACGTCTTCTGGTCGAAGATACTCCGGAGGGCGTGCTACTGAAGCCTGCGCCAGTCTTCGCCGAGACACGCCCAGAAGACGCGTTTGGATTCCTGCCCCATAGAGACAGGCCGAAGACGTTGGAAGAAATGGACGCGGGTGTGCTGGCCGAAGCGCGGCGGCGCGGCCGGTTCGAACTACCCTAAAGCGCGTCGCGTTTGACCGGCCTCATGCGACGCGCTTTAGGTTGTTGTTTTATGCATGTCGTTATCGCAAAACCGCTGCACACTTTTGCGCGACATGCATTAAAGCCATGAAGCAGCCGTTTTCGGCAAGCGATGGTCGGGATCGCTAACCTTCAGGCGGGGTGCGTTGCTCTCATTCCATCGCCACAGCGCGACGCATGTGCCGCCGGGCGACATGAAGGAGGGGTAGATCACGCCATGCTGCCCATCGGCAATCAGGCGATCTCTCAGCGTGTGCGTCTCAGGCATCAGGCCTTGATCCATGATATCACGCCATTCACATCGATGAATGTCTGTTGTCACGCCGAGCTTGGTCAGCACGTCAGCGTCCGTCAGGTCGGCCAGCCACGCGCCTGAAAGTGCGAGTTGCGCAATCAGCGCCGGATGTTGGACAAAGCCCTGATTGTACTCCGCCCAAGCAGTGGACAATTCGCCCGCGGCGTAGATCGTTGGGGCGCCCACTGGATTCCAGCGACCGCCAAAGCGGGCTGCTCCTTCGCCGGAAAGCGGCAGATGCGCCCAGCGCGGCACGAAGGCGCGCCATAGGCTCAGTCTGTTTTCAGGCATAGATGCCGGAGCGGACTGCCTCCAGATAGGCAAGCACCTTGTCCGTCTTGCCCTCTCGAACGAGATCGTAGGCGGTCTTTCCCGCCCAGCCGGGAATCGGCTGATGCTTGAACCAGATCGCCGCACGCTGTTCATCGCCGGCCATCTCGCCTGCCATTGCAAGGATACGGACAATCGGACTCAATGCTGCGTCGACCTTGCGCGCGCCGGTCTTGGCGGCAAGCGTGTTGCGCGCGACGCCGATCAGGCCCGCCAGTTCGGTCAGATTGACGCCCAGCAGTTCAGCCACCCGTCTTGCCGAAAGAAATGGCGTCCGCTCGTCGCCAAAGCGCGATGCTCTGATATCGAGAGCTGCGGTATTCATAACAGGTTCCCAGCACATTTTGAACAGGTCACGATCAAAATAGGCCCATTTTGCGCGAAATTCAAGCTCAACAAATGCGGACCGTTACCGCCGTCGCTTCGGCTTCTCAAGAAGCGCGACGGCCTCGACATGCGGCGACCACAGGAACTGGTCGATCGGCGTCACGCTTTTCAGGGCGTAGCCGCCGTCAACGAGGATGCGCAAGTCGCGCGCCAGCGTAACCGGATTGCAGGAAACCGCGGCGACCAGCGGCACGTCGGAACGGGCAATCTGTTTCGACTGGTCTTCGGCGCCGGCGCGGGGCGGATCGAACACAACGCCATCGAAGGCATTCAACTCCTTGAATGTGAGCGGCCGCCGAAACAGGTCGCGGCGTTCGCTGGTAACGCGCTTCAGACCGCTGGCGAAACGGAATGCCCGGTCGAGCGCCGAAAGCGCTGCCGCATCCCCCTCCACCGCATGGACTTCCGACTTGGCGGCGAGACGCAGCGCAAAGCTGCCGCAGCCGGCGAAGAGATCGGCGATTTTTTTGGCGCGCGCGAGGTGCCGGCCGACGATGTCGGCCATCGCCTGCTCGGCGGCTTCGGTAGCCTGCAGGAAGGCGCCCGGCGGCACCGCGACTGCGACGCTGCCGAACAGCACCACCGGCTTTTTAGGCTCGATGATGATCTCGCCATCGATCGAAAGCCTGGCCAGCCCCTGAGCGATGACGAAATTGGAGGCCACCCGGCGTTGGTTTTCGCCAAGCTTGCCGGACTCGTGAACCGCGACATCGAGGCCGGAAGCGGTCGCCGTGACCGTCATGCGGAACGATTTCGTCGTTGCGCAAACCAATTCAGCAAGTGCTTTCAGAGCGCCTAACTTTGCGACGATCTCGGGCAGCGAGATCGGGCATTCCTCGATGGAAATGATCTCGGACGACAGCGCCCGAACGAAACCGAGCAGCATACCGGCCTCGCTGCGCCGGGCGGTGAACACGACGCGCCGACGCGTCTGCGGCGCGCACGGCACCAGCGCGTCAATGTCGCAAGTGATGCCCTTGCTGTTGAGCGCATGCGCAACCTTGTCGCGCTTCCACCGATGATAAGCTTCGGCCTCAAGATGCTGGATGGCACAGCCGCCGCATTCGGTGAAATGCCGACAGGCAGGGTCGATGCGAAGCGGCGAAGCCTCCACCACCGATATCAGCGTGGCGCGATCCCTTTCACGCGCGGCGGCGACGGTTTCACCGGGCAGCGTGAACGGAATGAAAAGCTCGCCGGTTTCGGTCTCGGCGACGCCGTCGCCCTGGGAGCCCAGCCGTGTGATCGTGAAGCGAGCGTTCATCGGCCTCCGATCCCCCTGTTCTCGATACCGGCGTCCTTGATCCCGGCGAGCAGGAACTCGCGGTTGCCGTCGCCGCCTTCGATCGGCGACAGGTGCAGTCCGAGCGAGCGCCAGCCGGGGACGCCGTCCAGCCAATCCTGCAGCAGGCCGGCAATCCGCGCGGCATCGTATGGGTCTTTCAGCAAGCCGCCCTTGCCGATCGCCTCGCGGCCCGCCTCGAATTGCGGCTTGACCAGAAATATTGCTTTGGCGCCGCTCCTGGCAATGGCGAGCGCCGGCGGCAGCGCCAGTTTCAGCGAGATGAAGCTGACATCGGAGACGATAAAATCCGGAATGCGATCGGCAAGATCGGCGGCGGAAAGATCACGCGCGTTCAATCCCTCGATGACCGTCACACGCGGATCGCCAGCGATGTCCGGATGTATCTGGCCATGCCCGACATCGATCGCCGTGACATGCGCCGCGCCGCGCCCGAGTAAGACCTGAGTGAAGCCTCCGGTCGAGGCGCCGACGTCGAGCGCTTCACTGCCGGCTGGATCGAGGCCGAAATAGTCGAGCCCGGCGATCAGCTTCAGCGCAGCACGCGACACATAGCCCTGCGCCGGATCATCGACTTCTATGAGGCAATCAGCCCGGACGGTCTGGCCGGGCTTGCGGGCGATGACGCCGTCAACCTTCACGGTGCCGCGCTCGATCGCGTCGCGGGCGCGAGAGCGGCTGGGGAACAGGCCGCGCGCGACGAGGAGTTCGTCGAGCCGCTGGCGTGTGCTGGCTGGTAAAGTCATCGGCCTTCATGGCGAAAGCCTGTCACGAAGGCAAGGATGTTCGGGACAACGAACATCTTGCGAAAGCGGCGAGCGAATCAGGCCACGCCCACAATTTGTTGAATATCGCACCGGGTCCGGCACAATGTTGGGAACAATGCTCGTGTTGCTGCCAAAAGATTAGGAGGACGAATGCTGACCGGAACCTGCCATTGTGGCGCGGCCCGCTGGACTTTGGAGGGCGATCCCGGCTCGATCACAGCCTGCAACTGCACGCTTTGCCGCCGCTATGGCGCGCTGTGGGCTTACGATTATGTTGACGAACGCATCCGTCTTGCGGGACCGACAAGTGCTTATAGGCGCTCCGGAAAGGATGACCCGTCGCTCGAGATTCTGTTCTGTCCGACATGCGCCTGCGTTCTGACCTGGCGTGGTTTGCGCTCCAGTGCCGCCGGTCGCACTCGAATCGCCGTCAATGTGAGGCTCGCGCCGCCTGACGCCGTCGCCGACCTGCCAATCGACCATTTCGATGGTCTCCACACGTTCGAGGACCTGCCGCGCGATGGTCGCTGCGTGCGCGATATGTGGTTCTAGGTGGAAAAATCTGACACTCAGCACCGGTGCGGAAGGGCGAAAGATGACCCTTGGCGGTGGTTCGTTCGCGACCGGCCAAATTCACGCCCATGACCCTTTCGAGACCTTCCGGAGTCGAATTCTCTTCTTGGAAGCGGACATTGGCCGGAACCAGCATTCGTGACCCCAAGCCGACCTTCATCAACCCATTTTGCTACCCAATAGCCGACATTCGCGGCAACCAGTACTGGTGGACCCAACTCGGAAGTTCGTGATCGCAAGCTAAATGGAGTGCGTTCCCCTAGGTCGCTGCTCCACAAGCGGCCGCCGCGTGGTAAGGTGCGTGCTGTTTGAGCGTCAAGGCGGAGAAGCATGGAACGCCGTTTGGCTGCTATCCTCGCTGCGGACGTGGTCGGCTACAGCCGCCTTATGGGCGCCAATGAGGCCGGCACACTTACGGCGTTGAAGGCTCATCGGGAAGAGCTTGTCGAAGCGAAGATTGCCGAGCACCGAGGGCGCATCGTCAAGCTGACCGGCGACGGCATCCTGGTGGAATTCCCGAGCGTGGTGAACGCGGTCGCGTGCGCGACAGACATCCAGCGTAAGATGCGCGAGCGCAACGTCGACGTGCCACAGGACCAGCGGATCGAGTTCCGCATCGGCGTCAATCTCGGTGACATTATCGTCGACGAAAACGACATCTACGGCGACGGCGTGAACGTTGCGGCGCGTATCGAGGGCATTGCCAAGCCGGGTGGCGTTGCTGTCTCGGGCACTGTCCGTGACCACATCGGCAACAAGCTCGACCTCGCATTCGAGGATAGGGGCGAGCAGACCCTGAAGAACATCGATCCCCGGTTCGTGTCTTCGACGTAATGCTCGATCTACCGACCAGCAGGCGGATCGCCACACTCTCCTCGAGTTCCGCGACCTTCGCAAAGGCGAAGCTCTCGATCGCGGTGCTTCCGTTCGCCAACATGAGCGGCGATCCTGAACAGGAATACTTTGTCGACGGCATCACCGAGGACATCATCACCGATCTGTCGAAGGTCTCGGCGCTATCCGTCATCGCGCGCAACTCGGTGTTCACCTACAAGGGCAAGCACGCCGACGTGCAGGAGGTGGGTAGGCGCTTCAACGTCGCCTACATTCTCGAAGGCAGCGTTCGAAAGGCTGGCCAGCGCGTGCGCGTCAATGCACAGCTCATCGACGCGAAGGACGGCACGCACCTCTGGGCCGATCGCCACGACCGCGACCTGACGGAAATCTTCTCCATGCAGGACGAGATCACGAAGAAGATCGTCGAGCAGCTGAAGGTCAACCTGCTGCCGCATGAAAAGAAGGCGATCGAAGCACCGACGCAAAACATCGACGCCTATAACTACTATCTCCGGGGCCGCCATCTCTATCATCTACATACCCAGCAGCATGTGTTGCTTGCACAACGCATGTTCAGGAAGGCGGCGGAGCTGGACCCGAGCTATGCGCGCGCCTATGCCGGCCTCGCCGATTGCGCCTGGTTTCTCTATATCAACCAGCATGAAGACACGACTGTGAACGATATTCACGTGGCGAGCCTGAAGGCGCTTGAGCTGGACCCCAATCTGGCGGAAGCGCACACCTCCTACGGGATGGCGCTCCACTACAAGGATCGCTACCCCGAAGCCGTCGCCGAATTCGAGCGGGCGATCGAACTGGCCCCAAGCCTCTATGAAGCTTACTATTTCTACTGCTTTGCCGCGCGCGATCGGGGCGACCTTGAGACATCGGCACGGATGGACGAACACTGTGTTGCGCTCTCGCCGGATGATTACAAGGAGTGGCTCATCCTTTCGCAGACTTATGCTGACCTTGGGCGTGACGAAGAAGCCAGACGGACCGCACTGATTGGCGTTGAGCGAGCCGAACGCGCGCTCGCCGCACATCCCGACATCCCGCTGGCGGCCAGTCTTGGGGCCGGTGCGCTGGTCCGACTCGGCGAAAGAGCGCGCGCGCTCGAATGGGTGTCTCGCGGCTTAACCATCGCCCCGGACGATCCGCTGACGCAATTCAACGCCGCATGCGACTATTCGCTGTTGGGCGAAAGCGAGCAGGCCCTCGACTTGCTCCAGCGCTGGGCCGTCAACGCGCCCCAAGCAACCGCTCGCTGGCTGATCGACAGCGATTTCAAGAATGTCTACGACCATCCGCGTTTTCAGGCGCTGCTGATGCAAGTTGGACTGCCAACCGGACCGTTCATACAGACCGGGCATCGGCCAGAAAACGAAAGCTAACCTACGTCGCCATCAGCCACCCGGACAGCTCGACGATGAGGGACGAAAATACTCAAGGCGATATTGATACTGGCAAAGGCGATCGTGCTCGGCATGGTGCTCGCTTCTCGAACGCCGGAAACGCGGCGTGGAGGTGGGCGGCGGCTTGCGATTGCCGGACAATAGCTGACCTGCGCAGAAGCATTGGGCTGAGGGATTGACTGAGTGCTGTGAATGCGGGCGAGCGGCTACCTCGACTTCCGTAACGGGTCGACTCTAGCCCTTACGTGAAGGTCCGCTTCGGAGTATCGCCGGGAATGTCAAGAAATGGCGCTGGTCGCTCATTTCCAGTCGACAATCGAACGGCACGAAACCACGCATTTCTGCTCTTCACACGCGGTAGCAAGCGTCAGGATTTCACCCTGCTTCTAGAAGATTGGCCGCGAGACCCGGTGCCAAGAGGCACCGTAGGCGAATGCCAAATGACAACGCAAACGGTCGGTTACGACCGCCCGTCGGCAAATTGAGTCAAGCCGTTGAGATTTTGATTCAGGCGCTTTGCGCGCTGGCGGTGTGTCCCAGCGCCACGAAGACGGTGCGCACGATGCCGGCGGCATCAAGCCCGGCGTCGGCGTACATCTTTTCGGGCTTGGCGTGATCGACAAAAGTGTCGGGCAACACAAGCGGGCGTACCTTCAGGCCGTTTTCCAGCAGTCCTTCATGGGCCAGGAATTGCAGCAGATGGCTGGCGAAGCCGCCGACCGCGCCCTCTTCCACCGTTACCAGAACCTCATGCGAGCGCGCCAGCCGCCGGATCAGATCCTCGTCGAGCGGCTTGGCGAAACGAGCATCGGCGACCGTGGTGGAAAGCCCTGCCGCGCCGAGCTCCTCGGCCGCAAGCCAGGCAGTCCTGCAGCCGCGTGCCGAAGGAAAGCAGCGCAACCTTGGTGCCCTCCCTGACGATACGGCCCTTGCCGATTTCGAGAACCGAGCCACGCTCCGGCAGGTCGACGCCGAGCCGTTGCCGCGCGGGTAGCGGCGTGTATGGAAGCTGAGCTTGCATCTTTGCAAGTAGCTGGGAGACCGCCATGGATGATTGGAACAGCCCCCGCCTCGTGCTCGCGATGCCCCGCCGCGGCTCTCTCACCGAGGCCGCGCAGGAACTCGGCGTAAACCATTCGACAGCGTTCCGACGGCTGAACTCGCTCGAGGATGTCCTTAGCGTCCGGCTTTTCGAACGTCTGCTTGGCGGCGTCTATGCCGCGACTGCTGCCGGCGAGCGCGCCGCGGCTGTAGCGGAGCGCATGGAAACCGAAACTGCCGCACTCGACCGGGAAATCCTTGGCCGTGACCGGAGCCTGCGGGTTACGTCTTCGGAGACCCTCGCGTTCAGCTTGTTGACGAAACATGTCGACCGGTTCCGCGAGGCGCATCCGGGGATCGCGATCGAACTGGTTATCGACAAAAGAGTGCTCAGTCTCTCACGCCGGGAGGCCGACATCGCAGTTCGGGTCAACCGGCCGAAGGAAGGCGACCTTTTTGGACGGAAGCTCGCCGATGTCGCCTGGACTGTTCATGGTACGCCTGAACTGGCGGATGGCGCTGACGCTGGGCGGCTGGAATCCCGCCCTTTCATCGGCTGGGAGGAGAGGGTCAGCGGGATCAACGTGGCCGACTGGATGGCCGCACGTCTGGACGCGGCGAGTTTGGTTTACCGGACCAACAGCGTCGTCAACCAACTTGTGGCGGCGCGCTTGGGCATGGGCTGGCTGTCCTGCCCTGCTATCTCGGCGATCTCGAACCCGGGTCTGGTGCGGGTGACCCCCGAACCCATCCCGGAACTTGTCCGCGAACTGTGGATGGTCACGCATTCGGACCTGAAGACTACCGCTCGGGTCCGCGCCTTCTTCGAAGTCGTAGGAGGGGAACCTGCCAGGGAGCAAGCGCTCATTTCGGGATCCGTTGGATGCGGTGGGAAAAGCCCAAAGCAAACGGATGGGTTCGTCCAAGATTCAGGCGTCCTTTAATTCACCGCAGCAATGTGGACCCTCATCGCCAACCGCGAGATGGCTACGCCGTCTCGGTCTGATGCTTGGGTACGAGGGTGTCACGTCTCATAGGAACTAAAGCCGTGGCGGCGCAAAATTTTCGGGGCCGGACATCTGGCCGGCAGGCCGGCCCCGCTTCAAGGTCATTTCTCGATGCTGGAGGTGACGGACTGGATCACTTCCGTCGCCATCTTGAATTCCTTGGTGCGGCTTTCGATGCCGTGGCGCCTGGCGATGTAGTCGAAGTCGGTGTAGGCCGCGTAGACCGAGCCATCAGCCGTCTGGTAAACGACGACGCGCACCGGCCAGTCGAGGCCAGCTTTCGGATTCGCGGTGATGAAGGTCGTGCCGAGTGCCGGGTTGCCGAACATGATGAGCCGCGACGGCCTGACGACATTGCCGGCGGCGTTGCCGAGCTTGGCCTGGTCGATGACACCGAACAACGTGATGCCCTTGTCGGCGACATCCTTCTTGATCCGCGACACGGTCTCTGCAACCGAATAGCCGCTCTTGACTGTGACGACGCCGTCGGACGCCGTCTCAGCATTCGCCTGGGCCAGAAACCCCGGGGTGGCAAGCGTCAGGACAAGCGCCGTCGCCGCGAGGGTCGATTTGACTGAATTGATCATTTTTCTTTCTCCGTGAGTGAAGCCGGTCCGATGACCGGCTGGAAGAAGGATGCGGAAAGGCTCGGCGGATTGATAATGCCGTTCGATGCCTGAATTGATGAGTGGAGCGTATGGCTGGCAGGTTCCATGGAAATGCCGCCGCTCATGAGCGGCGGTAAACGTCGAGGTGAAGCGGGATCAGACGCGTGGCGCCGTCAGCGGGCGGGCGATTATCGTTGCCGCGATCAGGGCGGCGACGAGAACAACAACGCAAGCGGTCCAGCCGAGCCGGTCATAGACCTGGCCGAGGACAAAGCTGCCGACCAACCCGCCGGAATAGTATGAAGCAAGATAGATACCGCTCGCAGCGGCCTTGTCGCGGGCGGCGACGCGGCTGACATGGCCAGTCGTGATCGCCTGCGCCAAGAATGTTCCGATGGCGATCAGCGCCATGCCCGCAAGAACGATCGGCAGATTTGGAGTGAGCAGCGCCAGAAGGCCGGCGACGGCAATCCCGAGCGTCAGGACGATGCCGCTGGCCGGGCCGAACCGCCTTGCCACGCGGCCGGCGAGCGGGGTTGTCAGCATCGACGGCAGAAATACGAAATAAACGAGACCAAGCGCCATCGGCGACAGGGCCAGCGGTGCTGCGGCCAGTTGGAAATTCACATAGGTAAACGTGCCGATGAAGACGAACAGGATCAGGAAGCCGATCGCGAAGCTGCCGCGCAGTTCTCGGTTCTTAAAGTGGGCTTTCCAGGCGCCACCAACGGGAGGGTGGTCGGCGTCAATTCGCATCATGCGGTCGGTCTTCTTCAGAGTCAGCCAGACCAGCAACGCGCCGGCAATATTTAGGGCAGCGAAGGTCAGGAAGTTGATGGAGATGCCAAAGCCGTCGGCAACAGCCGCCGAAAGGATGCGGCCGAAGAAGTTGCTGGCGACGTTTCCGGTGACGTAGGCGGCGAGCGCGCCTGCCGCCTGGCCGGGTGAGAAATGCTCGGCGAGGTAGGCGATCGTCAGCGTGAAGGCCGCCGACATGCACAGGCCCTGCAGGACGCGCAGGAGGGCAAATATTGCGATGCTGTCGGTCATCGAAAGTAGCGCAGTCGGTATGGCGAGCACGACAAGGCTGAACCATATCCCGTTGCGCCGGTCGATGTTGCGGCCGAGTAGCGCCACCGCGACGCCGGCGATCGCCATTCCAAAGGTGCTGGCGTTCACCGCGAAACCCATCGTCGCGCGGCTGACGCTGAATTTGACGACGAGCGAGGGAAGGATCGCCTGCGCGGCGAAAAGGTCGACGAGCGTCAGAAATGCGATCAAGGCAATGATGCCGAAACGCAGGCTGTCCGTCGACACCCTGCGGAGCCTCGAGGCAACGGCTTCGTCATAGCTGGCCATCGGAATTTTTCCGTGCATGGTTCGACGCTCCCGAAGGGGACCGGGAACGCCGATGGAGGTTGAGGGTCAATTAGCGGGACGCTGCGGTCCGGTTACATCGCGTCGTGGGCGTCCATGTCCGGCGGCAGGATGTCGGCCGAATAGAGCACGGCAGGAACCGAACCGTTGTTCTTCCACCAATGCGCGAGCTGGCCGAACTCGGCGGTGGCTTCGCCGGCCTTGTGCTCGATCGCCACCTTGCAGGTGTTGCTGTATTCGCTGATCGCGCCCTCGGCGACCAGGATATTTGCCGGACGCGTGGAGTGGTCGTGCCACGGCACGACGCCGCCGGGCTGCACGACGAGCTTGCGCAGACGGAACCTATTGCCCTTCCAGGCGTCGCCCTTCGTGCTGAGGTCGATCGTGCTGATGACCTCGTCGGTGACACCTTCCGGCGCGCTCGGCATCGACTGCACGGCATTGGTGGCGACCTGGTCGACCGGGCATTCGCCGGCGTGGGCAGGTGCTACAGCGAAAGCCGCGGCCGAAGCGAGCAGGCCGAACGCAAGAACAAGTTTGATCGGGTTGCGAGGTGCTATGACTTTCAAAAACATTTTGCGGCTCTCCTTTTATCGAGCCCGGCAATGGGAATTCATGCGGGGCGTGATGTGGAGATTGGGCGAGCACGGCTGCCAAGAGAAATGCCGGGTACTTCTGAATTCCATAGCCTGAAGCTATCGCGTGAGCCTGGGCGCAGTCGTACCGGCTCGCACCCGAACCGCAGGCGTAATCCTGCGTAGTCGACGGAGTTTCGATTACGCGGCGGAACGGCGCATCGAAACCGGTGATGCGCCCTCTGCCCAGCCATAGGATTTGACCGCACCGACAAATGTCGACACCGCGGGCGAGAAGCGGCGGCCGGCGACAGTGACGAGGCACACATCGCGGGTCACCTCCGGCTCTGTCACCGGCCGCACCTGCAGCCCTGGAATCACGGCGGTGTATTCGGGGAGGAAACAGATGCCGAGCCCTCCGGCAACCATGTTCTGGATCCAGTCCTCTCGCTCGCTGGAATAGGAGATGCGAAGCTTCACTCCGCGCTCGACGCAAAGATGAGAGAGATGGTCCCAATACTCGCAGTTGACGCGTCTTAGATAGATCTCGCCGTCGATCGCGCTGATTGGCACGGTTTCGTGCTGCGTCAGCCGATGGCCGGTCGGGAACGCCAGCATGAAGCGTTCGCGAAAGAGTGGCGTCACGTCGAAGCGTTCCGGGAAGTTTTCGCTCGACGACATGATTGCGACGTCGATCTCGCCCGCCTCGAGCAGTTGTGAGAGCCGGCTTGGTACCCCTTCAACCAACTGCAACTGAATTCCCTTGTGGCGCATGTTGAAATCCGTGAGCAAACCGGTGAAGCGGCGCGGGCCGATCGTGCACATGATGCCGACCTTCAGATGCGCGTCCTTGAGACAAAGGAAGCGCGAGGCTTCCTGATGCACGCCGCTCAGTTCATCGAGGATCTGTTGGAAGCGCGGCCGAAGCAGCGCGCCAAGATCGGTGATGTGGGTCAGATTGCGCTCGCGCCGGAACAAAAGGCCGCCGACCTCGTCCTCGAGCTGCTGGATCGCGCGGCTGAGCGCCGGCTGGGTGACGTTGCATTTCTCGGCGCCGCGCGTGAAGTTCCGCGTATCGCAGACGGCGAGGAAATATCGGATGTGGTGGATGTCCATGCCAATCCCCTAGCGCGCCCGAACCTTCTCCAGCCAATGCAATGGACGCATGGATTTGATAGCACAGCGGCATTTTATTGTTGAGCGCGCATCGCTCAAGGTCCCGCAGAACAGCCGCAGCGTTGCGGCACATCAACGGAGACCGAAATGCTCGACGTCAGCAAACCTGAAACCGATACGCTTGCAATGCGCCGCCCCCTGGAAGGCCGGACGGCGATCGTGACCGGCTCGACCAGCGGCATCGGCCTCGGCATCGCCCGCGCCCTGGCGAAGAACGGTGCTGCCGTCATGCTGAACGGGTTCGGGGATCCGGTGGAAATCGAAACGCAGCGTGCCGCCTTGGCCGAGGAAAATGACGTCGACGTCGCTTACGACAACGCCGACATGTCGAACCGCGACGCTATCCACGTGATGGTGGAACGGGCCGTTGCACGCTTCGGCCAGATCGACATCGTGATCAACAACGCGGGCATACAGCATGTTGCGCCCGTCAGCGAATTTCCCGTCGCCAAATGGGACTCGATCCTGGCGATCAACCTGAGTTCGGCTTTCCATCTGATCCAGGCGACCTTCGAGCCGATGAAGGGTCGCGGCTATGGCCGCATCATCAACATCGCTTCCGCCCATGGGCTGATCGCCTCGCCTTTCAAATCAGCCTATGTCGCAGCCAAGCACGGCATGGTCGGGTTGACGAAGGTGGTCGCTCTCGAGGGCGCCGAGTACGGCGTGACTTCGAACGCGATCTGTCCAGGCTATGTCTGGACGCCGCTCGTCGAGAAACAAATCGAGGATCAGGCGAAGTCGCACAACATCGCCCGCGACGCCGTTATCCGCGACATCTTTCTGAAGAACCAGCCGACCAGGCGCTTTGCGACTGTGGAAGAGATGGGAGCGCTTGCGGTATTTCTCTGCAGTGACTGCGCAGCTTCGATCACCGGGACAGCCTTGCCGATCGACGGCGGCTGGACTGCGCACTGAGCGCACCGTCATCGTCAAAACGTCTGCAATTTTACGCGAGGAGGGTACCGGTGAACACTCATGCCGAGGTTGTGAAGCTTGCCTCCAGCCAATCGGAACCGGCCGCGGCCAGCGTGGTCCGCGGGAAGCGGACGATCAACCTCGCGCTTCAGGGCGGAGGCGCGCACGGCGCCTTCACATGGGGTGTCATCGATCGGCTCCTTGACGAGGAGAACTTGTCCTTCGAGGGGGCAGTCGCCACCAGCGCCGGGGCTATGAACGCGGCGGTGCTTGCCTACGGGCTCGCCGAAGGCGGACGGCGCGGCGCGCAGAAGGCGCTTGCGAATTTCTGGCGCCGCGTCAGCCACGCGGCGGCCTTCAGCCCTTTGCAGCCGAGCCTGCTTGACAAGATGGCCGGGTCGCGTTCGCTCGAATACTCCCCGGCCTTCCTGATGCTCGACATGGTGACGCGGTTGATGTCGCCCTATCAGTTCAATCCCTTGAATTTCAATCCGCTGAAAAACGTTCTCGAGCAGTCTATCGATCTCGATGCCGTCCGCATGTCGCGCTGTCCGCTGAAACTCAACATCTGCGCGACCAATGTGCGGACCGGGAAGGTCAAGGTTTTCTCCAATGACGAGCTGTCGATCGACGCCATCATGGCGTCGGCATGCCTGCCGTTCCTGTTCCAAGCCGTCGAGATCGACGGCGAGGCCTATTGGGACGGCGGTTACATGGGAAATCCGGCAATCTTCCCGCTGATCTATTCCTGCGACACGCCGGACGTGCTGATCGTACACATCAATCCTATAGAACGCGCCGAACTGCCGCGCTCGGCGACGGATATCCTTAATCGCATCAATGAGATAAGCTTCAACTCTTCGCTTTTGCGGGAAATGCGGGCGATCGCCTTCGTCACGCAACTGATCGACTCGGAGGCTGGCCAGACGCTCGACCTCAAGCGCATCTTCGTCCACGGCATTTCGGACGACGAGACCATGAAAAAGCTTGGCGTCTCCAGCAAGCTCAATGCCGATTGGGGCTTGCTTACGGATCTTCGCGACCGCGGCCGTGAACGCGCCGAGGAATGGCTCGAAGCCAACTATAACCACATCGGACAGCGTTCGACGGTGGACATCCACGAACGCTATCTCTGACAACAACTCCCGGCCGGCATTATCCCCCTCTGGATGCCGGTTTGCTGAGCCCTCCGGCAACCCTCCCGGAGGGCTCTTTTCATGCAGCCGGCGCATACAGCGCGTCTATCGAAACCATGCCAAGACAGCATTTCAGTTGATGGCTGCGATCGAAGAGAGTGGCTTCAGACGGGCTGATCGCCGGTCTGAACCAAACACAAACCCAGGAGACGGAAAATCATGATCAATACCAAATCGCTCATCGGCTCGGCTTTGGCCGCGGCTACCACGCTCGCCGCCAGCGCTGCCTTCGCCGGTCCGGCCGCTCAGCCGGAGTACTCGTTCGAAAAGTGCTACGGCGTCGTCAAGGCCGGCCAGAACGATTGCCAGACCGCCACGCATTCTTGCGCCGGGACCTCTACGGCCGACAACCAGTCCGACGCATGGATCTATGTGCCGGCCGGCACTTGCGGAAAGCTTGCCAGCGGCAGCACCGAACCCAAGGCCTGATCCACTCCCACGCAACCCAATGGAGACGACTGATGCCCAATAAGCTTCCCACCCTCCCAATTCCGCAAGCTGCGGGCATCGGTCTTCGCTCGCCGCACATTGCTGAAATGCTTAGCCGCCGCCCGTCGGCGGGTTGGTTGGAGGTTCATGCCGAAAACTACATGGGCGGTTCAGCTGCCGTCGCCGCGCTCGAAAAACTGCGTGAAACCTACCCCCTTTCTGTGCACGGCGTAGGGCTGTCTCTCGGCAGCGCTTCCGGCGTCGACCGCGACCATCTGGAACGCATGCGCAAGGTATGCGTGCGCTTCGAACCCGATCTTGTTTCCGAACACCTCGCCTGGAGCGGCGCCGATGGAGCCTACCTCAACGACCTTTTGCCGCTCCGTTACGACGAAGCAGCGCTCGCGATCGTCGCCAACAATATCAAGCTCGTTCAGGACACTCTGAAGCGCCGCATCCTGATTGAAAATCTCTCTGCCTATATCGAGTTCAGCGGTTCGACGATGACAGAGGCCGAGTTCTTGGCCGAGCTTGTGAAGCGCACGGGATGCGGCCTGCTTCTCGACGTGAACAACGTCTACGTTTCCGCCCACAATCTCGACTTCGACGCGGCTGCGTTCATCGAGGTGCTGCCTGCCGAGGCGATCGGCGAGATCCATCTGGCAGGCCATGCCGTCAACGACGTTGGCGATGACACCGTCCTGATCGACGACCACGGCTCGCGCGTGCCGCCCGCCGTGTGGTCACTCTATGCCGGCGCGATCGAGAAATTCGGCCCACGCCCCACGCTGATCGAATGGGATACCGACGTGCCCGTGCTCGACGTGCTGCTGGGCGAAGCCATGTGGGCGGATATGCTTGCCGCTTCGATCGCCTTCCGCAAGCGGCAGGATTCCCTTCCTGTTTCCGCGCCGAAGCAGTCCGCTCCAGGCATCGTCGTTCCGTTCGAACGCGATGCACCGCGCGGTCAGATGCCGGTGCTTGCCGCTTTCGATGCGATCAAGCCCGCGCGCCTCGCTGCTGACCGTGACGTCAGGAGGAGCCGCCATGCTGCCGCTTGAACATCTGCAGAACATCATCGCGCAGTCCGTGCTTGGCAACCCGCAATTCGGCCTTTCGTCGCTCGTTTCAGCGGGCCGCGCCGATCCATGCCGACGGCTGCGCATTTATGAGAACAATACCCGCGCCTCGCTGACAGCGACGCTGATGGCCGTATTCCCCGTCGTCGTTCGCATGGTCGACGAGCGGTTCTTCCGCTATGCCGCAAGCGAGTTCATTCGTCAGCATCCCCCCGGCGAGCCAAGGCTGGTGCGCTACGGCTCCGACTTCCCGCGCTTCCTCGGGACCTTCCAAGGACTGGCTGAAATGCCCTTCGTCGCGGAAACGGCGCGGCTTGAATGGGCGATCGCCGAGGCGCTTGATGCGGCATCACTGCCGGCGCTGAACCTGGCGGCACTGGATGGCGAAGCCTCGAGCTCGACCCTCGAACTGATGCTCCAGCCATCCTTGCGCCTCGTTATGTCGCATTGGCCGGTACTGTCGATCTGGTCGGCGCATCAGAACGGTGGCGTTCCGGATCAAGCTGACGTCTGGCAGCGAAAAGCCGAGCGCATCGCGCTCTGGAGGCACGGCGACAATGTACGCTTCGCGCGCCTCACGAGCGCCCAGTTCTCGTTCCGCCATTCTCTGAAAAAGGGCCTCGGCCTGGAGAGGGCCGTTTCACACGCCCTCACGCACGAACCGATGTTCGATGTCCTCGGCGCCCTCGTCAGCCTGTTCGGCGAAGGCTTGGTGACCGGCATCGGCTTCGACCACCCGCAGTAAACGAAATATGGAGAGACCAATGAGCGTGACCCGCGAAATGCCTTCAACCAGTGGCCGCAGCCTAGCCGTCGCCTACCGCAGGGCTCTGAACCTGGCGGGTAGCATACCCCTTTCTCTCGTTCAGCTGGCGGGTCGCGTCGCGGTCGCCCACGTGTTCTGGCAATCGGCGCAGACCAAGCTCGCTTCCTGGCCGGTAACGCTACAGCTTTTCGCGTTTGAATATAATCTGCCGCTGATCGACCCGGCGCTGGCGGCCCCGCTCGCGACAGCCGCCGAAATCATCGGCGCCGCATTGCTTTTCCTCGGCCTGTTCTCGCGCCTCGGCGCGCTGATGCTGCTCGGGGTAGTCGCGGTGATCCAGATCTTCGTCTATCCGGGACACTGGGGCGAACACCTCATGTGGAGTTCGCTGCTGCTGCTCATTTTGGCTCGCGGCGCAGGCGTCATATCGTTGGACTATCTGGTCGACGGCTATTTCGGTCGCGGAGCGTGAACAATGCTGCGGCAATCCAGAGAAGAAGTGATGATGTTGGCAGAGTTGGAAGCGACGCCGGCCAAAACAGATGCGCTTCCACCGCGCCGGCCGCAGGTCGTCATTCTCGGCGCGGGCTTCGGCGGCCTCAACGCAGCGCTCGGGTTGCGCAACGCGCCGGTTGATATCTCTGTCGTCGACCGCCGCAATTATCATCTGTTCCAGCCGCTGCTTTATCAGGTGGCGACGGCCGGCCTATCTCCGGCGCAGATCGCCATGCCGATCCGGCGCGTCCTCGCCAGCCAGAAGAATGCAACCGTCCTGATGGAAAAGGTGGAGGGCGTCGACACCGCTGCGCGGACTGTGCTGACCGGCAGCAGGCGAATTCCCTACGACTACCTGATCATCGCCACCGGCGCCCGCCACGCCTATTTCGGTCACGACGCCTGGGAAGCAAATGCTCCTGGCCTCAAGACCATAGGCGACGCCACAGAAATTCGCGCCCGCATATTGACCGCGTTCGAAAAGGCAGAAGTGACCGACGATCCGGCTCTTCGAGAAAAACTCCTTACCTTTGTGGTTGTGGGCGGCGGACCCACCGGCGTCGAACTCGCGCGCAAAGCGATCGTTCGCGATTTCCGCAACATCGATTCCTCGACCGCAAGGGTTGTGCTTGTCGAGGCCGACGAACGGCTGCTCACCGCATTTCCGGAGAAGCTCTCGCAATCGGCCAAATCGCAGCTCGAAAAGCTTGGCGTCGAGGTCAAGCTCGGCGCCGCGGTTACGGAGTGCGACGACAATGGCGTCGCGCTCGCGGATGGGCAACGCGTCGCTTCAGCCTGTGTGCTCTGGGCTGCCGGCGTTATGGCCTCAAGGGCGGCGAAATGGCTGGACGTCGCGGCCGATCGCGCCGGCCGCGTCGTTGTCGACGGACATCTGCATGTGCCTGGCCGCGAAGGCGTCTATGTCATCGGTGATACCGCTTCGGTAAAGGGCAAGGACGACCGGCCGGTTCCGGGCGTCGCCCCTGCCGCGAAGCAAATGGGCCGCTATGTGGCAGACCTCATCAAGGCGCGACTTGCGGGGCGGATGGCAGAACCTTTCCGCTACGCCGACTACGGAAATCTCGCCACAATCGGCCGCAAGGCCGCCGTCGCGGATTTGGGACCCATCCAACTGAGCGGTTTCCTAGCCTGGCTGCTCTGGAGCTTCGCGCATCTGTGGTTCCTTGTCGATTTCCGCAACCGCACCGTTGTCTTCCTCGATTGGGCTTGGGCCTATGCAACATTTGACCGCAACGCGCGCCTCATCACCGAACGCCGCGACCGGTAGGCGCCGCCTGCCGCGCATAGCGCTTGGGCGGGCGATGACGGCGCTGCTGCTCATGGCGGTCATGTCGACGGCTGCATCGGTGCATGTCATCTGGGAGCGCACGGCAACCCGCAATGTCGAGATGATCGTCGCCAGCCTTGGCGCCCAGAGTGCCGATTCTGTCCGCGGCGAATTGACATCAACGCTGGCCGTCGTGGCAGGCACGGCCGAGATCATCCGCTCGATCCTGTTCCAAGGCACGATCAAGGCCGATGACGAGGTCAGACGCGAATTCCTGTTCCTGTCGCTGCTGCGTGAACAGCGCGCGATCGGCTGGATCGGATTCGGCTTCCCCGACGGACGGTTTTTCGGCTCGCACGCGGCGGCCGGCGGCAAGATCGAGATGGTCGAAATCGGCCCGGGCATGCCGGGGAAGCCGCGCCCGTTGCGTCGTGATATCTATCATCCCATCCCCGGCGATGTGATGTTCGAAGAACGCATCAATGGCGAGACCGCTTACCTAGCGCTCGGTGCGCCCTGGTATCGCCGGGCGATGGACTCGACGGAACCTGTCTGGAGCGTGATCGACGTCCTGCCCAATGGCTTCGAGCCCTCGGTGGTTGTTTCAAAGCGGGTCGAGCTCTATGGCAGGTACCAGGGCGTGGTCATGGTGGCCGTGAGTTTCGCCAATTTGTCGCAGGCGCTGAGTGGTCTGCAAGTATCAGGTCACGGCAAGACGTTCGTGCTGGGCGGTAGCGACAAAGTACTGGCTGCATCGGATGCGCCCGGCGGTCCTATGCCTGCTCATCTTCGCGATTTTCCAAAGAGCGATGCGCTTGCCGCCGCGGTGGGCGACGCCATTTCGATGATGAAAGGGAACGAATTTCGCACGCTGGTTGATGGTGGCGAGATCGGCCCGGTCTACGTCTCCTCGTTTGCGCTCCCCTTCGAACAATGGCGGCTCCTGACCGCGATACCGCGCTCCTCCTTCGCAGAAGAGATCGACCGTAACACGCGTCGGGTGCTGCTGGTGGTCGCCGGGCTCATCGTGCTGGCAGCGGCCACTGCCGTGCTCTTTTCGAACCTGCTTTTCGCCAGGCCAATCCGCCAGCTTGCCGCGCAGCTCCGTGAGATCGAACGGTTCTCGCTCGACCAGGTGCGGCATGTTCCGACATTCCTGGCCGAACTCAATGATTTCTCGGAAGCGCTGAAGCGCATGGCGGGCGGCTTGTCGGCTTTCGCCAAGTACATGCCGCTCGACGTCGTCCGGCCCCTCGTCGCGGGAGGGCTTGAGCCTGCGCCCGGCGGCAGGCTCGTGGAAGTGACCGTGATGTTTGCCGATCTGCCGGGCTTCACCGAACTCACCGAGCGGCTCGGGCCCGATGTCCAGCCGCATCTCACCAATTTTCTCACGCTTGCAGTCGAAGCCATTCATTCCGAGGGAGGCACCGTCGACAAGTTCATTGGCGACGCCGTTATGGCCATCTGGAACGCACCGACAGCCGTGCCGGATCACGCACGCCGCGCATGCAGCGCTGCAGCCGCGATCCGGGCCGCGATGCATGCGCTGCCCGCCGTTTCGCCGGACCACAGCGACATACGGGTGCGAATTGGCATCAATACCGGCACCGCGATTGTCGGCAATGTCGGATCGGCCGAACGGCTGAGCTATACGGCCATCGGCGATACGGTCAACCTGGCAAGCCGTCTCGTTGGCGTCGCCAAGGAACACGGCGTCGAAGTCGTGCTCAGCGACATGACGCTTGCGCAGACAAGCGGCCAGATCGCCGCGCAGCCACTTGGCATCACGAATGTTCGCGGGAAGGCACTCCCGGTCCTGATACACACGCTCGCAACCTGAAAAACCGCTGCGGCCATGGAGTATGGTCATGGAAATGATGACTTTGACGCTCGCAATGCTTTTCTGCCTCCAGCTAAAGCACTTCATCGCCGACTATCTGCTCCAGCCCGGCTGGATGATGGGCGGAAAGGGCGATCTGCGCCGCGCCGGCGGCTATGTCCACGCGGGCTTGCATGCGCTCGGCTCTTTGCCGGCCCTTCTCATCGCCGGGCTCGAACCCACCGCAATCGTCCTGCTTTCTGCCGCGGAATTCACGGTCCACTACGCGACAGACTACACCAAAGCCGGGCTGTCCGGGCGCAGCCATGCTGGCCCCGACACGCGGACATTCTGGGCCATGCATGGAGCTGACCAGTTCTTGCACCAGCTTACCTATGTCGGCCTGATCTTCGCTGCGCTCGCTTAGAGAGGGGAATTTGAGGCGGGACAACGAGGACCGAACATTGATGCGGCGGCACGAGCTTTCGCCGCGAGACCAGAGACACCGTAGGCGAATGTCAAATGACAACGCAAACAGTCAGTTACGACCGCTGGTCGGCAAACTGGTGCAGGCCTTTGAGATTTTGGTTCAGGCGCTTTGCGCGCTGGCGGTGTGTCCCAGCGCCACGAAGACGGTGCGCACGATACCGGCGGCATCAAGCCCGGCGTCGGCATACATCTTTTCGGGCTTGGCGTGATCGACAAAAGTATCGGGCAACACAAGCGGGCGTACCTTCAGGCCGTTTTCCAGCAGCCCTTCATGGGCCAGGAATTGCAGCACATGGCTGGCGAAGCCACCGACCGCGCCCTCTTCCACTGTTACCAGCACCTCATGCGAGCGCGCCAGCCGTCGGATCAGGTCCTCGTCGAGCGGCTTGGCGAAACGAGCATCGGCGACCGTGGTGGAAAGCCCTGCCGCGCCGAGCTCCTCGGCCGCAGCCAGGCAATCCTGCAGCCGCGTGCCGAAGGAAAGCAGCGCAACCTTGGTGCCCTCCCTGACGATACGGCCCTTGCCGATTTCCAGAACCGAGCCACGCTCCGGCAGGTCGACGCCGACGCCGTTGCCGCGCGGATAGCGGAAGGCGATGGGGCCTTCATCGTAGCTTGCCGCCGTGCGCACCATGTGTCGCAGTTCCGCCTCGTCCGCCGCGGCCATGACGACGAAACCGGGCAGCGTCGCCAAAAAAGTCGTGTCGAAAGCGCCGCAATGGGTCGCCCCGTCGGCCCCGACGAAGCCGGCGCGATCGATCGGAAAGCGCACCGGCAGTTTCTGGATCGCCACGTCGTGGACGACCTGGTCGTAGGCGCGCTGCAGGAAGGTCGAATAGATCGCCGCGAAAGGCTTGAAGCCTTCGGTGGCAAGGCCGGCGGCAAAAGTCACCGCGTGCTGCTCGGCGATACCGACATCGAAGGTCCTCGACGGGAACACCTCGCCGAAGAGGTCGAGGCCGGTGCCGTTCGGCATGGCGGCGGTGATGGCGACGATGCGATCATCTTCGCGGCCTTCCTGGACCAGGCTTTCGGCAAAGACTTTCGTGTAGCTCGGCGCGTTGGCCGGCGCCTTGGCCTGCGCGCCGGTGATGACGTCGAATTTGTTGACGCCGTGATATTTGTCGGCGGCCGCCTCGGCCGGTCCATAGCCCTTGCCCTTCTGGGTCACGACGTGGATCAGCACCGGACCGTCGGCATTGTCGCGGACGTTCTTCAGCACCGGGATCAGGTGCTCGAGATTGTGACCGTCGATCGGGCCGATGTGATAAAAACCCATTTCCTCGAACAGCGTGCCCCCGGTGACATAGCCGCGCGCATGCTCGACCGCCCGCTTGATGGCGCGATCGGCGCGCTCGCCGAGATAGGAGGTCAGCTTCTTGCCGAAATCGCGCAAGCCCAGATAGGCCTTGCCCGACGCCAGGCGGGCCAGATAGGCGCTCATCGCGCCGGTCGGCGGAGCGATCGACATGTCGTTGTCGTTAAGGATGACGATCAGCCGGGCATCGAGCGCGCCGGCATTGTTCATCGCCTCATAGGCCATGCCGGCCGACATGGCGCCGTCGCCGATAACGGCAATGACATTGTTGCGGCCCCCGGAGAGATCGCGTGCCATTGCCATGCCGAGGCCGGCGGAAATCGAGGTCGAGGAGTGGGCGGCGCCGAACGGATCGTATTCGCTCTCGGCGCGCTGGGTGAAGCCGGACAGGCCGCCCTCTTGCCGCAGCGTGCGGATACGGTCGCGGCGGCCGGTCAGGATCTTGTGCGGATAGGCCTGGTGACCGACATCCCAGATCAGCCGGTCGTCTGGCGTGTTGAACACATAATGCAATGCCACCGTCAGTTCGACCACGCCAAGGCCAGCACCGAGATGTCCGCCGGTGTGGGACACGGCGTCGATCAACTCCGTGCGAAGCTCCAATGCCAATTGCGGCAGATCACGTTCGTCAAGCGTCCTGAGGTCGGCCGGTATGCGGACCTTGTCGAGAAGGGGCGTATGGAGCTTTGCGTTCACTGGTGCTAGGGCCTGCTTTTTATTCACGTGCGAAATAGGCCGCTGGCCGGCGAATGTAAATGCGTGCGAGTGACGCGGCTCAGATTCAAAGTGTTAAGGTTTCCTTTGCGTGTCCAAAACCGCGCGCGGCGCTCTAATTGTCCGGCAGAGGAATGAACTCTTCTTCATCCCCCGGAACGATATCGAAGCGGCCTGTCTTCCACTCTTCTTTCGCCTGTTCGATGCGTTCCTTCGACGAAGACACGAAATTCCACCAGATGTAGCGCTTGGAGCCGAGCGAGGCACCGCCGAACAGCATAAAATGCGCTCCACCCTCCGACGACACGACGATCTCGTCACCGGGCCGGAACACCAGCAGCCGCTCTGCCGGAAAGCGGTCACCGGAGATCGAAACCTCGCCTTCCAACGTATAGATCGCGCGCTCCTCGGCATCGGCAGGGATTTTCACGCTGGCGCCGCGCGCCAGGCTGAGGTCTGCATAGAGCGTGTCCGAAGCGGTCACGACCGGTGACCGCAACCCGGAAAACGCGCCAATGACAACGCGTCCGCTGACCCCTTCGGCGTCGATCCCGGGCAGACGCACGGCCGCCGTATTCTCGAAGATCGGCTCGACCTCCTCTTTATCGTCCGGCAGCGCCAGCCATGTCTGCAGGCCGGAAACCGACATCGGCGCACCGCGCAGTTCCTGCGGCGTACGCTCGGAATGGACGATGCCGCGACCGGCGGTCATCAAATTCACGTCACCGGGCTGGATGACCATTTCGGTGCCGAGCGAATCGCGATGCCTGATCTTGCCGTCGAACAGGTAAGTGACCGTCGACAGGCCGATATGGGGATGCGGGCGGACATCGAGCGCCTGGCCGGCTCGCAAAATCGCCGGTCCCATGCGATCGAAGAAGATGAAGGGACCGACCAGCCGACGCTTGGCGGTCGGCAAGGCACGGCGAACCTGAAAGCCGCCAATGTCCTTGGCGTTCGGAATAACCATCAGCTCGATCTGGTCGCTGGCGAAGGCGTCACCGGGCAGAGGGTCGTTTCCGGGGAAGAAGCTCATGCGGTCTTCCTCAAGCGAAGCGGAGTGCAGACCTGGCTTTCGCCTTGGCCGCCACCTCTTCGCGATTGCGCGGATGCTGTGTCGTCTCGAGGCTGTCCAGCAATTCGCGCGCAGACGCGGCTATGGCCTCGACGGCGTGGTCGAACGCATGCTGGTTCTGTTTCGACGGCCGCGTCGTTCCGCTCAGCTTGCGGACAAACTGGAGCGCGGCATCGCGGACCTCGTCATCGGTTGCCGGCGGATCGAAATTGAACAGTGTCTTGATGTTTCTGCACATCGTTCGCAATCTCCTCTCGTCCTGGAGCCGTTTCAAGCGGGATGAGTATTATCCTCAATCATGATCATGTCGAAAAGCCGCACGGCGAAATTGTCGTTCGGGACCGCGCCTTACTCCGCGTCCAGCGGCTCTGTCCCCACCGGCTTGCCGTCGCGCGAAAGCCTGATCTTCTCGACCTTGTCCTCGGCCGCCTTGAGCAGCCGGTCGCAATGGAGCTTCAGCGCCTCGCCGCGCTCATAGATGCGGATCGACTGGTCGAGCGGCACGTCGCCGCGCTCCAGATCATCGACGATTTTCTCCAGCGCGTCGAGCGCCTGCTCGAAGCTCATCGCCTTGACGTCTTCGTTGCTCTCACCAGCCATCGTCTATCCTTTCATCAGTCGCCCGACATGGGCGGCGACCGAAAATGCCAATCCCTGCAGATCGTAGCCGCCCTCGAGCAGGCTGACGAGCCGGTTGTCGCTATGGCGACCGGCGCGTTGCATCAACTGGCCGGTTGCCCAATCGAAATCGTCCTCGGTCAGATTGATCTCGGCCAGCGGATCGCGGTGGTGCGCGTCGAAGCCGGCCGAAATGATGATGAGGTCGGGCGCGAAATTGTCGAGCGCCGGCAAGATCCGCGACAGGAAAGCGTCGCGAAAAACCTCGCTGCCGGTCTGCGGCGCCAGCGGCGCGTTGACGATGTTGCCGACGCCGGTTTCGCTCACGGCTCCAGTTCCGGGATAGAGCGGCATCTGGTGCGTCGAGCAATAGAGCACCGACGGATCGTCCCAGAAAATATCCTGCGTGCCATTGCCGTGGTGCACGTCCCAATCGACGATGGCAACGCGTTCGGCCTGGTGCTGCCTTTGCGCGTGGCGCGCCGCGATCGCCGCGGTGTTGAACAGGCAAAAACCCATGGACGTGGTCTTTTCGGCGTGGTGGCCGGGCGGCCGGGCGGCGACAAAGACATTGGTCACGTCGCCCCGAAAGACATCGTCGACGGCGGCGTTGGCAGCGCCGATCGCCGTGACGGCCGCCTGCCAGCTTTTCGGGCTGGCGGTGGTGTCGGCGTCGACACGAGCGGTACCGGTGTCCGGAATCATAGCGCGGACCCGCTCGACGAATTCCTGCGGGTGTGCGTAGAGGATGGTGGCCTCGTCGCCTTCGGGCGCCTCGGCACGATCGAGGGCCGCAAAGGCCTCGTCGTCGAGCGCGCGTTCGATGGCGCGCAGGCGGTCCGGCCGCTCCGGATGACCGGGCGGCGTTATATGCTCGAGAAAGATCGGGTGGGTATAAAGCCTTGTGACCATGCCCCCGATATAGGCGCGCGCGGCGGCTTTGACCATGTTTTGGAATCGCCAAAGGCCGACGTTCAACAGGGTTTAGAAATTGGGTGCTGGTTGGGTCCGGCGCGAGCCACCGACCGAGACCAGCGCCTTCTCCTTGAACTGCCCGAATTTTGAAGCGCGCTTTGGCCGTCCCATTCGAGGTCGCGCCTTGCCTTTGGTGGTGTCGATGCAGGCTCAGGCCGGCGATTTGTCCACCTCAGCCGGTGCTTGTGGACGGCCAATCCTGCGGCCTTGCCTGAGCAGCCCCTCCAAAAGCATGTTGAACGCCTTCACCGCCTTTTTCGACGTCGCTTCTGGATTTTCCGAATTTGCGATCCACTGCGCGGCATGTAGCGAGGCGCCGCTGACCAGCCTTGCTGCGGCTTCGGGATCAACGGTAACGATGGTTCCCTCGTCCCTCAGCTTTTGAAGGTTCTCGCTCATCGAGCGGATGCATTCGTTCTGGCTCGGCCATTGCGAAGGATCGCCGAGCACCGCCGGTCCGTCGCGAAGGACAATACGCTGGATCTCCGGCTCCAGCGCCATCTCGATATAGGCTGTGCATTCGTCGACAAAGCCCTGCCAGAGAGTGTCCGCCCTGGCCGAAACGATTTTCAACCGGGCCAACATCTCCGCGTCGATCTCGGCGATGACCGCCTGGAGAAGGCCCTTTTTGTCGCCGAAGTGATGATAAAGCGCGCCGCGCGTCAGCCCGGCCGATGCGGTGAAGTCGTCCATCGAGGCCTCGGCATAACCAACACTGCCAAAGGCATGGCGCGCCGCCGCGACCAGTTTGGCGCGGGTCTCGGCGATCATCTCCTTGCGTGGTTTGTGCCCCATTAGCCTATTCCTTCACATACGTCTCGTATATAATTTGACATACGCTCCGTATGTCATTATGTGATTTGCATACGCCACGTATATAAGTGGCTCGGCCTTAAAAATCCAGGAGTGTTCTCATGGCCAATCCCTATCGCGAAATCTTCAAGGCCAGGGGAGCCAAGGGCTTAGCCGCAGCCGGCTTCGTCGCCCGGATGCCGATGGCCATGGCTCCAATCGGAATCGTCGCGATGCTGTCGCAGACGCACGGCGAGTACTGGCTGGCCGGCGCCGTCTCCGCGACATATGCGCTGGCCAATGCTTTTGTCGCGCCGCAGATATCGCGACTGGTGGACCGCCTCGGCCAGGCGCGGGTTGTGGCGCCCACCACTGTTATTTCCGTGCTCGCTTTCGTGGTGCTGATTGCGGCGGCCAATCAGGACTTGCCGATATGGACACTGTTCGTATCAGCGCTGCTGGCCGCCGCGATGCCCAGCATCCCGGCGATGGTGCGCGCGCGCTGGACAGAGCTCTTCCGGGATCGCCCCGAAATGAACACAGCGTTCGCCTTCGAGTCGGCGGCGGACGAGTTGGTCTACATCGCCGGGGCTTCGCTATCGGTTGGCCTGAGTGTCGCGCATTTCCCGGAAGCGGGTATGTTGGCGAGCACATTGTTTCTCGCCTTCGGCTCGACAGCCCTCATCCTGCAGCGCTCGACCGAGCCGCGCGTGCGACCGGTCGACCAGGGTTCGCGCGGGTCGGCAATCCGCCTGCGGCCGGTCCAAATCATAGATTCGCCCTGATCTTCATTGGCGCGACCTTCGCGACCACGGAGGTTAGCACCGTGGCGTTCACCAAGGAGCTCGGCCAGCCGGGCGCTGCCAGCCTCGTTATCGGCGTCTACGCCCTCGGATCGTTCGTCGTCGGCATCGTCCTCGGCGTACTGAACCTGAAAACGCCGCTGCAAATTCAGCTTGCCGTCGCGGTCGCCATCATCGCGCTCACCACGCTGCCGGTGCTAGTCGCAGACACGGTGCCGCTTCTGGCGCTGGCTGTCTTGGTTAGCGGTGTGGCGATCTCGCCGACCTTCATCACGGCATTCGGCCTGATCGAGCGGCGCGTGCCGGAGGCAATGCTGACCGAGGGCGTGACCTGGGTCATGACCGGCATAGGCATCGGCATGGCGCTCGGCTCCTTCGCCGCCGGATGGGTGGTGGACGCCTTCGGTGCACAGAGCGGGTTCCTGGTATCGGTGGCGGCGGGCACAATCGCGCTGGTCACCGTGCTGCTCGGAATGCGCAGCCTTGCCACGGGCGATAGTGACATCTCCGCGCGCGACGCCGCCGCGGTTCCTGCCGAATAGACTTCATGCGTCCGGTCCCAAGCGGGACCGGACGCATGCCGACGATCCGCTAAACCAGCCCTAAAGCGCGTCGCGTCTGAGGGGGTTCATGCGACGCGCTTTAAGTTCTTGTTTTTATGCATGTCGTTGTCCCAAAACCGCTGCGCACTTTTGGGCGACATGCCCTAGAGAATTTCGGTCTTGGCGATGTGGATGCCAAAACCTTCGAGGCCGACATAGTGCCGTTCGCGCGAGGCGATCAGGTTGATCGAGGAAATGCCCAGATCCTTCAAGATTTGCGCGCCAAGGCCGATCTCGCGCCACTCGCTCTCGCGGCGGCGCGCCTCTTCATGGTCCTCGCGGTCGCCGGCGGCCGGCCGGTTGCGCTCCTGATGGGCGACGCCGACGGAACCTTCGCGAAGATAGACGATGACGCCGCGCCGACGCTCGCCCATCGATTTCATGATGCCGTCCAGCCTGTGGCTGGTGCCGAAGACGTCAGTCACGACATCCTCGGAATGCAGCCGCACCGGCACCTCCTCGCCGTCGCGGATGTCGCCGAAGACGATCGCTACATGGTGCATCGAGTCCCACGGCAGCGTGTAGGTGAACACCTGCGCCTTGCCGCCGGGCGTGTCGATCTCCGAACAGGCGACACGCTCAACCAGCGTTTCCTTGCGCTGGCGATAGGCGATGAGGTCGGCGACCGAAACCTGCTTCAAACCGTTCTTTTCGGCGAAGGCCTGCACCTGCGGGCCGCGCATCACGGTGCCGTCATCATTGACCAGCTCGGAAATTACACCGACCGGCGGCAGGCCGGCAAGCTTGCACAAATCGACCGCGGCTTCGGTATGGCCCGAACGCATCAGTACACCGCCTTCGCGCGCAATCAGCGGAAAGATGTGGCCGGGGCGGACGAAATCGGAGGCGCCGACATTGCCGTTGGCAAGATTGCGCACGGTCAATGTGCGGTCGTCAGCCGAAATGCCCGTCGTGGTGCCGTGCTTGAAATCGACGCTGACGGTGAAGGCGGTGGTGTGGGCCGAGTCATTGTCGGCGACCATCGGCGACAGGTTGAGGCGCTTGGCCTCGTCGCGCGGCATCGGCGTGCAGACGATGCCGGATGTGTTGCGGACGATGAACGCCATCTTTTCCGGCGTGCAATGGACGGCGGCGACGATCAGGTCGCCCTCGTTCTCGCGCCCGTCATCGTCCATGACGACGACAATCTCGCCGCGTTCGAAGGCGCGCAGGGCTTCGACGATCTTCTTCTGGTCGTAAGGCATGGACGCTCGCTTCGTTCGCAGGGGAATAGGGCAGTAGGGCAGTAAGGCAGTAAGGGATTAGGGAAAAGGAAAAAATTGGCTGCTTCGGCGGGATAACATACTGCCCTACTGCCCTACTGCCCTACTGCCCTCTCCTCTCCCTGTCTGTCCCCGATGACGCAGATAGTGATCGGCGATCGCGCAGGCAACCATCGCCTCGCCGATCGGCACGGCGCGGATGCCGACGCACGGATCGTGCCGGCCCTTGGTCATGATCTCGACGTCGTTGCCGTCCTTGTCGATCGACTTCCGCGGGGTCAGGATCGACGAGGTCGGCTTGACGGCGAAGCGCGCGACAATTGTCTGGCCGGTCGAGATGCCGCCGAGGATGCCGCCCGCGTTGTTGGACAGGAAGATCGGTTTGCCGTCATTGCCGATACGCATCTCGTCGGCATTTTCTTCGCCGGTGATGCGGGCGGCCTCGAAGCCGTTGCCGATCTCGACACCCTTGACGGCATTGATCGACATCAAGCCCGAGGCAATGTCCTGGTCGAGCTTGGCGTAGATCGGCGCGCCCAGGCCTGCCGGAACGCCATCGGCCACGATCTCAATTACCGCGCCGACCGAGGAACCCGCCTTGCGGATGCCGTCAAGATACGCGGCGAAGACGGCGACCGATGCCGGATCGGGCGTGAAGAATGGATTTTCGGCGTCGCCAACGAAATTCCAGTTCCAGTTGGCGCGGTCGATCGACTTTTCGCCCATCGACACCAGCGCGCCGCGCAGGATCATGCCGGGCACGACCTTGCGGGCCAAGGCTCCGGCCGCCACCCGCGCCGCCGTCTCGCGGGCCGAAGAACGGCCGCCACCGCGATGATCGCGCAGGCCGTATTTGGCGTCGTAGGCATAATCGGCATGACCCGGCCGGTATTGGCGGGCGATCTCGCCATAGTCCTTGGAGCGCTGGTCGACGTTCTCGATCAGCATCGACACCGGTGTGCCGGTGGTGATCATGGTCTCGCCGTCGTCATCGAGGATGAAGCCGGACAGGATCTTGACCTCGTCGGGTTCGCGACGCTGCGTCACAAAACGCGATTGACCCGGGCGGCGCTTGTCGAGTTCGGCCTGGACCTCGGCGCGCGTGAAGCAGATGCCGGGCGGACAGCCGTCGACCACGCAGCCGAGCGCTGGGCCATGGCTTTCGCCCCAGGTGGTGACGCGGAAAAGATGACCAAACGTGTTGTGAGACATGAAAACCAGCCCTGCCGGCATCGAGCCGGCTAAGCGCATGACCCCGAAAACCGGAGCGATTTTCGGGAAGGATCATGCGCAAATTCAAAAGCGCCACAGCGTCGTTTCCGCGTCAGGACGCGCGGCGCTGCAGCTGCGTTCTATTGGCGTTTTCCGCAGCGGTCAAACTGTGATCTGGCGGATTTAGTTTTGACACATTCGGTTGGTTTCTGCTTCCCTCGACCCGTCTGTTGAACACCGTCTGTTGAACACCCGCCGCCACCGAACCGGCGCAATGATAAGAGGACGATTATGCGTATCCCGATCGGCGCCGTTGCCGCCATGTTGCTGATTTCCACCGCCGCCTTTGCCGGCCAAACCGAAGGCCTGATCAAAGAGATCGACAAGGAGACGTTGACACTGACACTCGACGACGGCAAATCCTACAAGCTGAACGCCGAAACCGATCTCGAAGCGCTGAAACCCGGCATGGACATCGTGATCGCCTACGACGAGACAAACGGCGAGAACATCATCACCGACATGCAATTGCCGGATAGCGATTCAACCGAATAGAGCCTCTTCGGCTGACTTGGCAAAGTGCCATGCGGACATCGAAGAAGCGCCGAGATAGCGAGCGTAGCCAGCCTTCGCCGCGTAGGGTCTTCTCGACGGGCGTATCCGGTCCCTGCAATGAATCTGATAAGATCGACATGATCGGTGCTGAGCCGGCGCAGCGAATTGTTGATTGAGATCAGGATGGCATTCGCCAGCACGATCTCGTCGCGCGGCGCGAGCTCGCGAACCAGGATGCCGGTCACTCCCTCGCAGGTGACGGCCGAGGTGGCGTGGGTTGTCAGCCCCGGTAGGCGCGCTTGAGGTCCGCGATGATGATCTTCCTCATCTTGTACATTGCCTGAAGAACCCGCTTGGCCTTCTCCTTGTCGGGATCGCCCAGCATTTGCAGCAATGCCTGGGGCGTGATTCCGCGATTGGCTGTTTAGCGAAATGGCGGCCAGACGCCGCGGGAGCGCAAAGCTTGACGCGACGGCGCAACCGAGCGCCGTTGAATTTTCGCACTGCCCGGCAAGTGGTTTGACGTCGGAATCGCAGCGGTTCAACATAGCGTCGGCCTTGCACAGGCCCGTGTGCTCACCACGCCAAAGCTTTAGCAGTGCGACTTGCGGTCATTCATTTTGGGCGGTGCTGGCTATTTAACGCGACCAGCTCCGGCTGGCGATGGGTCTCGGATTTGGCGAAGACGGCTTTCAGCTGATTCCTGGCGGTTTCGTTAGTGAACCCAACTCATCCGCGACGGCATTCAACTCTGTGTCCGATGAAACCCGGCAAGCCAGTCTCGCCTCGGCAGGGGTCAGCCCGCTCGCCTCAGAGCCACTCCAGGCGTCGGCCCTCCAGCCTGAGCAAGCGATCGTGCGGCACATTCAGCCTTGCGGCTTCTTTCTCGGGCATTCCCAGCACCATGCGGAACAGGGCGCGCACGACGCCACCATGGCTCACGCAGACCGTCCGGCGGTCCAGCGCGTCGAACCACGGCTTTACCCGTTCGAGCAGCATTTGATAGCTTTCGGCGCCCTCGCCGGGCGGCAGGAAATTCCACTTGTCGAAGCGCCTCTCCCTAGCCGAGCCGAGATGCCGGGCCTCAAGTTCGGGAAAGGTGAAACCCTGCCAGTCGCCGAAACTCATTTCGACAAGGCGGGGATCGGTGCGGTAAGCTTGGGGATCGAGCCCCATCGCCATGCGAATGCGTTCCATGGTCTCACGCGTTCGCCGCATCGGGCTGGCGACAAAATCGAAATCTTCGGGGTTATGCACGAATTCGGCCAGTCGACGTCCATTGCGGGTGGCCTGCTCGCGGCCGAGCGGATTGAGATCGGTGTCGGCCTGTCCTTGCAGCCGGGACTCGGCGTTCCACACCGTCTGGCCATGGCGCGCGATGTAGACGAGCGGATACATTAGGTCATCCGGAGAGCGGCCGAGAGCAGGCGGGAGGGTATATTCGACTATTCCTTGACGGTCGAAATATCAGGCGCGTCGACCGCCTTCATGCCGACGACATGGTAGCCGGAATCGACATGGTGGATCTCGCCGGTGACGCCGCGTGAAAGGTTTGAAAGGAAATAGACCGCTGAATCGCCGACTTCCTCTTGCGTCACCGTCTGCTTTAGCGGCGAATTGTATTCGTTCCACTTCAAGATGTAGCGAAAATCGCCGATGCCGGAGGCTGCCAGCGTCTTGATCGGACCGGCGGAGATGGCGTTGACGCGGATTTTCTTGGCGCCGAGGTCGACGGCCAGATAGCGCACGCTGGCTTCGAGCGCTGCCTTGGCAACACCCATGACGTTGTAGTGCGGCATCACTTTTTCCGCACCGTAATAAGTCAACGTCAGCAGCGAGCCGCCATCGGTCATCAGCGCCTCGGCGCGCTTGGCGATGGTGGTGAAGGAAAACACCGAAATGTCCATCGTGCGCAGGAAATTGTCGCGCGTCGTCTCGACATATCGGCCTGTCAGCTCGTCCTTGTCGGAAAAGGCGATGGCGTGGACGAGGAAATCGAGCTTGCCCCAATGCTTGGCGATGTCGTCGAAGACCGCATCGAGCGTTGTCGGATCGGTCACATCGCAATGGCCGGCGACATGGGCGTTGAGCTCCGCCGCCAGCGGCTCGACGCGCTTCTTGAACGCCTCGCCCTGATAGGTCAGCGCGATCTCGGCGCCATGGTCGACGCAGGCCTTGGCGATGCCATAGGCGATCGACCGATTGTTTGCGACGCCCAGGACAAGCCCGCGCTTGCCGGCCATAATGCCTTGTCCACCCGCCATGTGAGCGCTCTCCGCAAGATTTGCTGCTTCGTGAAGTGGCTATCGCACAGGCACAGAGCCCCTTCAAGCGCTCAAAACGGACAGTGCCCGCCCGGCTGACCTTCCGACCTGGAGTATCGATCGCCTGGGCGAAGCGCTTGTGGCGTGCTCACGCGAGAATTGACGAAAAGACGGCACGCCATGCCATGCAGCAGTTCTGCAAGAGTAGTTGTGCATCGAAGCGGTCACTCGACCCTAAAACGAGCCGCATCTGCCGGCGCGGAGGCCAACAGGTCGCGAACAAGTTTCCTCGTCATGAATTCACCGGCGTCTTTCGCATCCGGGATGTCCATGGCGAACGCTCCGGGACCTCCGATCACGCTGGAGCGGAAATATTGTGCAAGTTCCGCATCCTGCCCCAGGACCAATCCGTTGATCGTGAAGCCTTGCGCCAGCGCCGCGTCTCGCGAGGATTCTGTTCCGCCGTCGAAATTGTCGGTTCCGTTGGCGCAGATGTTCATGACAGCGCGTGCCGTCGCGTGCGGCGATGACGTCAACAGGAGCGAAGCAAAGTCAATCGCCTCCGATATGTCTGAGCGTTTGCGGCGTGCGCCTTTGACGCGCCAAGCTAGCGTCTGCGGTTGCGCATCAACGCTTCAAGATCGCTGTCTCCGCCCTCGGGCAGCATCAGCCGCACATGCGCGTAAAGATCGCCGTGACCGCCGACTTTTTCCGGCAGGCCCCTGCCCTTCAGCCGCAGGACCTTGTCCGAGCTCGACCAGGCGGGAACATTGACTGCAACCCTGCCGGTCGGCGTTTCGACCGCCACCTTGGCACCCAGCACGGCATCGGCCAGCGCAACCGGCAGGTCGGCGTGGAGGTCGCGGCCTTCGACGCGGTAGCGCGGATGCCGCCGGAAGCGGATCTTGACCAGCGCATCGCCCGGTTGCCCCGGCCCTTGCTCGCCTTGGCCTTTCAGCCGGATGGTCTGGCCATCCTCGACATAGGCTGGCAGCTTGACGGCGACCTTGCGCCCGTCGGGGAACATCGCCGTTACCTTCTCCGCAGTCGCCGCTTCTTCGATGGTGATGTCGAGTGTCACGTTCAGGTCGGCGCCGGACGGCGCCTGCCGGCCGGCGCCCATGCCGGCGCCGCGAGAGAAGGTCTCGCCGAAAATCTGGCTGAAGATGTCGCTGCTGCCGTCGAACGGATCGCCGCTCGGACGGCCTGAGCGAAACTCGAAACGCGAGCCGCCCGGCCCTTGCTGCCGGCGAAAACCGGCGAACGGATCGGCGCCGCCGGCGGCGCCCTCGAAGCCTTGAAAGCGCGGCTTGCCCTCGGCATCGATCTCACCGCGATCGAAAGCCGCACGGTTCTTCTCGTCGCCGACGATTTCGTAGGCCTGGTTGGCCGCGGCAAACCGCTCCTTCGCCTTGGGATCCGGATTCTGGTCCGGATGATACTCCTTGGCGAGTTTGCGGTACGCCGATTTTATATCCTTGGCCGATGCGTTCTTGGCAACGCCCAGCACCTCATAGGGGTCGCGCATGCTTCCTGTCCTGGAGAAGGAGTGAGTCCACGATTGCCATCTATATGCGCTCGCATAGGAAGAAATTCCAGTAGCTTACGGTCACATGATGACGGAAAATCAGAGCGCCTTGAAGTCCTGCATCCGCCAGGCGCCGGCGCCGGCCAGGCACACCTCGCCCCTGAACAGGGCGACGCCGTCGAAGCTTTCACGTGAGGCGGTGAAGCGGCGGCAAAGCTGGCCGTTGTCCCTGGACTCCGCCAGTTCGGTGATCGAGCCGCGCGAACCGGTATCGGAATTCGCCCAGGGAACGGCCTGCCCGCCAAGTTCCTGGATATCGGCTGAAGACACCGCATTGCGGATCGTCACCTGGTCCGAGGCGCGATCCTGGTCGATCGGCAAGCCAGAGGCAGGCGTGCTGCTGGTGAGGATCGTACGGTCGACCTCCGCCTGCTCCAAACTGAAGCCGCCGCCACCGCAGGCGGCAAGCGGCAAGGCGACCAGCACGATCGCTGCTCCCTTGACGGCAACCTGTGCATTGGCCGAAGCAATAAGGCTCCATTGCCTGCTGTCAAAAAGTTGCGCGATGCGCGACAATCGGCAATCTCCCCCGGCCGGCAATAGAATTGGAAAAACTATGAGCGAAACTGAGTTAACAAGCGGTGACTTTGCCGAGGCTGCCGAGCCATTCCGCCTGTTTGCCGCATGGCTCGACGACGCGACGAAGAGTGAGATCAACGATCCCAACAGCGTGGCGCTGGCGACCGTCGATGCCGAGGGCATGCCGAACGTGCGGATGGTGCTGCTCAAAGGGTTCGATGAAAGCGGATTTGTGTTCTACACGAATTTCGAGAGTGCCAAAGGCCGCGAGATTCTTGGCAGCATGAAGGCGGCGATGTGCTTTCACTGGAAATCGCTGCGCCGGCAGGTGCGCGCGCGCGGGCCGGTGGAGATCGTTACCGAGGCGGAAGCGGACGCGTATTACGCGACGCGTCCGCGCGGCAGCCGCATCGGCGCCTGGGCGTCGAAACAGTCGCGGCCGCTGGAGAGCCGCTTCGCACTGGAAAAGGCCGTTGCCGAATACACCGCGCGCCATGCGATCGGCGAGATCCCACGGCCGAAACACTGGTCGGGTTTTCGCATCGTGCCGCAGACCATCGAGTTCTGGCACGACCGGCCTTTCCGGCTGCACGACCGCATTGTCTTCTCGCGCAACGCTGAGGGCGGCTGGGACAAGACAAGGCTTTATCCCTGATGGGTGGTCCGTTAGCGGCTTCACCAAAGGAGCCTGGGCAATCCCTGCCGAACCACCCTGGTTCACCAATAATTATGGTGAGCCGCAAATGAGGGTTATTTTCATGGCGGCTTTTACCGTGCGCGTCCCGGACGAAACTGCAACCAGGCATGACCAGCTTGCCGAAAAGGTCGACCGCTCGCGCTCCTATATGGCCGCGCAGGCCATTGAGGACTTCGTAGCCCGTGAGGAATGGCAACTCGCCGAGATAGAGGCCGGGTTGGCCGAAGCCAAGCGCGGCGATTTTGCCAATGGCCGTGATATAGCCGCTGTTGTCGGAAAATACGTCAAGTCGCGGAAATGATCGCTTTCCTGGTCGATACGGGCGACAAGATCTTCACGCGAGCTAATAGCCCAGCTATCCCTTCTTCCTGGTCATGAAGGCCATCAAGGCGGCGCGGGCCTCCTCGGACTTGAGCCGCGCGCGGAAATGCTCGCTTTCCTGGCTGATGCGGTCAACGAGGTCTTCACGCGAGCCGCGCATCAGGTCACGCGCGATCTTCAGCGCCTGCGGTGGCTTGGCCGCGATCTGGCTTGCGGCGGCAAGCACGGCGGATTCGAGTTCGTTCTCCTCGACCACCGCGTAGATCAGTCCGGCCGCTTTCGCCCGCTCGGCCGAAAAACCTTCGCCCAAACCAAGCAGCGCGAAGGCGCCTTGCCGGCCGAGAATCTGCGGCGCAAGCAGGCTCGACCCGGCCTCGGGGACCAGTCCGAGATCGACGAAGGGCGTGCGGAATAGTGTGCGCGGCGTGGCGAAGGTCAGGTCGCAGTGCAGGTTGAGCGTGGTGCCGATGCCGACCGCGATGCCGTCGACGCCGGAGATCATCGGCTTTTCCGTCCTCGCCAGCGCCATCAGGAAATCCCAGACTTCGGTGCCGCCCTCGCCGCCGGTGGCGACGACCATGAAATCGGCAAGGTCGTTGCCGGACGAGAAGGCGCCTGGAACACCGAGGAAGACATGGACGCGGATCGCCGGATCGGCATCGCCCTCGGCAAGGGCTTTGGACATTTTCGCATACATGGCCCGCGTCAAGGCGTTCTTCTTGTCCGGTCGGTTCATGCGGATGATCTGGATGGCGCCCTGGCGCTCGACGAGGATGTGGTCTGTCATGGGTGATCCTTTGTGAACGTCGTGAAACGTCGACCTGGTGGCTGTCAGGCAGAAATCAGTGTCTGGCCGGCAGCGGCAAGGCTGTCGGCGCCGCCGATGACACGCTCCTTCAGCGCGCCCGCCTCGCCAAGCAGGTTTTCGGCGAAGAAGCGGCAAACGGCGATGCGGCTTTGGTCGGCAAGCGCGCCGCGCGCCAGATAGGCGCCGCCCGCCGCCAACGAGATCAGCCTCAGATAAGGCGTCGCGCCGGCCAGCGCCGCGTCCGAGCGGCCGTCGGCGAGCAGCCGTTGCAGGAATCGCGTCGCCTGGCTGAGATCGTCGAGCGCCTGGTCGAGGCCATCGGCGGTGCGGCCAAAACCTTGAAGGTTCGAGGTCCGCGCTTGATTGGCGACGGCCTTCAGTTCGGCGATGTAATTATGCACATGCTCGCCGCCGCCAAGCGGCAGCTTGCGCGCCACCAGGTCTATCGCCTGGATGCCATTGGTGCCTTCGTAGATCGGCGCGATGCGCGCGTCGCGATAAAGTGCTGCCGCACCCGTCTCCTCGATGTATCCCATGCCGCCATGCACCTGCAGCCCGAGCGAGGCGACCTCGACGCCGACATCGGTGGAAAAGGCCTTGGCCAGCGGCGTCAGCAGATTGGCGCGCTCCTGCCAATGGATGGCTTCATCGCCGACGGATACGCGCGCGTGGTCAATGGCGTGCGCGCAAGAATAGCTGATGGCGCGCGCAATCTGGGTCAGCGCCTTCATGGTCAGGAGATTGCGCTGCACGTCGGGGTGATGGACGATCGGCGCCATGCCGTTGCCGTTATAGCTCGCGGCCTTGCCTTGCCGGCGGTCATTGGCGTAGGCGAGCGCCTTCTGCGTGGCCGTTTCGGCGACCGCAACGCCCTGCATGCCGACGGCGAGCCGGGCATTGTTCATCATGGCGAACATGCAGGCGAGGCCCTTGTTTTCCTCGCCGATGAGCCAGCCGTTCGCGCCGGGGGTGATCCCTTCGAAACCGTCGCCATAGATCATGGTGCAGGTGGGCGAGGCGTGGATGCCCAATTTGTGCTCCAGCCCGGAGCAGAAGACGTCGTTGCGTGCGCCAAGCGCGCCATCGTCGCCGACAAGGAATTTCGGCACCAGAAACAGCGAGAGGCCGCGCGTGCCGGCCGGCGCGTCCGGCAGCCGCGCCAGCACCAGATGGATGATGTTGTCGGTGAAATCGTGCTCGCCATAGGTGATGAAAATCTTCTGGCCGAAGATGCGGTAGGTGCCGTCGCCGGCCGGCTCGGCGCGGGCGCGCAAGGCATTCAGATCCGAGCCCGCCTGCGGCTCGGTCAGGTTCATCGTGCCCATCCATTCGCCTGAGACGAGTTTTTCCAGGAATTTGACCTTCAGCGCCGGTGAGGCATGCTTGTCGAGCGCTACGACCGCGCCCATTGTCAGCGTCGGGCCGATACCGAAGGCCATGGCGGCGGAGTTCCACATTTCGAGCGCGGCGACGCCCAGCATCGTCGGCAGCGCCTGGCCGCCGAACTCCTCCGGCGCTGACAGCGCGTTCCAGCCGCCGTCGATCCAGCGGCGATAAAGTTCCTTCCAGCCGGGCGGCATGGTGACGGCAGCGCCGCTCAGCACCGCGCCTTGTTCATCGCCGATCTTGTAGAGCGGCGCGACCTCTTCGCTGGCAAAGCGGCCGGCTTCCGCCAGAATGGCGTCGACGAGGTCTTCGCCTAGGTCGCCAAAGGTGCCGGCGTCAAGCGCCGGCTTCAAGCCGGCCACATGCTTCAGCGTGAAGGCGATGTCCTCGACTGGTGCCCGGTACATGGCGCTCGCTCCTCCTCCGTCCGGCATGTCAACTTAAGATCCGTGCCGGCACAAGACCATCCGCTTTTGGGTCGCCTCCCCCGCCTTCTTTTTACGTAAACGTCAAATTTTGTCACGCAGATTTTGCAATTGCTGCAGCACAGGTTAAATTCGGCAAAAGCCGGGCAGTTCGACCGGCGACGGATCAACTGGATTGGACCGCCCGTGCTCGCCAGACCTGACGCTTATCGCTGCATCGAGTGCGGCCTGCCCTATCGAGCGGCAGGTTTTTGGCAGCATCGGGGCAAGATCGACGACGGCGCCGCCTATTGGTCGGATCGCGGCATTCTGTGTTCGCCGCAATGCTCGCTGGCCCATCACCGCAAGCGCAAGGCTGAGGGAACGCTGCCGCAAGCGCCGGCGCCCGACCCGTTCCACCCTCTCGCCCTGCGTTGATGACCAGCAAAGCCATCCCCGGCACGATTGCGGCGGTCGCCGCGGGCCGCCGAAAGCATTTCCTTAACCATGGCGGTTCAGGATCAGGCTTTGGCCAGCAAGGATCTGCTGTTTGAAGCCGCCGGCGCACCCTCTTCGCCGCCCAGGACTCCTCGTCGCGACCGCGATGACAATGGCGTTGGCGCCGGCACAAGCCTCGGACTTCTCCGAGCCCTGGAAGAATACCGACCGGGCGCTGGTGATCGACGCCTACGAATACAATCCCATCGATTGGACCGAGCTTTCCACCGACAAGCGCATCGTCGGCTTCATCAACAAGGCGTCCGACGGGATGCCGCCAGCGTATTTCTGTTTCGGCGACGAGACCGCGACGCGGCTCTGCAAGGCGCTGTGGAAGCGCCATGCGGTGGCACAGGAACTGTTTCAGACGCGCAAGGTGGTGGCCAAGGCGCTCGGCCTGAAATGGGGCGCTTATCACCTCGCCCGACCCGGCAACCCGGTGGGACAGGCCAATAATTTCATCAATTTCGCGAAACCTGGTCCGGACGACCTGCTTGCCCTCGACATCGAGGAAGACGACCCGACGAAATGGATGTCGCTCGAGGATGCAGAGGAATTCGTGCGCCATGTGCATCGGCGGATTGGCCGTTTTCCGGTGCTCTATACCAACGGCAAGACCGCCAAGCACATCGCCGACAACAAGTACAAATACCGGCTGCTGTCGCGGCTGCCGCTCTGGTATGCGCGCTACAAGCCCGACATCGGCGTGCATTTTCCGATGGGCAACTGGCAAGGCTACGCACTCTGGCAGTTTTCGGCAAAGGCCAATTGCGGCCGGTTCCGCTGCCCCTATCGGGTGGCAGGCACGCCGAACGACATCGATGTCAATGTCGCACCGATGGATGCCGCCGCCTTGCGCGCGCAATGGCCGTTCGGCGGCCTGATCGACGCGCAGCCGGATTACCTCGCCTCGATACCGCTGCCTCTCTCGCGGGCGGCCGGCCTTGCGGGCAATGTCACCCTTACCTATGCGACCGTGGCGCCGCCGCCGAGCTTCACCGAAATGGTCGCCATGTTCAGCGCGGGCTGGGCCAAGTTCCGCGGCAGCTTGCAAATGCCTGCCGTGGGGACAGCGCTGCGTCTTCCGCGCCGGATCGCCGATTATCTGGGGTGGCTGCGAAAGGAAAAGCCCTCCGCATCGGCCGTTGAAGCCGTGCCCACCGATCCGGTCAGCACTGCGTCGACCGAGTTGGATCGTACCCCCCGCTAATCTTGCCCCGGATAATCTTGTACGTCAGCGCGCCTGCTCGCGGGCCACGGCCTGCCAGCCGATGTCGCGGCGGCAAAAACCTTGCGGCCAATCGATCCGGTCGAGCGCGGCGTAGGCTTGTCGCTGCGCCTCGCCGACCGTGCCGCCGGTCGCCGTGACACCGAGCACACGGCCGCCATTGGCGACCAGCGCGCCGCTGTCGATGGCGGTGCCGGCATGAAAGATCTCGACGCCATCGCCCGCGGCCTGTTCGACGCCGCGGATGACCGAGCCCTTTTCCGGCGTGCCGGGGTAACCCTTGGCCGCCATCACCACGGTGAGCGCCGCCTCGTTGCGCCAGCGCACTGAGGTATGTGCAAGCTGGCCGTCGGCGGCAGCGTTGAGCAGGACCAGGAGATCGTCCTTCAGCCGCATCATCAGCACCTGGCATTCCGGGTCGCCGAAACGGGTGTTGTATTCGATCAGCTTCGGCCCGTTGTCTGATATCATCAGCCCGGCAAACAGCACGCCCGAAAACGGCGCGCCAAGCTCGGCCATGCCGCGCATGGTCGGCTCGACGATCTCGCGCATGGTGCGGTCGATCATCTCCGGCGTCATCACCGGGGCCGGCGAATAGGCGCCCATGCCGCCGGTGTTCGGGCCGACGTCGCCGTCACTGAGGCGCTTGTGGTCCTGCGCGGTGCCGAATGGCAGCGCGGTGACGCCGTCGCACAGGCAAAAGAAGCTCGCCTCCTCGCCGGTGAGAAATTCCTCGACCACCACCTCCGCGCCGGCCTGTCCGAAGGACCCGTCGAAACAGGCATCGAGCGCTGCCAGCGCCTCGGCCAAATTAATGGCGACGGTAACGCCCTTGCCGGCGGCGAGGCCGTCGGCCTTGATGACGATCGGCGCGCCCATCCTTTCGACATAGGCCCTGGCCGACGCCAGATCGCCGAAACGGCCATAGGCGGCGGTCGGGATGGCGTATTTCGCGCAGAGATCCTTGGTGAAACCCTTGGAGCCTTCCAGCCGCGCCGCCGCCCTGGACGGGCCGAAGACGCGAATGTTTTCAGCGCGAAGGTCGTCGGCAATGCCGGCGACCAGCGGCCCTTCCGGCCCCACCACGACGAGGTCGATCTTTTTCTCCGTGCAGAACCGGGCCACTGCCGCATGATCGGCAATGTCGAGCGTCACCAGTTCGGCTTCGCCGCCGATGCCCGGGTTGCCGGGCGCCGCGTAAAGCTTCGTCAGCAGCGGCGAGGCCGCGATCTTCCAGGCCAAGGCATGTTCGCGGCCGCCGGAGCCGATCAACAATACGCGCATGCCCAAGTCCCTTGCCATTCCACGATCAGGACTGCGCTATTGCGCCCCGTACGATGGGTCAAGACATTTGGGTGCTTCGACGGCAATTGCGCACGGGAACGTGGGCTCCGACTGCACCTTGCATTGGCCCCAATTGCGTCTTACGTTTTGTGTATCGATCAAGTGAGGGTATGAAATGTCGGAGACTGCAACCCTGTCCTCGAAGTTTCAGATATCGATTCCCAAGGCGATCCGGACCGCCCAGCATTGGGAAGCGGGTTTGACCTTTGCCTTCATCCCGAAGGGAACGGGCGTGCTACTCGTCCCTGTGCCGAAGCGGGAAGCGCTGAAGGGACTGGCGAAGGGCGCTTCGGCGACGGAATATCGCGACCGGTCGGACCGTGTCTGATGGTGCTCGTCGATACCTCGGCTTGGATCGAATGGCTGATAGGCTCCACGACTGGAGAGCAGGTGGCCGAGCATCTGCCCGAGCGAGCCGACTGGCTCGTTCCGACCATGGTACAGTTGGAACTCGCAAAATGGCTCACTCGCGAAGTAGGCGAAAACAAAGCCGATCAGACCATCGCCTTTACGCAGGTCTGTAAGGTGGTCCCGCTTGACACGGAGATCGCCCTAGCAGCCGCCGAAGCCTGCCGGAAGCACAAATTGGCGGCCGCAGATGCGATCATTTTCGCGACCGCTCGGGCGCATGACGCGACGCTCCTGACTTGTGACAAGCATTTCGAGAGCCTGCCAGTCGTGACCCTCATCGAAAAGATCTAGGTCGCGGACGAGGCTTGACGCTTTCCGTCGCTGCTGCCACTTCAGCACGATGGAACCCATCCAGTCGAAAACAGCCCAGGGCCGCGTCGCCGATGCGCCGAGCGGCCACTGGGTCTACCGCATTCTGCCACGCTGGCTGTGGCCCCATGCGCAGCTTGCCCGGTGGGATCGGCCGATCGGCTGGCAGTTGCTGCTGTGGCCGTGCTGGTGGTCGGCAGCCCTTGCCGCGAGTGCCTATCCACGCCCTACTGATCCCTTGCTCTCGCTGCTGCCGGCGCCATGGTATCTCGTGCTGTTCCTGATCGGCGCCGTCGCCATGCGCGGCGCCGGCTGCACCTACAACGACCTGGTCGACCAGGACATCGACAACCAGGTGGAACGGACGCGCTCGCGGCCACTGCCGGCGGGAAAGGTCACGCGCCGGCAGGCCTGGGCGTTTCTCGTGATCCAGGCGCTGGTTGGACTCGCCGTGCTTGTGCAGTTCAACAGCTTTGCCGTCCTGCTCGGCATCGGCTCGCTCGCCGTCGTCGCCATCTACCCGTTCATGAAGCGATTTACCAACTGGCCGCAACTGGTTCTCGGCCTTGCCTTTTCCTGGGGTGCACTGATGGGATGGGCGGTCGAGTTCGGCGATCTCGATGGCCCGGCCGTCATGCTCTATATCGGCTCGATCCTGTGGGTGATCGGCTACGACACGATCTATGCACATCAGGACAAGGAAGACGACGCCATCGTCGGCGTGCGCTCGACCGCTCGCCTGTTCGGCGACAACACCAAGACCTGGCTCGTCGGGTTTTATGGCGGAGCGCTGGTCTGCTTCGCCGTCGCCTTCGCGGCAGCGCAGGCGCCGGTACCGGCGCTGGCCGGCCTGGTCGCCGCCGGCGCCCATATGGCGCGGCAAATCGCAGTGCTCGACATCGACGATCCCGACCAGTGCATGCTTCTGTTCAGGTCGAACAACCAGGTCGGCTGGCTGATCTTCCTCGGCCTGATCGGCGGCGCGTTATGGGTGGCGCTGAAGCCGCTGGTTTAGCGGCTTTTTTTCCTTCTCCCCTTGTGGAGTCTGAAGGGCGGGCGAGGCCCGTGACTCGCCCCGGGCGGTAGATTGTCGCGAAGCGACAAGACGGTTGAGGGTGTTTGGAAGAAATGAGGCGTCGGCGTTCCCTGGAACACCCTCATCCGACCGAGCTTCGCTCGGCCACCTTCTCCGACAAGGGGAGAAGGGAGAGCGCTCGCACTATTCGTCGCGCGAAATGATCTCCTGGCCGCCGATCACCAGCCTGAGGCCAAGGGCGCCTGCCCTGCGACGGGCGAGAAAACGCGGACGACGCTTGGTCGAAAGCCGACCCCTGCGGCGGTCCTGCGCGGGCAATGTCTTGATAGCGTCGCCAAGCGATTCCTCCAGGGTGCGGGCGATGCCGTCGGATTCGATCAGAAGCATCGGCAGACGGTAGGCATCGGCCCAGGCGCGCCAGTCGGCGGCGACATCCTCGAGATCGTCGGCCACCAGCAGCGGCACCGACAGCATCGGATCATTGTGCAGAAGCTCCAGCGTCACCGTGACATTGCCGTCCGGATCCTCCATTGCGCGGGCTGCCACGCCACGAAACGCGTTGGCGGGCAGGGCGATGAACGCCGGCAGGCCGCTCATCTCCAGCACGCGGCGAATGACGGCGCCACGGTGGTCGATGGTGAAGGTGACGTCGCCATAGTCGTCGCGCGTCGCGTAGCTCACCACCTGCGGCAGGCGGAATGGGTCGAGGCGCATATTGCGCCCGGCCCAGACTGGCTTCAGTCCAGTGTTCATATCGTGCCTTTCCTGTCTCTCCTGAGAGCCGTCTTCCGGTTCTCCGGGCCGGTTTTTCCAGCCTCGTTGTCGGGAAACATTAGCGCGGGCTTCTTATCGCAGCGCTTAAGAAAGTCGGTTAAATTTTGCTGATCTCGAGGGGATGGTTATCGGAATGCGACCATTCACAAGGCGGCGAAAGGATCAGATAACCTTACCGGGATTCATGATGCCGGCCGGGTCGAAGGCCGTCTTCACCCTGCGCATCAGCTCGATCGCCATCGGCGGCGCTGTCGCGATCAATTCATCCCGCTTCAGCTGGCCAATGCCGTGCTCGGCCGAGATCGAGCCGTGAAGGCTGCGCACCACATCGTGCACGGCCTTGTTCATGGCGTGATAGAGCCCGAGAAATGCTTCGTCATCGCCGCCGATCGGCCGGGAGATGTTGTAGTGGAGATTGCCGTCGCCCATGTGGCCGAAACACACCTCGCGCGCACCGGGGCTGACCGATTGAACGGCGCCGACCGCCTCTTCGATGAATTGCGGGATGGCCGCCACCGGCACAGAGATGTCGTGCTTGATCGAGGCGCCTTCGGGCTTCTGCGCCTCGGGCAGCAGCTCGCGGAAATTCCAGAAGGCATCGCCCTGCGCGATGCTCGCCGCAATCACCGCATCGCCGACGATCTCCTGCTCGAGGCCGGCTGAGAGCACCTCCTCGATGAGGGCCCTGGCATCCTCCGCCGAGCGACCCGAAGAGATCTGCATCAGCACATACCATGGCCAATCGCCGGACAGCGGCCGCACGACGCCTGGCGCGTGCAGAAGCGTGAAGTCATAAGGCCTCTGGCCGATCAGTTCGAAAGCAGTGAGCGCCGCACCGGCGCGATCCATCGCCAGGCTGAACAAGGACAGTGCCGCCTCAGGTGACGACAGGCCGGCAAAGGCCACCTCGCGCCCCTTGGGCTTTGGGAAAAGCTTGAGCACGGCGGCGGTGATGACGCCGAGCGTGCCTTCCGCACCGATGAACAGGCCCTTCAGATCGTAACCGGTGTTGTCCTTCTTCAGCTTGCGCAGATCGTCGAATACCTCACCGGTCGGCAGCACCACTTCGACGCCGAGGCACAGCTCACGCGCATTGCCATAAGCGAGAACGCCGGTGCCGCCGGCGTTGGAAGAGAGATTGCCGCCGATCTGGCAGGAGCCTTGCGCGGCAAGCGACAGCGGAAACAGCCGGTCGGCGGCATCGGCCGCTTCCTGCAGCGTCTGGAGAATGACCCCGGCCTCGACGGTGACCGTGTTGGACAGGAGGTCGATCTCGCGGATGCGGTTCAGCCGCGACAGCGACAGCACGATCTGGCGGCCGGACGTGTCCGGCACCTGCGCGCCGACCAGCCCGGTGTTGCCGCTTTGCGGCACGACCGGAGTTCCCGTCTCGGTCGCCAGCTGCATGATGCGGCTGACCTCGTCGACGCTGCCGGGCCTTAGCACCAGCGCCGTCCGGCCATGCCAGAGGCCGCGTCGCTCCGTGAGATAAGGCACGATATCCTGCTGGTCGCGAAGCGCATATTTGTCGCCGACGATTGCCGCAAAGCGGTCGATGAGGCCGGGGTCGATACCCCTTGAGATGTCGTTCATGGATGGGAAACTATGGTGCTCCATCGATCTTGTCACGAGGGGCGGCGGCGCGCGAAAGCCGGTCATTGATCGCCTCGCCCAGCCCGTCGGAGGGGATCGGCTCGACAGCGATTGTCTTGGCGCCGCTGCGATCGAGATCCTGCATATGGGCAAAGAGGTTGCTTGCTGCCTCGCGCAGGTCGCCGGTCTCGGACAGGTTGCGCAAGGCGGCGGCGCCTTGCCAGCCTTCGGCGCGGCGCGGGCCGAACGCCAGCAAGGCTTCGCCCTTTGCGACTTTTGCGGCGTTGACCCGCACCGCAGCGCCCGGCGCGTAATGCGAGGCGAGCATGCCCGGCGCCTCGATGCCCGCCGCGCCGCGCCGCAGCTTCATGCCGGCGGCCGCTTCGATCTCTTCGGCGGCAAAGCCGCCGGGCCGCAGCAGCCGCAGTGTTCCGCCCTCTATCTTCACGATTGTCGATTCGACCCCAACCGACGTCGCGCCGCTATCGACCACCAGCTTGATTTTTGCACCGAGATCGGCGGCCACTGCCTCGGCCGTCGTCGCGCTGATCCTGCCTGAGGAATTGGCGCTGGGCGCTGCAAGCGGGCGTCCGAGCCTGGCGATCAGTTGGCCGCCAAAGCCTTTCGGCATGCGCAGCGCGATCGTATCGAGCCCGGCGGTGACCAGCGGATGAATGCCGTTGCCGGGCCGCTGCGGCAGCACCAGCGTCAGCGGTCCCGGCCAGAATGTCTGCGCCAGCCTTTTCGAAACGGGATCGAACAGCGCGATGCGCTCAGCCATCGCCAGATCGGCGACATGGGCGATCAGCGGATTGAAGCGCGGCCGGCCCTTGACCTCGAAGATGCGCGCCACGCCAACGCCATTGGTGGCATCGGCGGCCAGACCGTAGACGGTTTCGGTCGGAATGGCGACGACATCGCCGCCTTCGAGCAGCGCCAGCGCCCGCTCCATCGCCTCGCCGGCGGCAAGTATCTCAGCCACTCTCATCACCTGACAGATGCGGGACCTCACGAATGTGGTGCGTAATACGGGAACGTTCACGGGGCAAGTCCGGGCGGAAGCGAATTGCCAATCGCTAAAATGCCAGCTTACCTGGCAAGCCCGCATCAATTTCCGGACGCTATGGTGCCGGCTTGTTGGGCAAGGGGAGCTATCATGATCTGGGTGCGTATCCTGGGAGCGCTTGGTCTTACTCTGGCGGCGGGCACAGCACAGGCTTCGTCCTTCGTTGTTCCCGGTGCACCATCCTCGACGCCGTCCGTCGTCAGGCTCGCCGCGCCTGAACCGGTGAAGGTGGCTGGCAGCTCCTCGACGCCATCGATCGTGGCGCTGGGCGAACCAGTGCCCGATGTCACCTATGAAAAAGTTTCTGCGATCCCCCAGCCCAAGCCCAAGCATGATTTCATGCAAAGCCCGATGATCATTCGCGGCGGCATCGTCGGTGACGCCTTCGCAACACCGGCGCCCAGCCCCGCACCGGCCGCGGCAACTGCTGCCGCAGCGCCCGGGACGGCCACCAAATCCGACAAAAAAATAACGACAACGAACAGGCCGCCTGAGCCCGCAACACCGCAACCAACGCCCATCCCCGAAATCGACCAGGCCAGATAGAAGTTCGCCGGTCAGGACGACGCTCGCCTAATTTGCCAAGCCTCAGCCGGCAATTTTCGAGAAATCCGCGACCTGGTCGGTCGCTGCCCGGATGCGCGCCAGCAACGCCAGGCGGTTGGCGCGCACGGCCTGGTCCTCATCATTCACAAGAACGCGTTCGAAGAATGAATCAACCGGTTCACGCAACGCGCTAAGCGCCAGCATGGCGGCGGAAAAGTCTTCGTTGTGAATCGCTTGGCCGGCTTCCTTCTCGGCCTGATTCACCGCGGCAAACAGCGATTTCTCGGCATCTTCCCGGAACAGAGCCGGCTCAACATTTTCGGCGATCGTCGTTTTCTTCTTCTCTTCGGCGGCCAGGATGTTGGCCGCGCGCTTGGTGCCGGCAAGCAGATTCCTGCCGTCCTCGGTGTCGAGGAACGTGCCTAGGGCTTTGACACGACGGACGATTTGCAGGAGATCGTCGTTGGACGGCGAAGCCCCCTCATCCGGCCGCTCTGCGGCCACCTTCTCCCCGAGGGGAGAAGAGGTCGCCAACGCTGGTGCCAGCCTCTTCTCCCCAGCGGGGAGAAGGTGGCCCGAAGGGCCGGATGAGGGGGCAGCGCCACTTGCCAGCACCGCGTCGATCAAATCATGCCGCGCGCCCTGGTCGCGGAGATAGACTTTTAGGCGGTCGTGGAAGAAGGCGAGGAGATCGGCGCTAAAGGCCGGTCCGGACGCAAGATAGTTCGCCATCTGGTAAGCGCGGTCGAAGAGAGATGTCAGCGCAAGCCGGACACGATTCTCGACCAAAATCCTGATCACCCCCAGCGCCGCCCTCCTCAGCGCATAGGGGTCCTTTGACCCGGTCGGCTTTTCGTCGATCGCCCAGAACCCGACCAGCGTGTCGAGCTTGTCGGCGAGCGCCACCGCCACCGATACCGGGTCGGTCGGCACGCGGTCGGACGGGCCCTGCGGCTTGTAGTGCTCCTCGATGGCGGCTGCGACCGAGGGATGATCGCCCTGCAGCAGCGCGTATTTGCGGCCCATGGCTCCCTGCAGTTCCGGGAACTCGCCGACCACCTCGGTGGTGAGGTCGGCCTTGGCCAGGACGACAGCGCGACGTGCGAGCGCGGTAATCTCCCTCCTTGAGGGGGAGATGTCGCCGAAGGCGACAGAGGGGGTCGGCACGTCCAGACGCGACGCCGTATCGCGGACAGAGGATGCCGGCGATCCACGCGAGACGACCCCCTCTGGCCTGCCCTCTTTGCCACCACTTGGCATCTCCCCCTCAAGGGGGGAGATTGCGCTCGCCACGATCGGCGCCAATTCCTCAGCCAGCCGCGCAATGCGCTCTACCCGCTCACCTTGCGTGCCGAGCTTGGCATGGAAGGTGACGCCGAGATGGTCGAGGCGGGCCATGCGCTGGTCGAGCGGCTTCTTGAGATCGAGCCCGAACTTTTCCGCCGATGCCTGCAACTGGTCGAGATCAGGCAGGTCGTTCTGGTCGGTCTTCCAGAAATAGAGCGCGTCGGAGAGGCGGGCGCGCACCACCTTGCCGTTGCCATGGGCGATCTCCTTGCCGCCGTCGCTGGCCTCGATATTGGCGGTCAAGATGAAGTTGTTGGAAAGCTCTTCACCAGTTCCCTGCGGTCGCGTCACAAAACACTTCTGGTTGGCGCGGATGGTCAGCCGGATCACCTCGGCCGGAATGGCGAGAAAGTCCTGCTCGAACGCGCCCATCAGCACGACCGGCCATTCGACCAGGCCTGACACTTCCTCAAGCAGCCCCTCGTCCTCGACAAGGTCGAGCCCGCTGGCGAAGGCGAGATTCCTGGCGTCGGAAAGAATGATCTGCTTGCGCCGGTCGGCGTCGAGCACGACCTTCGCCGCCTCCAGCTTGGCGGCATAGTCGTCGAAACGGCGCACGCTCATGGCGCTCGGCGCGTGAAAACGATGGCCGTAGGTAACGTTGCCCGAGCGGATACCGTCGATCTCAAAATCGACGACCGCCGGCTCCTCGGTCTCCGGGCCGAAGGTGCAGAGGATGGACTGCAGCGGCCGCACCCAGCGCAAGGATCCCGGTTTCGCCGAGGCCGGCCCCCAGCGCATCGATTTCGGCCATGGAAAGTCGCGGATGATGCCCGGCACCAGTTCGGCGATGATTGCTTCCGCCGCCCGGCCCGGCTTGGAGATATGGGCGACATAGAAGTCGCCCTTCTTCGGATCGGCGTGGATATGCGCCTCGGCGATCGAGGAAAGACCGGCCTTGCGCAGAAAACCCTGGACCGCCTGTTCGGGCGCCTTGGTCGAGGGTCCCTTGATCTCGTCGCTTATGTCCTTCGAGCGCGCGGTCACGCCGCGAATGTCGAGCGCCAGCCGGCGCGGCGTCCAATATTCGCGCGCCGCCTCATAGGTTAGCCCGGCCTCGACCAAACCGTCCGTCATCATCTTCTTCAGGTCGCCCGCCGCCTTGCGCTGCATACGCGCGGGAATCTCTTCCGAACGGAGTTCTAAAAGCAGGTCGGGCATAAATTGTGCTCACGCGGCAAGATGGTCCAGGCGGCATAGCAACTCGGCTGGCCGCTGTCACCCTTCCCTCATGCAATCGGCCCCGGCGCATCTACCGACGATTGCCAAAAATATTCCTCTGCCTGTCGGGCCAGAGCGGGGGCATCCGTCCTTGGGTCAAAGATCTCCATGAACCGAACGCAGCGCTGAAGCGACCAACGCTCAGGCAGAGAACTATTGGCTGAACGACCATGAAGACGGCATCGACATTCCTGCAGATCCTCGCGCTCAGCGCCTGTTTCGCGGCGCAGGCTCATGGCACGTTCACGATGCCTGGCGTCAGACAAGCGCTGCGGACGATGGCTGGCTCCAGCGGCCAAGGCGTACTGCCAATCGGCGCTTCAGTCGAAATCCCAAATTGCCTCTGGAGCTAAGCCGCCAGTCCACCTGCCTGCGTCAGCAAGAACGCCTCGCCGCAGGCTTTCGCCAGATTGCGAACCCGCAAGATGTAGCTCTGCCGCTCGGTAACCGAAATCACGCCGCGTGCGTCGAGCAGGTTGAAGACGTGGCTGGCCTTGATGCACTGGTCGTAGGCGGGAAACACCAGGCGGTGGTTCCCCTCCCCCTTGCGGGGGTGGCCGGACGAAGTCTGGCCGGGAGGGGTCGCTGGGACCTTACTTGCGGTGCCTTCTGTGGCAACCCCCTCTGCCCGCTTCGCGGGCATCTCCCCCTCGAGGGGGGAGAAGGGCGCGCCGGCATCGAGTAGCGCCTTGCACTCGGCCTCGGCGTCCTCGAAATGCCGAAGCAGCATCGCGGTGTTGGCGAATTCGAAATTGTGCCGCGAATATTCCTGCTCGGCCTGCAGGAAGACCTCGCCATAGGTCACCTTGTCGGCGCCGTCGCGGCCGTTGAAGTTGAGGTCGTAGACATTGTCGACGCCCTGCACATACATGGCCAGCCGCTCCAGCCCGTAGGTGAGCTCGCCCGCCACCGGCGCGCATTCGATGCCGCAGACCTGCTGGAAATAGGTGAACTGCGACACTTCCATGCCGTCGCACCAGCACTCCCAGCCCAGCCCCCAAGCGCCGAGCGTCGGGCTTTCCCAGTCGTCCTCGACGAAGCGGATGTCATGCAGAAGCGGATCGACGCCGATGGCCGCCAGCGAGCCGAGATACAGTTCCTGCAGATTAGGTGGGTTCGGCTTCAGGATCACCTGGTACTGGTAATAGTGCTGCAGCCGGTTCGGATTTTCGCCGTACCGCCCGTCCTTGGGCCGGCGCGAAGGCTGAACATAGGCCGCGTTCCAGCGCTTTGGCCCGAGCGCGCGCAGTGTCGTCGCCGGGTGGAACGTGCCGGCGCCGACTTCCATGTCATAGGGCTGGAGAACGACACAGCCATAGTCCGCCCAGTAGTTATGCAAAGCTAGGATCAGCCCCTGGAACGAGCGGCTGGGATGCATATGGGCTGGGATATCAATGGTCACGGCGGCCTCGACGGGAAAGGCGGGGATGCGGCCCTCCCTAGAGCGCCCACCGGCAAGCGTCAAGGCAAGGGGCCGGCCGCAGCCAGGGCAATCGGGTGAGTTAACGCGTGACATACGGCGCAAGTGGTGAATCTGTGGGTCCCCAATTGTCCGCACGACGAGATTGCGCTCGCAAACAAAATAGCAGGCAGGCAAGCGAGCAGGTTCGCGATGTGGGCTCAAGTGAATTTCGGCCCAAAAGACGGACGCCGAGAGCGGCGTGGCGGCCTGATCGTGGCCCTTGCTGGGAGCGAGAGATGAGAGCGCCCAGCGGTCAGTGCCGCGCCTCAGCCATTCGGCGGCTCTGATATGTGGTATCATTCGCTAGAGGCGTCCAGCACCATCTAGGAGACAAAAGTCATGGATTCCCAAGGGATGGCTCAGATGTCCTCCGTCGATTCTCTTGCAGCGAGTTTATTGTCGGCAACATTGATGTTCGATCGGGCGTCGTTGCTGGCGCTCGAGGCTTTGGCTGCCGAATCCGACCGTCGGGTCCTGAGACGCGGTGAGGTTCTGGTTCGCGAAGGCGATGCGTCGGACAGGTTTTTCATCGTGCTGTCTGGACGCTTTACGGTACACAAAGGAGATTCGACTGGCTCGGTCGCCGAGATCGCACACGGTGAACTCATCGGTGAAATCGGTTTCTTCGCGGGACTACCCCGCACGGCCACTGTCCTTGCAGCGCGCGATTCGATCGTCCTTGAAATCGGTCGCAATCATTTCGAGAAGGCGGCCGAGACATTGCCGAGCCTGAGAGAGGCGGTCACGGTATTTCTGGCGCGCCGATTTGCCACCCAATCTCGGAGTTCGTCGCGTCTCAAGGAACCTGCCAAGATCCGAACGCTTGCGATCATTGCAGCCGGCGGAAGTCGCATCTCACCGCTGCTCATCCAGCACCTGCGGCAAGCGTTCGGCGCGGCCACGCGCGCTCGGTTCGTTTCCCGGCTTGACATCCAAGCGAAGTTCCCAGGTCTTCCGATCGACGACCAGCGGATCCTTAACTGGTTGAACGAACTGGAGGCGGAAGCCCAATTCATCGTCTATGTTGCCGATGAGGAACCTAATGAATGGACCCAGGTCTGCATTCGCCAGGCCGATACCGTCCTGTTGCTGGCCAACGCGTCCTGCTCGCCTCGCCTGAACCCTTCTGAGGAACTGACGCTATCGATCCATCCGCCATCGACCAGTCGGCTTGTCCTAGTTCACGACAATCGCTCGGCTGCGGTCTCCGGTACCTCTGCATGGCTCGATGAGCGACCCTATGTTGACCAGCATCATCATGTTGCGTTGGACGACGGGTCTGATTTCCAGCGCCTGGTCCGATTTATTTCGGGCAAGGCATTGGGCTTCGTGGCGGCAGGGGGTGGGTCCCTCGGCAGCGCTCATTTAGGCGTCTACAAGGCTTTCGTTGAGGCGGGCGCTTGCTTCGACTATCTCGGCGGGACAAGTTCCGGAGCGGCGATGATGGCCGGCTTCGCAAGAGGCTTGGATGCCGACCAGATCGACCGAGGCACCCACAACATATTTATCAAGAGCCGGGCGTTTCGCCGTCCCACCTTGCCGCATTTCGCGCTTCTGGATCACAAAGCGTTTGATCGGGCCCTTCGGCTGGAATACGGCGACGTTCTGATCGAGGATCTTTGGCTTCCGTTCTTTGCGCTTTCGACCAATCTGAGCAGCCGTCAGCCCCATGTCCACCGTCGTGGAAAGCTCTGGCACGCCGTTCGGGCGTCCGGCTCCATCCCGGGGGTCCTGCCGCCGTTCTTTACAGATGACGGCGATATGCTGGTGGACGGCGCTATCATGAACAATTTGCCGCTGGAGCAGATGACGGAGCTCAAGACCGGACCCAATGTCATCGTTACCTTCGGGTCGAGTGCACCGCAGAAATACGACATAGACTATGACCGCATCCCCGGAGCTTCCGAACTGGCATTGGCCTTGCTGAACCCTTTCGGTCGTGCCCGCTTGCCTCGGATTCCCAGCATCCTTCAGGTCATTGACATGAGCATGCTGGCACACCGGCCACAGGACATTGCCGTCGGCGAAGCGGATATCTTGGTCTGTCCCGAGGTTCCGAACACGATCAGCTTCATGGATTGGAGTCGGCATTCCGAGTTGTTTTCGGATGCCTACGACCGTACGACCCGATGGATCGAGGAACATCTCCGCCAGAACGACTCAGGGCTCCGAGCGGTGCTCGGCACCGCGCACGATTAGCATGGCTTATAGTCCAGACCCTTAGCGACAGCGGCGACGAGCCCGCATAATCGAATTCAGAAGTATTCAGCCCTTCGGAGCGGGCGCCGGTTCGGGCTTGACCTTCGGGGTTTCCTGCGCCGTGTTGGATTCAATCGGCGGCAGGCCCTTCAGCAGTTTCTGCTGCAAGGCGGCGAGCACGCCGGGATCCGGCTTCAGGTCGCGGGCCTGGTTCCACTGGAAGGTGGCTTCCAATTTGCGGCCGACGCGCCAATAGGCATCGCCCAGGTGATCGTTGAGCACCGGATCTTCCGGCTTCAACGAAACGGCACGTTCCAATTCGCGCACCGCATCGTCGAACCGGCCAAGCCGGAAATAGGCCCAGCCCAGCGAATCGACGATGTAGCCGTCGCTCGGCCTGAGCTCGACGGCCTTCTGGATCATCTGAAGGCCTTCCTCGAGGTTGATGTTCATGTCCACCCAGGAATAGCCAAGATAGTTCAGAACCTGCGGCTGGTCGGGGAACAATTCCAGCGCCTTGCGGAAATTCGGCTCGGCCTTCGGCCACTCCTTCAGTCTCTCATAGGCGATGCCGCGCTGGTAGAAAATGTTCCAGTCGGCCCGGGTCGGGGCCTTCAGCATCGCCCCCGCCTTGTCATAGAGATCGGCCGCGGAGCGGAAATCCTCCTTCGAGGCATAGACGCCACCGAGCGCCTGATAGGCGCGCATGTCGTCGGGACGCGCTTCGACGAGGGCCTTCAGATGGGCGATGGCCTCGTCATAGCGGTCGAGATCTGCAAGGTTGAGGCCGAGCTGCAGTTCCGAAAGCGTCTTCAGCGGCGAACCGGCCGGGATGCGGCGATAGAAGGCGATGGCGCCCTCGCCGTCCTTCAACTGCTCGGAGACGGCGGCGAGCTGGACGAGGGCCGCGTCGCTGTCGGGCCTCAGTGCCAGGGCATATTGCAGATAGAGGCGGACGAACGGCTCGCCGCCGCCGCGATTGAGCGCGGTGGCGAGATCGAGCAGAATTTCCGAGGCGCCGTCGGACGGGCCGGCAACGAAGGGTTCGATCTTCTCGCCCTTGGTGATCCTGTCGCGAAGCGCCGATATCTCGACCTTGCCGGGTGCAAATGCGTCGGCCTGATCGAGCACGGACAGCGCCTTGTCCTTGTCGCCCTTGCGGGCAAGGAAGGAGGCATAGGCCTGCGCATTGCGCATCCAGGTTTCGGGCGCGGCGGCGCCGGTCGCGGTGTCCTGCAAGGTGGCGGCGTAGATCGCATCCGCCCTTTCGGGCAGGCCCGAGGCATCGGCGATAAGCGCGCGATGGAAGGATTTGAAGAGGCCGAACCAGTCCGGGCCCTGCAGTCTGTCGATAGAGGCCATGGCCTCGCCGGGGTCGCCGGCGCCCTGCTTGGCCCAGCCGGTCATGACGCCGGAGATCAGCCGGTCGAGATCGGATTCGAGCGAAAGTTTGAGCCAATATTCGGCCTTGGAAAAGTCCTTCTTGTGAAAGGAACCGACGGCCAGCGCCAGGCGCGAGAACCGCTCGACGTCGGGAACCGTCTTGAGCTTGTCGGCATAGACCAGGGATTCTTCGAAGCGCCCCTGCGCGATCAGCGACAGCATCAGGCTTTGCTGCAACGAGGTGTCACCGGGAGCGAAGGCGAGCGCCTGCTTGTAGTAGGCGATGGCGCTGTCGAGATCATTGTCGCCTTCGGCGACCCGCGCGGCAAGATAGGCCCCCGAGAACGACGTGATATTGACCGGCTCGGTGGTCTCTTTGGCATAGGCGGGCAGACCGGAGACCGCCATGCCCGTCACAATTGCCAGCCCTGTCAGCCAGCGCGCAGATCCTTGCCGCATCGTATCCCTTTCAGTCAAAGCCATGCCCGCGTCAGCGGGATCGCCGTAGACTCGATCTTTTCCAAGCAAAGCATGGCCTTTTTGCGGTGAGGCTTCAACCCGGCCCGAATTCACAATCGGGTAATGCTATCAAAAACCACGCGAAAATGCGCCCAACTGCGACCGTCGACCGCGCTTTGCCGGCCTGACGCGCCGCCGGCCTGTCCTGCTGCAGCACCGGCGCCGCGATGCCGTAAGCGATCCGTAAGCGGCGGGCGGCGAAAGTTTCCACAGCGGAATGATGCGTGGAACCGTGCAGATGGATGCTGTTGCTTCGCCCAGGGAGATGCCGATGCTGGAAATGCCGCAGGACCAGCAGGCCTTCGCCATTGTCGATCTTATCTACGAAGCGGTTCGCGGCCGAGCTGTGGCCGGAGGTATTGGCGGCGGCAAGCGCGATCTCCCGCTCGGCAAACGGCGCGATTTTTGTAGTCAGCGATCATTCGCCGATCCGCGCCATCACCGAAACGCATCTCCAGCCCTTGCTCGACGCGTTCATGAAGGGGGATGCTTGGCGGTTCTCCGAGAGTGTGAGGCGCATGTGCGCCGCGCAGCCAGCAAGCTTTGTGCGGGTCGATAATTTCATCATCTGCCAGGAGATCGAGCGCGATCCCGTTCGCAAAAGTGCCACCGCGTTTGGCATCGGGCCGCATCTATGCACAGCCATCCCATGCCTGGCGGCGAGCTTGTCCTTTTTGTCTTCCAGCGCTGGCTGAAGGACGGGCGTTATGACCAGGCCGCAATCGGTCTGTTGAACGGACTGCGTCCGCACCTCGCACGGGCCGGAATTGTCGCCGGGCGCCTGGGCCTGGAACGGGCCAGGACCGCCGTATCCATTCTCCGGGATCTGGCATGAGTGGATCGGGCATGAGTGGATCGGGCCGTGTGCTGACGGCCAATCCGCTTTTCGGAGACATGGCGGATGTCTTCCTTCCCACAGCCCATGGCGGCTTCGCGATTGCCGATCAAACTGCAAACGCGCTTTTCCAGCAGGCCATCGCGCAGAACCGGGATAACCGGGTCGTGCGGTCCATCCCGGTTGCGGCCATCAAGGGGCGGCCCGCGCTGGTCGTTCAGCTGTTGCCGCTGCGTCGCGCCGCGCAGGATATTTTTTCGGGTGCGGATGCACTCGGTGTCGCAACCACGGTCGGTACCGGCGCCACTGTTCCGTCGCCCAATGTCCTTTCAGGCCTGTTCGACCTGACGCCGGCGGAAGCCCGGCTCGCCGTCGAACTGGCCTCCGGCCATTCGGTGCAGGAGGCGGCCATGGAAATCGGCATCGCCGTCAAATCGGCCCGCACCTATCTCGAGCGCATCTTCCGGAAAACCGAAACCAGCCGTCAGAGCGAGCTCGTGGCGCTGCTAAAGAGTGCGTGGTCATTTTCATGACCTCGACAGTTTGCCGGGCGCGCTGACCGTCACAGAGCCCTGCCCTACTTGCTAACCATGCTGCTGCGGAACGTGCATGATTTCACCGCCGCAATTCCGGGAAGACCTAAATCACGGGCAGGCGCCCGTGCCGGCCTTCAGTTCACCCGGCTGATGCAGAAATCGATGACGTCGAGCAGCGCCGATTTCTGCGGCGTCGCTTCGAGCGGCGCCAGCGCGTCGCGGGCGATCTCGCCGAAATGGCCGGCGCGCCCGATGGTGTCGGCGATTGCGCCGTGGCGGGTCATCAACCCGATCGCCTTTTCCAGCCCGGCGTCATCGGTGACATTGTCCTCGATGGCGCGCTTCCAGAAGCTGCGTTCGGCCTTGGTGCCGCGCCGGTAGGCGAGGATCACCGGCAGCGTCACCTTGCCTTCGCGAAAGTCGTCGCCGACATTCTTGCCCAGATCCTTGCTGGTGCCGCCATAATCCAGTGCATCGTCGATCAGTTGGAAGGCAAGGCCGAGATTCATGCCATAGGAGCGCAGCGCAGCGCGATCGTTTCGCGTCGCCTGGGCGATAACCGGACCGACCTCGGCGGCGGCCGAGAACAGGGCAGCGGTCTTGGCCTTGATCACCGCGAAATGCTCATCCTCCGTGGTTTCGAGGTTCTTGGCGGCCGCGAGCTGCATCACCTCGCCCTCGGCAATGATCGAGGCGGCGCTGGACAGGATGTCGAGCGCTTCCAGCGAACCGACATCGACCATCATGCGGAAAGCCTGGCCGAGCAGGAAATCGCCGACCAGCACGCTCGCCTGGTTGCCCCAGATCATGCGGGCGGTCTTCTTGCCGCGCCGCATGCCGCTCTCGTCGACGACATCGTCGTGGAGGAGCGTGGCGGTGTGCATGAACTCGACTGATGTGGCGAGCTTGACATGGCCCTCGCCGGAATAGCCGAACATCTGCGCTGAGGCGAGCGTCAACATCGGCCTCAGCCGCTTGCCACCCGAAGAGATCAGGTGGTTGGCAATCTCCGGGATCATCTCGACGTCGGAACCGGCCTTCGACAGGATCAATTTGTTGACGCGCCCCATATCGGCCGAAGTCAGGTCGATGAGATCCTTAATGGACGCGGCTTCCCGCTTCCCGTTTTCGATGTTGAGAACGACACCCACGACAAACTCCCGTCTTATGTCACGCGCACGACGGCACCCCGATACCGCCGCAGACTCTAGGGCGCTACCCACAGGCACGGCAAGAGGCGATTTGGCGCGGTCGAGGTGGCGACGGAAGCCACCCACGTTTACATAGAGGCTGCAACCTGCGAGTTTCTTCCGATGATAGAGCTTATCCGCACCAACGACGCCGTGATCATCTCCTTTGTCGAATCGCTGATGCGCGATGCCGGCATTGGCTGTTTCGTCGCCGACCAGAACATGAGCGTGCTCGACGGTTCGATCGGCATCTTGCCCAGGCGCATCATGGTCGAAGCCGACCAGGCCGATGCGGCGCGGCGCATCCTGACGGATGCCGGCATCGCCAACGAGATGCGCCAGAAGTAATGCCAGCTGTGCGCGCCACACTTGTCCAGGAGACGCCGGCCCATACCGTCGATGCTTTCCATCGCGGGCGGTTCTGGCTGGTGCAGCCGAAACAGGCAGGCCATCGCGCCGGCATGGACGCCATGATGCTGGCGGCTGCCGTGCCGTCCTCCTTCGCCGGACGCCTTGCCGATTTCGGCGCAGGTGCTGGCGCCGCAGGCCTGGCCGTGCTGTCGCGCTGTCCTGATGCCGAGGCCATGCTCATCGAACGGTCTCCGGAAATGGCGGCCTTCGCCGCAACGACGCTTGCTCACCCCGGCAATGCGCATCTTAACGACCGCGCCTCGGTGCTCGCCGCCGACGTCGCGCTGTCGGGCCAGGCGCGAACCGCCACTGGGCTTGCCGACAATTCCTTCGATTTCGTCATCATGAACCCGCCCTTCAATGCCGCCGAGGATCGAGCCACGCCCGACCCGCTCAGGAAGGCGGCGCATGTGATGGAGGACGGGCTGTTCGACAGCTGGATCCGAAGCGCGGCTGCTGTGGTCAGGCCGCGCGGCGGTCTTGCCGTGATTGCCAGGCCCGATCAGCTCGGCGCCATCCTCGATGCGATATCAGGCCGCTTCGGCGACGCCGAGATGCTGGCCGTCCACCCCCGCCCCGAGGCAGCGGCGATCCGCATCGTCGTCAGGGCAATCCTCGGCGCACGCGGAAAACTGTCGATCCGCCCCCCGCTGATGCTGCACGCGCAATCCGGTGACGGCCCCACGGAGCGGACCGAGATGATCAACAACGGGATGGCTTCGCTGTTCGGCGACTGAGCCTTTTTGGCCGGCCCGGCGTCGCGGCATTGCCGTTGGCCGGCGAATCCCTACATGCCATCAAGCCAATTTGACCGGAGACCCCGTGAAACGCTTTCTCAACCGTCTGCTGCCGAAATCCTGGCGCTCCGACATCGTCACCATTCCCGTCATCCGGCTGCATGGCACCATCATGCCCGGCGGCGGCCCGCTCCGACCGAGCCTGTCGCTGGCGTCCACCGCCGGCTCTATTGAGAAGGCGTTTTCCTTCGACGCGCCCGCGGTCGCCATTTCGATCAATTCGCCGGGCGGCTCGCCGGTGCAGTCGCGGCTGATCTTCAGACGCATCCGCGACCTGGCGAGCGAGAAGAACAAAAAGGTCCTGGTCTTCGTCGAGGACGTGGCGGCGTCGGGCGGCTACATGATCGCGGTCGCCGGCGACGAGATCTTTGCCGATCCGTCGTCTATCGTCGGTTCGATCGGCGTGGTGTCGGCCTCGTTCGGCTTTCCCGAGTTGTTGAAGAAGATCGGCGTCGAGCGCCGCGTCCACACGGCCGGCCAGAACAAGGCGGTGCTCGATCCGTTCAAGCCAGAGAAGAAGGAAGATATCGAGCGGCTGAAGGCGCTGCAGCTCGAGGTCCACGAGACCTTCATCGACCTCGTCAAGGACCGGCGCGGGGCCAAGCTCAAGGACGACCCGGACCTGTTCACCGGCCTGTTCTGGACCGGCAAGAAGGGGTTGGAGCTCGGCCTTGTCGATGCGCTCGGCGATATGCGCAGCGTGCTGAGGACCCGTTTCGGGCCAAAAACCCAGCTCAAGCTGATCACGGCGCCGCGCGGCCTGTTCGGCCGCTTCGGCTGGTTCGGCTCAAGCAGAGGCGGCTTTTCGGTGCCCGAGATCGCCGCTGCTGCCGCAAGTGGCGTGATCGATGCGGCGGAAGAGCGCGCGCTATGGGCGCGCTTCGGGCTTTGAAAAACCGGCGAAAGCGTTTAACTTAAAAGCTTGACCGGCCCGACCGGCGCCGCAGTCGGCCCTTGCGATGGAGGAGTTTGACATGCCACAGATCATTTTCTTTATCGCAGTCGGCCTGCTCGCCTATTTCGGCTATCGCTCCTTCGTCAGGGAAGCCGAGCGCGTGACGGCCAAGATACGGCGCACCGAAAAGCAGGCTACCAACGGCACAATGGGCACGCTGGTCAGGGACCCGAAGACCGGCGAATACCGCCTGGCCAAGGACTGACATCATCCCCCTCGTGCCTGAGACAGTGGCTTCCGGCAATAGGGTCCTGGCATTACATGCGCATGCCAAGATAAATCTTGCGCTGCACGTCACCGGCAGGCGCGCCGACGGCTATCACACGATCGAGAGCCTGGCGGTGTTCACGCGCTTCGGCGACCGGGTTGACATCGAGCTCGCCGACAGCGACGGGTTTTTCGTGTCGGGCCGATATGCCTCCGCAGTCCCGCTCGACGACAGCAATCTGGTCGTGAAAGCGCGCGATGCGCTGCGAAAACAGGCTGGTCCGCGGTATACGCCGCCGGTCGCAATCAGGCTCGAAAAGAACCTGCCGGTCGCATCCGGCGTCGGCGGCGGGTCGAGCGACGCCGCAACGGCGCTGCGCGGGCTGGTTGAGATATGGAGACTGGACCTCGACGATGCCGACCTGGCGCGGGTCGGCCTCTCGCTGGGCGCCGACGTTCCCATGTGCCTTATAGCAAAACCGCTGATCGCGCACGGCGTCGGTGACGAACTGTCGGCCGTGCCGGACTTTCCCGCACTCGGGCTGGTTCTCGTCAATCCTGGCACTGCCATCTCCACGGCCGAGGTGTTCAATGCGCTTTCTGATCGCGACAATGAGGGACTGCCGCCGCTGCCGCGCAGCCTCGACTTCCACAGCATCCGTAATTGGCTGGAGATCACCCGCAACGATCTCGAGCCCGTTGCGCGCGCGATCCAACCTGCCATCGGCAAGGCACTTTCGGTGCTCAACAAGGCCGGAGCGGGGTTCGCGCGAATGTCCGGTTCCGGTGCGACCTGTTTTGGGCTGTTCGAGACCGGCAATGTCGCCCAGCGCGCCGCCGTCGATATCCGCAGCCGCCATCCCGACTGGTTCGTCGCCGCGACGCGAAGCATGACATCGGAGCCTGACGCATATGGCCAGGATTGACGAAAGCCGTTCCTTCATTCCCGTGCGCATCGCGGTGCTGACCGTTTCCGATACGCGCAGCCCTGCCGACGACAAATCCGGCCAGACGCTGGCCGACCGCATCGTCGAGGCCGGCCATATTCTCGGCACCCGCGACATCGTCGCCGACGACCGCGAGAAAATCCGTGACAAGGTTCTGGGCTGGTCGAAAGACGAAGCGATCGATGTCGTCATCACCACCGGCGGCACCGGCTTTACCGGCCGCGACGTAACGCCGGAGGCGCTGGAGCCGATCTTCGAAAAGCGCATGGACGGCTTTTCCGAAGTGTTCCACCGCATTTCCTACGACAAGATCGGCACTTCGACGATCCAGAGCCGGGCGACCGGCGGCGTCGTCAACGCGACCTTCGTCTTCGTGCTGCCGGGTTCGCCCGGCGCCTGCAAGGACGCCTGGGACGGCATTTTGAAGCCGCAGCTCGACTACCGGCACATGCCCTGCAACTTCGTCGAGATCATGCCGCGCCTGGACGAGCATCTGCGGCGCGGCGGCACCAAGACAAGTTAGACAAGGTTCTCAAAAGGCTGTTTCGGGACCAGAATCAGCGCAAAGTCAGCGAATAACCGGCTCGCCGTGGAACCGCCGGCGCGATGGCGGCGATACGCCGAAGCCGACTTCCATCATCAGCCGCGGCTTGCGTGTCGGCACGGTGCCCATGTGGAAACCGAAGGGATCCTCGACGAAGCCCAAACCCGCCTCGCCGGTCAGCGCAATCGGGCTCTGCGCGCCGTAGACATTCAAAACCTCTTCCGCGGGATGGCCGACGAGGAGCGTCAACTGGTGCTTGAGGGTGCGGCGGTTGTGGCTGCCGCGGACATAGACATGGGGGCCAGTCTCGGCATCTACCGGATTGAGATAGAAGAAGAATTTCAGCATCCGCCAATCGTCGAGATCGAAGTGGTACTTGCCAAGCGACGCCAGGTTCTTCTCGGCGTCGGAGGCGGAGCTCGTCGGAAAGCTCCACCAGACCCGCGTGGTGATCAGCTTCGCCTGGCTGCCGAGATAACGGGCGGCGATGTCGAGAAGCAGCGGGTCGCGCTGTACGGTAAGCGCGGCGTTGCAGTCGAGGATGCGCTCGAAAAAGTGGCCGCTGAGCAGGGGGCGGCCGAAGTGCTTTTCGGCCTCGGCATGCTCGGCCGGCAGGAACTCCAGGCGACGGTCGAAATTGCCGAAGCAAGGCGTGCGCTGCGCGAAGCTGGCAATCTCCTCGTAGATCGCCTGCGGCAGCGCAAGTCCGGAAAAGAGCCCGTCCGAGCGGAGCGCTCCGACCACCGCATCAAGATCGATGCCGGTGAACACCGTTTCCTGGACTTGTTGTGCCGGTCGAACCGGTTTTGCGCCACGCCAATGCAACCGCCGCGCCGGCATGGTGCGCGCCAGCATGAACATCGGCAGCCATGCCGGGTTCTCGCGAAGGTCCGACAGATAGGTCGGAATCCGCACGGCAATGCGGCGCAGCAGGCTGCCGCTTCGAGCGATCGACTCGAGGCTTGCAGCACCGGATTGGTCAGTACTTGAAAGGGCCATCAGGATTCTCAGCTACGAGGGCAGCATCGACGAAGCGTCGGTCGCTCACCGCTCTGGCGTTAGCCGAACCATTCGCCCGCATCAAAGGAATGGTAATCCCCGGTAAGATTTTGTGCAATGCACAATGAAAAGATCTTTCGCAATCTTTGTGGCAAGCTTGACAGAGCATTAAAGTTCTGTGGTTTCGCGACTGCTAGTGTTTTGAGCGAAGTGGAACGAACAGGCCGCGCACAGCGGGGAAGGCCGCGACGAAGCGGTCAAACCCCGTCGAGGATGATGATCGTGGGCCGGTCGGGCAGCGTCTCCAGCGAGACCGTTAGCGATCGGCCGGAGAGGAATTCCACCGCGAAATCGTCGCCCATCCTGCCTGTGAACTCACTGATCGGGGTCGAATGGCGATGCATCGGCAGGATCATCGAGGAATAGAGCCGCGCGGTGATTTCGGTCATCCGGTCGAGCGACAGCGTCATACCGCCGTCGATAGGGACCATGAGGATATCGAGCCGGCCGATGGCGCCGTAATGCGCGTCCTCCAGCCGGTGATGCAGATGGCCGAGATGGCCGATGCAGAGTCCAGCCACTTCGAAAATGAAGATGGAATTGCCGTCCTTGCCGAGATCGCCGCCATTGCGGATATCCGTCGGCACGTTGCGGATATAGACATCGTCGACGACAAGCGCGTGGCGCGCCGGACCGCCATCCGGATTCCAGCCGCGCAGCACATATTCGATGCCGGGGTCGACATGGTCCGAATAGTGGGTGCGGTGGGCCTTGTTCATGGTCACGACGCGCGGCAGCGGGTCAGCGCCATAGACGCCAGAAAAGTCAGTGGCGATCCTGACGCCGGCGGGTGTCTCGATGACGTAGGTCGAATGGCCGGCATAGGTGATCGTAACGTCACCGTCGACGAAAGCCTGGGCCAGTCGAGACGTCTGCGCGTTTGGCGCTGTAAATCTGGCATAGGTGGCCGACGGCAGCGCTTCAGCGATCGCAACGCATCTCGACGGCGGCGGCTCTTCCCGGGCCGAAGCGGCGAACGGCCAGAAAGCCACAGTCAGCAGAACAGCGGCGGACAGGCGGAGCAAAGCTGTCTCCCGTGGCAGGATTAGCGCACATGCCACGATAGCGCTAGCAATCGTGGTGGCTATCGTCGGGACAGTCACGTTTTCGCGAGCGCCGGAGGGACTGGTCGTCTGAACCTTTTGTCCAGACTGGCGCCACAAATCGCGTGGAATGGGACGCGCCATGGCCCGCCTCCCGATTGCTATCGCAAGCGATCAGGGCGCCGGACGGAAGACGCCGTTCTCGTCGCGCTTGAGCGGCGCGGTTTGCCGGGAAAGCGGCGCACCAGGCGCTTCGGTGACCGAGACGCCCTCGGTCCAGTCGGCGGGTGCAATCGCGATGTACCGCGCGTATCCGCCTGCCCCCCCGAGCGGCTTGGCGAAGCCGATTGTGACCAACGCACCGGCCTCTGGCACCTTGTCGAGATTTGCGACGCCTTCTGCCTGCGTGAAATCGTTGTGAAGCAGCCAATGTTCGCCTTCGAGATTGGGCGTGGTGTCGGTGTCGAGCGGCTCATGACCATGAAACAGAATCTTCCGCTCCAGATGCATGAATTTCAGCGCGTCCAAACTGACGCCTGGGAACGGTTTTTGGTTGAAGCGGGCAACATCGGACCATTTCTTGTACCAATCCGAACGCACGAAGACGACTGAACCTTCCGGTATGCGGCCGTGCTGCTTTTCCCACTCCTCAATGTCGGCGACCTGGAGGTGATAGCCTTCGTCAGTCCGCACCTTGCCGCTGATGTCGATGACGACGAGCGGCCGCACGGCATAGGTGGCCGGCAGGTCGCTGATCGTTGCGCCGAGCGGGTTCCAGTGGGAGGGCGGATCGAGCTGCGTGCCATATTGGTCCGTCGTCAACTCGTAGGCGCTCGCGACGAACCCATGCTTTTCGTAAGTGAACTCTTCGCCGGCCTTGACGTAGCCCTCGATGTCCTTCCCGGCGACAGCCGGCTTGAACCTGGCATTGGCGAAGCCCGGCCATACCGGCTGCACCGGCTCGAAGGCATGGGTCAGATCGATGTACTTGGCGGATTTGAGCGTGTTCTCATAAACCGACCAAAGCGACGTCTCCTGTGCCACCGCGATCGTCGGCACTGAGCAAGCGACTGCCAGCAAGGCGATACGAACGAATTTGAATAGATTCATCTGCGATCTCCCCGAAATATCGCCGAGTATCGCGAGTTTCCCGCAGGACGACAAGCACGTGGATTCCTCCCAGGAGTATCGCGCCAATGCGGATTCCACCAGGCCAGCAGCTTCGGTCGCGCCTCCAGCCTCGGGGACGCCCCGATGAAGACGCCCGGCGTACCGCGGCGCCTGCCGCCGTCACGCAGTGCGCGGCGTGCTCACCTCCCCCGCGCCCCTCGCGGTGTTGCCAATGCCAGAGATAAGAATAACGAAAGACGTGGCCGATTTTGATTTCAGCCGGCAGCATTTTTTGCTGTCAGGCCTTTTGGCCGGGGAGCTCGTCATTGAGATGGTCAAGACCCGGCTCCATTTCAGAGGCTTCGACCGCGGCGATTTCGTCGGCGCTGAGTTCCGCCGTCAGCTCGACCCGCCGGTCGCGCTTCGACAGCCGGACAAAATCCTCGTAGGCCAGCAGCACGGTGCGCGGGCGGCCGTTCTTGGTGATGATGACCGGATCGCGGACCGCGGCATCCTGATAAGCGCCAAAGTTTTTCGAGACGGCGGCGGCGGTGACGGTGGTGGTCATCGGCGAGCTCCTTTGTTCCGGAATATACGGGCTTTACGGGCTTTACGCAATACGGGAGGTCGGCAACCCGACCTTCCCTCGCCCGCTTACGGCAAGAGCGAGGCCCTCACTTGACCGGCGCGACCCAGATTTCGGCGTCGAGCCTCCTGGTCGCAAGGCCGCGGGCGATGGCTTCGGCGCTGCGGGCGTTTTTCGATAAGGAAGCGGCCTGACGCTTGCTGATCACCAGCCCTTCGGCCAGTGCGCGATTTCCCGAAAACACCCGCGACAGGAACGGCACGCGGCTACCGCGCGCCCGCGAGAACCGCGCCGGCATGGTTTGCCTGGCGGTGTGGGCGACGACCTCGTCGATCCAGCCCTCGCCCAACCGCGCGCCCGGCTCCAGCAGCAGCAGCCAGTCGCCCTTGGCCTGCCTGATGCCGGCTGCAATGCCGCCGCTCGCCACATAAAGGCAGCCGGCATGTTCGGCAACGCGGTGCGTCTGGTCGGTCGAGCCGGTGTCGCAGACGATGACGTCGCGCACCACGCCCTCGACCGCACCGCCGATCAGCGAGGCGAGCGTGCGGGCAAGTCTTTCCTCGTCATTCAGGGTCTGGATGAGAACGCTGAGCATGGTTAGCCGAATAGCGGAAAGCCGGACGCAGCGCCAGATTTTGCGTCGCCCATCAAAATGTTCTTGCTTTGTTCCAATAGATAAAATAGGATTATTTTCATGAACAGAGCGATTCGACAGCCAGCCGACAGTCCCTGGGAGAGGGCGAAAATGGAACAGATCGTCCGTGCCGACATTGCTGCCTTCGGGGCTGGAAGAGCCGAGATGGCCAATGCAATGATCGAGCAGAGCGGCGTCCGTATCCGTCCGGAGCGCAATCGTGGCCGGTCCGCCGGCATCAACCCATCCGGCCGATTCGAACCGGTCAGCCGGCATGTGTTCGACGATGGCTGGAATTCGCTTGAGGAACTGCCGCCGTTCAAGACCGAGGTGCAGGTCGAGAAGCCGCGCACCATCATCACCCGCAACGAATCGCCCGACATTTCCTTTGACCGTTCTATCAACCCGTATCGCGGCTGCGAACATGGCTGCGTCTATTGCTTCGCGCGGCCGACGCACAGCTTCATGGGCCTGTCGCCGGGACTGGATTTCGAATCGAAGCTGTTCGCCAAGCCGGATGCGGCGCGGCTGCTCGACAAGGAACTGTCGAAGGACGGCTACCAGCCGCGCACCATTGCCATCGGCACCAACACCGATCCCTACCAGCCGGTCGAGAAGCAGTACCGGATCATGCGCGAGATCCTCGAAGTGCTGGAGGCGCGCGGCCACCCGGTCGGCATCGTCACCAAATCCGCGCTGGTGACGCGCGACATCGACATTCTGTCGCGCATGGCCGAACGCGGTCTGGCCAAGGTGGCGCTGTCGGTTACGACGCTCGACCGTATGCTGGCCAGAACGATGGAGCCGCGCGCGTCGACGCCGACCAAGCGGCTGGAGGCGATCAGGCAACTTTCGGATGCCGGCATTCCGGCCTCGGTCATGGTCGCTCCTATCATCCCCGGCCTGACCGATCAGGAGATGGAACGCATCCTCGATTCGGCGCGTGCGGCAGGAGCGCGCGAGGCCGGCTACGTCCTGCTGCGCCTGCCGCTAGAGGTCGCGCCGATCTTCAAGGATTGGCTGCTGCGTCATTATCCGGACCGCTACCGTCACGTCATGTCGCTGATCCGCTCGTTGCGCGACGGCAAGGATTACGATTCGGAATGGGGCAAGCGCATGAAAGGCTCCGGCCCTTATGCCTGGCAGATCGGCCGACGCTTCGAGATAGCCGCCAAACGGCTTGGCCTCAACGCCGAGCGGCGGTCGCTCAGGACCGACCAGTTCGTCGCCGCAGCCAAGGCAACCGATCAACTGATGCTGCTTTGAAGACATCGTCTGCCGCCCCTGCCGGCGGCAGATGAAAAAAATCCCGTCCGGCCTGTCCTGTCCCCGGGCTTGCAGACGGTGCCCTCCGGGTCCGGTGCCTCACCCGACCCGGAGGGGCTTGCGGAGAATCGGAGCCGATGCGAACCTCGCCGCAACATGGCTCGCGCGCGTTCTGATTCTCCGCTTCTCTTCGAAATCGTTGAGAGACCCGATTTCTCCTTCGAGACGAAGGCGATGGCCGAAGGCCTGTGGCCGGTGGCGGGAATGGACGAGGCCGGGCGCGGCCCGCTTGCCGGGCCGGTCGTCGCGGCAGCGGTAGTGCTCGATCCCGCCAACATTCCAGACGGTCTCGACGATTCCAAGCGCCTCAGCCACCTGCAGCGCGAGGCGCTGTTCCTGAAAATCCTCGGCTCCGCTGTTGCCGTGTCGATGGCCTCGGTCAGCGCGGAAGGCATCGATGGCAGCAATATTCTCAAGGCCAGCCTCGAGGCGATGCGCCGCGCTTTGGTCGGGCTCTCGGTGCAGCCAAAACTGGCCCTGGCCGACGGCCGCGACGTGCCGCCCGGACTGCCATGCGAAGGCAGAGCGCTGATCAAGGGCGACCAGCGCTCGCAGTCGATCGCCGCCGCCTCGATCGTCGCCAAGGTGATGCGCGACCGCATGATGTGCGGCTGCGGCAGCCATCATGCGCATTACGGTTTCGAGCTCCATATGGGCTACGCCACGGTCCGCCACCGCACGGCGATCGAGGTGCATGGACCGGTGGCGCGGCTGCACCGCGCGTCCTTCGCACCGTTCCGGCTTGGCGGCACCGAGGTGCCGGACGAAGAGAGTTTTTCGGGTCTGGATTGAGCGCTTCTCCCCCCTTGAGGGGGAGATGGCCGGCAGGCCAGAGGGGGTCACCGCGCATGTAGCGCCAAGCTCCTCTTTCATTCGACGTTTTATCCGATATCGCGTCGCGCCAGCCGAGGCGACCCCCTCTGTCGCCTTCGGCGACATCTCCCCCTCAAGGGGGAGATTACCCGCTCAGCCGCTTTCGCCTAACAAAAAAGCCGCCAGGTTGCCCGGCGGCTTCGATTACACGACCATTGTTGCCTTCAATTCAGCCTGGATTTGACGTCCTGAAGCGAGGCCTGGAACAGGTCGGCGCCCGCCTTGGCGTCAATCTTGGCGGCGAGCAGCGTGCGGGCGGCTTCGACGGCGATATCGACGGCACTGGCGCGCACTTCGCCGATCGCCTCGCGCTCTGCCTGACCGATCTTCTGTTCGGCAAGCGCGGTGCGCCGGGCGACATAGTCCTCGGTCTTCTTGTGCGCCTCGGCAGCCAGCATGTCCGCCTCGCGCTTGGCGGCGGCGACGATGTCGGCGGCCTCCTGCTCGGCTTCCTTGCGCTTGCGCTGGTATTGGCCGAGCAGTTGCTGGGCCTCCTCGCGCAGCCGGCGCGCTTCTTCAAGCTCGTTGCTGATCTTGTCGGCGCGGGCGTCGAGCGCCTTGGCGATCAGCTTAGGCACCTTGACGTAGACGGCGATGGCGAGAAAAATGACGAGGGCAACGGTGGCCCAAAGCGTCGCGAGTGATGTGGCGTCCATGATGCGCTCCTCACCGGGCCACGGATTTGACGGCTGCCGCGATCTCGGCCTTGCTGGCCTTGCCGCCGACAAGCGCCTCGACGATTGCCGAAGCCGTGTCCTCGGCGATCGTGCCGACTTCCTTCATGGCATTGGCCTTGATGGTCGAAATGCGAGCCTCGGCTTCGCCAAGCTTCTGGTCAAGCGCTGCCTCGACCTTCTTGCGGGCTGCCTCGGCTTCCGCCTTGGCGGCATCGTTGGCCTGCTGGCCGATCGCATTGGCCTTGGTCTTGGCCTCCGCCAATTCCTGCTCATAGGCGGCAACGGCGGCATCGGCCTCGCCCTTCAGCCTGGCGGCATGGTCGAGGTCCTGGGTGATGCGGTCGTTGCGGACATCGATGATGCCGCCAACACGCGGCATCACCACCTTCTTCAGGAACAGGTAGAACAGCCCGAAGGTGATCGCCAGCCACACAAGCTGCGACGGGAATGTCGCCGGATCGAATGGCGGGAACACGCCGTGCGCCTCGGCAGGCACACCGGTGCCGGAATGCGTATCGCCTTCCGTGCCGGTATGGCCGCCTTCGACCGTGGGCGCGGACTCTTGCGCAAAGGCAGATGTCACGAACATGGACTATCCCCTGATGTCAGGCCTGCCGCCGATTTGCGGCCAGCCCTTCCAATTCCCAATGATAGCCGAACAGGGGCTCAGCCGAACAGGGCCAAAAGTGCGATGAGCAGGGAGAAGATGCCCAGCGCTTCAGTCACGGCGAAGCCGAAGATCAGGCGGCCGAACTGGCCATCCGCGGCCGACGGATTACGCAATGCGCCCGCCAGATAGCTGCCGAAGATGTTGCCAAGGCCAATACCGGCGCCACCCATGCCGAGGCATGCGATGCCGGCGCCGATGAACTTTGCTGCTTCTGCTTCCATGTGTTCAACTCCTTTGGATCTAAAAATTCAGTTGCGATTTTCTATCCCGGCAGCAGGGCCGGAAACTCTTGGGTCAACTGGGTCAGTGCCCGGGATGCAGGGCATCGTTCAGATACATGCAGGTCAGCACGGCAAAGACGTAGGCCTGCAGGAAGGCGACCAGCAATTCCAATGCCGTCAGCGCCACGGCCATCGCCAGCGGCAAGACCGATCCGGCAATGCCGAGTGTGCCAAGCGCGCTCAAGCTCACCACGAAGCCCGAGAACACTTTTAGCGTGATGTGGCCGGCCAGCATGTTGGCGAACAGACGAACCGAGAGGCTGACCGGGCGCGATACGAAGGAGATCACCTCGATCAGCACCACCAGCGGCAGCAGGTAAACCGGCACGCCATGCGGCACGAACAGTTTTAGGAAACCAAGGCCATGCTTCATGAAGCCGTAGACGACGACGGTTCCGATCACCAGCGCGGCAAGGCCGAAGGTGACGATGATGTGGCTTGTGACGGTGAAGAAATACGGAAAAAGACCGAGCAGATTGGCAACGAGCACGAACATGAACAGCGAAAATACCAAGGGAAAGAACTTCATGCCTTGGGTTCCGGCTGCGTCCCTCAGCATGTTGCCGACGAATTCGTAGGCCATTTCCGAGACCGACTGAAGACGGCTGGGAACGAGGCTGCGGCTCGAGGTGCTGAGATAGAGGAACGCCGAGGCAACGGCGACGGTCGCGACCATGAACAGCGCCGAATTGGTGAACGACAGGTCGTAGCCGCCGATCTCGATCGGAATCAGCTTGTTGATATGGAACTGGTGGATCGGATCGACCTTGTCAGCAGCCACTTTAAATCCCCATCAAAGCCGCGCGCGGCTTTAGTGTCCTGTTCACTGCGCCGGCAAGCGGCGCTCAAGTCATTCTTTCGGATCGCGGGCTTTGTCGCCCTGTCCGAATTCCGCCATAAGTCCCGCGGAGCGCAGGACATTGAGCACGCCGGCGCCAAAACCGAGCAGGAGAAAAACGATCAGACCCCATGGCGATGTCCCCGCCACACGGTCGATGATCCAGCCAAGACCAGCACCAACCACTATCCCGGCGATGAACTCGCTGGATAGCTTGAGCGCCTGGCCATATCCGGCCGCACTGCCCGCTTTCGCGTCGTCTTTCCCCTCGAGCCGGTCCGGCCGCCTTGTCGCAAGCGATGCTTCAAGGTCGCGCCGGCGGCGCTCAAGATCGTCGTCGCGGATATCGGCTTGACGCTGTTTGCCGCGGCCGGTTTCTCCGGTTCCGTCTGGCCCATTCTTGTCGGCCATCGCAACCCCCTTGCCCGGTCAGATCGTCACCGTCCGTCCGCTATTAAGTCGCCGGCAACATAGTTAGAGGGTCCGCGCCCGTCAAGCCACGGGCAGGACTTCAGCGTTAAGTATTTTTCCCATGAAAATCAAGAGCTTGCCAGGGTGCGACATCGTGCCCGCTACCGCCGCTGGCGTGCCGCGGCCGAATCCCTGCGGCGACGGGTCTTCGATCGGCCGCGCCCGGGGCCTTGCCGGAGCGCTCAGCTCCAGCCGCCGCCATAAGTGCGATAGAAGATGTGCAGGCCGATCCTGGTCATTTTTTTCATCGTCCGCGCCCAACCCGGGTTGACGTAGTTGGCGTAGTAATGGGTCGACGATCCGACTTCCGGGATGAAGATCTTGCCGGCAGTGACCGCCATGGCGATGTCCTGCGCGGTCTTGTAGTGGGCGGGACTCTGGATGCGCTTCTTCCTGCCGTCGCAAGCGAAGGAAAACTGGCAACGGTTGAACCATTTGTCGTTCTGATAGACGACGCCGCAGATCGAGTTCGGATAGGCCGGATTGCGAACGCGATTGAGGATGACCTGGGCGACGGCGGCCTGACCGCGCACCGATTCACCGCGCGCCTCGAAATAGATGCCGTTGGCGAGGCAAGTCTGTTCCGCTTTGGAGAAGACGCTCGCCGGCAGCGGAACTTGCATCCACGAATGATCGCCCTTGGCCACCGGCGGAATGAAGCGGCCATCGTTCGGCTTCTCGTCCTGAAGCAAGGCCTCGAAGGGCGAAGCCTGGGCATAGTCAGGCGCGGCCGCTGCGTAGGCCGTCGCCAGGACGTCGGGGCGGTCGTTGTTGACCAGCGCGGCCAGCATGGCCGGCACGCCGGGATCCGGCTTCTTGTCGACGCGCCTATGAAACGCGGCGGCAATCTGGATCTCCTTGCCTTTGATCTCGGGCCTGGCGAAAGCCATTTTCAGGCCGCTGTCCATGCTCGGGCGAAGCAGCGAGGAGGTGCGCTCAAACACCGAGCCGGCATTGAAGTTCTTCGGCGGCGCGACCGGCGAGACGATGATGATGCGGCCCTTCTTGTCGGCGCGCATGACGCGGTCTTCGTCGGGCGTCGTGCTGGCCACGCTGCCCTTGCCGCGAAACGACACGGCGCCGATGCCGGGCAAGCGGACGCCGGAACCCGAGATCGAGCCGGTGGTGTCGGAATCGAGGAAAGGCATTTCGGCGGCATGGACCGAGCCGGCGACGGATTTCTCGACATAGGCGTTCCAGCGGGCGCTCGGCGCCTTGAGGCTGGAGACCAGGCTCGTCATGTCCTGGTAGGCGATGACATTGGGAAAGCCGACCCAGATGCCAAGTCCAATGACCAGAGGAGACAGAAAGGAACGTCTTTTCTCACCGGCGAAAGCGACAAGCCGCTTCAAAACACGTCGATGCACGGAACTCTCCAGAAACGCAACGGACCCCACTGGAGAGGCACGATGATGCATTAACCTTGATGGGGCGTTAACGGAGCTCGACAGCGCCAATCATTTCAAAGGCTTTGTTGGAACGGCTCCAACGGTCGCAATAACCACTCCGCAGAGCGCTGTTCAGAGATGGAGGAGCCTCCTCTATGCCACGAACATGCTTAACGGCCCGCCGTCGGCGAGCGGTCTCTTGCTTCAATAAGGTTTTTCGGTGGCGTGCTGGTCCGGTCAGGGGGTAATTCCCCGAGGCCCCCGGCGCAGCTGGATCTGGCGGGTACCGCAGCATTTCTTGAACTTCATACCTGAACCGCAAGGACATTGATCATTGCCGCTGCGTTGCAGCCGGCCGACCAGGGGCAGCAGCGCTGCGGAAGGCAGGAGCGTCGCCGCAAGGGCCACCAACTTGGCCGAGATTCCCGGCACGACGAGGCGACGACCGGATTTGAACCCTCGCCACGCACGTTCGGCCACATACTCCGCATCCACCTTGGGCAAGACGTTGAAGAGCACCGTCTGATTGGCGCCTGACCTTGCGAGAAACTCCGTCGACACCGGGCCTGGCGCCACGCATGTGACCGTCACACCGGTTCGGCGCAATTCCTGGTGAAGCGCCTCTGAGAAGAAGCGCACGAAACCTTTGCTGGCGAAGTACAGAGCCATGTAAGGTCCGGGAAGGAAGCCGGCCACGGAACTGAGATTGAGCACCCCGCCCCGTCGGCGCGCCACCATCCCGGGCAGAAAATGAAGGGTCAGTTCTGTGAGGGAATGTATGTTGAGATCGATGATGCCGAGTTGACCATCAATAGGCAGCGCCGTCGTCGCGCCCCGCAGGCCATGGCCGGCGCTGTTGACCAGGACATCACAGACCAGGCCGTGTGCGGACAGAAAGCCCTCCAGGCGCGTTGGCGCATCGCCTGCCACGAGATCCAACTCGAGCGTGAATGCCTCGCCACCCGCCTCCCGAACTTCAGATGCCGCGGCGGCCAAACCCTCGGGCGAGCGGGCAACCAGCACAACCGCACCGCGCTCCCGTGCAGCGACGCCCGCAATTGCCCGGCCAATTCCACCCGAGCCGCCAATCACGACGACGGCTGGCCGGAATTCATCGTGCGAAATCACGTCGCGTTCCTCCGTCTTGCAGGAGCGGCAACACCTTGACCGAGCAGCACCACTTCATTGGCGACAGTGCCGTTCAGAATCTTTTCGAATCGCTCCAGTGCTCGTGCGACGTTCGCTCCATCCATGACCCGGTGATCGTAGTGGATGCGCACATTCACCGATCCGTCGTTGCCGATCGGACCGTAGTTCAGAAGCGTGGTCAATGGTGTCAGCGGGTTGAGTGATTCCGCACCGAGACCAGAATAGACGGACAGTTGGAAGGTACCGAAGTAATTTGCCCTTTGCCGGGCGATGTTCAACCCTAGCCACATAAGCAGCCACCTGACTGGCGCGGGCGCACCTGCCATGCGCAAGGCACGCCGGAACTCAGGGACCTCGAGGATCGGCCGTGATCGAGCCGCGTGGATGGACCCCTCAAGTTCGGTGATGGAGTAGCGCTCCGGGCACTTGATGCAGCTCAGCAGAACGGCCGGCTCGCCATCATATTCGCGTTCGTGGGCAATCGAGGCAACGCTTGCCGGATACTCGTAAAGTTGCGGCCAGGGCAACTTGACATAGGCGCGCCGCAGCTCCGGCATCTCCAGGGCGAGAAGAGCATATGCTTTCAGGAAGATCGCGGTCCACGAGGGCCTGGTCTGCTGCGCCATTCTGGCCCTTAGGAGTGGGCCGAGGTTCATCTGGCGCTGCACTGCAACGCGTGGCACGCCGATCGAAAACCTCATCAGGTCGCCAACAAGGCGCCGGGGCGCCGAAAGCTTGAGGGCTCGGCCTCGCATCAAACGACCTCTAATAAAGATAAGGGAATATTCGCTTGGTCCTTTCCATATAGGCACGGTATTGCGAGCCTAAATTCTCCAGCATCATACGCTCTTCCTTATCCACTCTCAGCAGGAAAAGGACGGCGAAACCAATCAAACCGGCTATGCCCGCAACCCAGTTCGGCAGCAGAAAGAGCTGGCCGAGCCCCATAAGCAGGAACGAGGTGTACATCGGGTGACGGACCAAGGCGTATGGCCCGGCGCTGACCAGTTCATGCCGTTCGCGAATCTCGAGCGTGATCGACCAGTTACGGCCAAGTTCCTTGTGGGACATGCGAAAAATCCACAGCGCGGAGCAGAAGATGATGGTTCCGAGCGCCACCGACCACACGCTGGCCGGATGGTCAGCCGCTGCGGGGACGCCGGTGGCGACATAGAAGCCAGGCAGGATCGCCAGGCCAAGGAGAGCCGATGCAAGCCCGACGGTGTCGGAAGTTGAGCGGCCACCAGCTACAATTCGCACGCGCCTTGCCCGGCGCTCGAAGGGATACCGGATCACGTACCAGGCAACGAGGCCGATCACCCAAATGATCTCGCCAAGTGATGCTACAGAAATGGTCACTTTAGTCACGGAGCCTTTTCTCGATCTGGGACCACGATAAACCGTCGCAACGATGTCAGCGTCCGAATTGTCGACCGATAGACATTCAGAGCGTGCTCCTTTCGGACTTGACCGGGCGAATGACGCGAAAGCGGGTTTTGCCAATCGCATTTCAACCCCCGTTCATCTCCCGAAGCTTGGTTATGAATTGTTGCGGCCGGAGCCAGGTACCGGGGGTCTTATACCCCATCGATCTGGCGATGTCCGCTACGAATGCGTTGCAGTTGTAGAGCGAGGCGTGCCAAAGCGGAGAGCTGGCCTGCAGCTTTCGTATGCTCGCAACGACTTTCCTGTATTCGGCTTCGGTGATTAAAACTCGCCAGCTTGCCGACCGGTAGGCATCTTCCAGGTCGCCGTCCGTCCACCCGGTCGAGGCTGGCACGGGCGCCAAATGGCCGAGAACATAGACATTGGGATCATTAGACTTCGGAGCGAGCCCCGCGACTTCGGGGTTGACCATCCGTCCCGCCTGGTTCAATCGTCCAAAAATCACGTACGAATGGCCGTAGGTAAGGGCGTACCGGGAGCGGAACTCGATGAAATGTCGTTGGGCCGCGCGCGCCGGCATCGCCGCGGTTCTCAGTGCCCGATCATTGGATACAAAAGTCGGCTGAGGCTTATTGTCCTGCGACTGGCATGACGCCACAACAAGCGCGAGCAGGGCCACAATTGTTGAACGGCCACTTACAAGCGTCATCTCATCCAGAACTCCGAGGACCGCACACCTGGTGCCAGCCTATGCCCGCCAACCTCAGGTAGGCTGCGAATCCGGCCTTGGCCCCTGCATATCGATGGGGAAGGGCCTGGCGGCCCTTCCCCATCTCCGAAAGCCGGTGCTTATTTAATCACGGGCTCTTCTACGGCAACGGGTTCCGGCGGAGGAGCCTTCCCCTTTCCTTTACCGATCCAGCCGTTCGCGCAGCCGCTCAGGCTGGCAACGGCGAGGGTAGCAACCATTACAATCAACATCCTGCTCATCAAGCAATCCTTTCCCCAGGGGCGGAAGAGCCTATAGAATCGCCACAAATAAAAAGATATGCAGCCCCACCAAGTTAGCTGCGATCTACACCAAAGCCTAGTGCAGAAATGACACACTCGGCACCCGGTTGCAGGCGACACCTCTGCGGTGACGTGCCGGCAGGGCGCACCATCCAACGAAGATCAGGCCTGCCCACCATCAAACCACCACCACCGTCGTGCCCAAAGGAGTCCGGTCGTAGAGGTCGATGATGTCGTCATTTGTCAAACGGATGCACCCGTTCGATACCGCTGTGCCTATCGTCCATGGCTCGTTTGTACCATGTATCCGGAAGTAGGTGTCGCGCCCGTTGCGATAGAGATAAAGGGCACGCGCACCAAGCGGGTTGTTTGGTCCACCAGGGACCCCGCCTGCATATTTCACCAGGCGAGGCTTGCGCCTCATCATGTTGGTGGTGGGTGTCCACGACGGCCAGTCCGCCTTGCGGGCGACGGTCGCTGTACCCTTGAACGAAAGCCCCTGCTCGCCGACGCCGACGCCGTAGCGCGTCGCCCACCCGTCGCCCTCGACGGCATAGAGAAAACGTCGCGAAGTATCGACGACGATCGTTCCAGGCGGCTCGTTTCCGTCGTACCGCACTTGCTTCCGTCGGAAACGAGGATTGAGGCCATTCCTTGGTCCGAACGCGGATGAAATCGGCTCCGTCACCTGCTGTAACGTCGACGTACACCCGGAGAGCATCAGAGCCAGACTTCCCAGCACGAGCCCCCGGCGCGCAATGTTGTGTTCTTCCATTTCTACCTGCTAGGAAACTGGTCAATCTACCGCCCTTCCTCGTCTCTACCATTGCAAGGCCTGCGGGCCAAGTCTCGCTGTGGGGTGGCAAAATGAATTCACAGGATTGACGAGCGAATTGGAGCGAAACTTCTTGCGATAACCGTCCGCCTCTGTTCGGTTAGGCCACAATGGGCATAGGACAGAGACGATGAAGCCTGACTTCCATGGTAAAGTCGCGATTGTGACCGGCGCAGGCTCCGGAATAGGAGCGGCTGTGTCACGGCAACTCGCGCAAGAAGGAGCCGAAGTTGTTGTCGCCGACCTTGATGCCGAGGCCGCGCGCTGCAGAGCCGCCGAAATAAGCGCGCAAGGCGGCAGGGCCCACGACTTTGCGGTCGATGTCACGGATGCGGCAGCCGTCGAAAAGCTGATCGAGTTCACTGTCCAGAAATGCGGCGGACTGGATATGGCGGTAAACAATGCAGGTATCGACGGCGTTCGAAAAGCGACGGCAGACTATCCGCTCGACAACTGGCACCAGCTGATAAACGTCAATCTGAATGGCGTTTTCTACAGCATGAAGTACGAAATCGCCGCCATGCTGGATCGAGGCGGAGGCGCCATCGTGAACATGTCCTCGATTCTCGGTTCCGTCGGCTTGCCGACTGCGTCCGCATACACGGCAGCGAAACACGGGGTCGTTGGACTGACCAAGGTTGCGGCGATTGAATATGCGAGGATGGGCATCCGAATCAATGCCGTCGGCCCCGGCTGGATCGAAACGCCGCTTCTATCGGAGCAAATTGAGACATTGGCCACCCGGCGCATGGCAGCCCTTCAGCCGATGGGCAGGCGCGGCAAACCGGAAGAGGTAGCGGCTCTTGTGTGCTTCCTGTTGTCCGATCAGGCCAGCTTTATCACTGGGAGCTACCATCTGGTGGACGGAGCTTACACCGCCCATTAAAGCGCGTCGCGGTCTATGCCGGCGCCCGGAAGACGCGGCGCTCAGTGGCGTTTCTTCGCCTTGCCGGCGAACGGATTTTCCGAGGTGCGCAAGGCGATGCGGATCGGCACGCCTGGCATGTCGAAGGCTTCGCGCAGGCTGTTGGAGAGATAGCGAACATAGGATTGCGGCATCGCGTCCGGCCGTGAGCAGGACACGACGAAGCCCGGCGGGCGCGTCTTGGCCTGGGTGACATATTTGATCTTCAGCCGGCGACCGGCGACGGCAGGCGGCGGATGATGCGCCAGGATGCCTTCCAGCCAGCGGTTGAGCTTGCCGGTCGAGACGCGGCTGTTCCACACTCTGTGCGTTTTGATGACGGCATCCATCAGCTTGTCGAGGCCGCGCCCGGTCTCGGCCGAGACCGGCACCGCCTGGATGCCGCGCGCCTGCGGCAACAGCCGCTCGGTCTTCTCGCGCAGTTCCGCCAGAAGTTCCTGGGGACGGTCGATCATATCCCATTTGTTGAAGGCGATCACCGGCGCACGGCCCTCGCGGATGATCAGGTCGGCGATCTGCAGATCCTGCTTCTCGAAGGGAATGGTGGCGTCGAGCACGATGATGACGATCTCGGCAAAGCGGATGGCGCGCAAGCCGTCCTGCACCGACATGACTTCCAGCTTTTCGTGGATCCGGGCCTTGCGGCGCATGCCGGCGGTGTCGAACAGTTTGAGACGGCGGCCATGCCAGTCCCAGTCGACGGAGATGGAATCGCGGGTGATGCCGGCTTCTGGCCCAGTCAGGAGCCGCTCCTCGCCGATCAGGGCATTGATCAGCGTCGACTTGCCGGCGTTCGGACGGCCGACGACGGCGATGCGCATCGGTTTGGTATCGTCATAGCCCGGCTCGGCGTCCGGATAGGTGATGTCCTCGCCGATCAGCACCTCGCTGGCGGCGGCCTCCTCGTCGGCATCCTCTTCTTCGCCGAAGGCGCGCGCCTCGCCCAGTGCTGATATCACCGCATCGCGCAAATCGGGCAGGCCCTGGCCGTGTTCGGCCGAGACCGGGATCGGCTCGCCAAGGCCGAGTTCCCAGGCCTCCAGCATGCCGCCCTGGGCGCCGCGCGCCTCGGCCTTGTTGGCGACCACGACAACCGGCTTGCCGGACTTGCGCACGATCTCGGCGAAGGTCTTGTCGTCAGGCATCAGGCCGGACTTGGCATCGATGGTAAAAAAGATCAGGTCGGCTTCGCGGATGGCGATCTCGGTCTGGGCGCGCATGCGGCCCGGCAGCGTCGAAGCAGCAGCATCCTCGAAGCCGGCAGTGTCGATAACGTCGAAATGCAGGTCGTAGAGCTTGGCGGCATGGACGCGACGGTCGCGGGTGACGCCCGGCGTGTCATCGACAAGCGCCAGCTTCCTTCCCACCAGACGATTGAAAAGGGTCGATTTGCCGACGTTAGGCCGGCCGATGATGGCGACTTTGAACGTCATGCGGCCCTACATCTGCCAGCATGTCGTTGTCCCAAAACCGAACCACACTTTTGGGCGACATGCATTAGGATACGCCGCCCGACCCACGAATCAGCTCCGACATCAAGGTCGCCCGCTCGCGCGCGTTGCGCGGGGCGCTGTCATCCGAGGCGATCTGGTCGAACAGTTTCAGTGCGTCCGTCGCCTTGCCTTCCTTCCAGGCGGCAAGGCCGAGCGCTTCGCGCGCCGTGTGGCGCAGCGGGTTGGTATCGGCGGTGAGCGCCTCGACGCGGCTGGAGACATCGGCGAAGGAACCGTGGTCGACGAGCAGCAATGCTGCCCTGAGGCGCGCCATGTCGCGAAGGCCTGATGGAATGTCCGTATCGGCGGCGACCTCGTCGAAGTCCTTGACGGCGGCGGCGACATCGCCCTTATCCGCCTTGACGGTTGCCGCCCGCATGCGCGCGAGCAGCGGATAAGCGCCGTAGCCATCCTTCTCCAGCGCATCGAGGGCTGCCAGCGCTTCGTCGCTCTTGCCTTCATTGGCGAGCTTCAGCGCCTGCGAGAAGGCATCGCCCGAGCGATTGGCGCGGGTCTCGTCCCAATAGCGATAGCCGACGAAGGCTGCGGTGCCGACCACGACCAGCACCGCGAGCGCAAGCAAGGCAGGGCCAAAACGGTCCCATAGCGCATGCGCCTGATCGCGACGCATCTCTTCATTGACTTCGCGGATAAAACTGTCGTCCGACATCTCAAAACCATCCTGCCCGCCTCAGGGCGGTTTAGAGCGACGTGCGTCCATGGAAAGTACGCTCTAACACTTTGAATTTGCGCATCGTGCTTCCTGAAAATCAATTCTGCACTTCAGGCCGATGCGGCGTTTTAGCGAAATTTTGCCGGCATGGAAGGGGTTCGACCGGAAAATCGGCTAATCGCCGGACAGGCGATGTCAAGGATGACCGAAAAGGGCGACCGCACCCACGCCACATTTCGCCGATAGCCGCTGCGCGAACCATCCTCAAAATCCAGATCGGACACTGATGACTCCCCGCGCTGTTGCGTTTTCGATCGCGTCGCTTGCTGCGGCGGGCGCCGCTGTCGCCGACCCGCCAGCGCCGGTAAAGCCGAAGCAGGCCGTCCACATCTCGTTCGACAGCGCCCGCGATATTTCGCAATGGAAGCGCAGCCGGGCGCTGGCCCAGCGCACCGGCGCCCGTTTCACCTACTTCGTGTCCTGCGTCTTCCTGCTGTCGCCGGAGACGCGCAAGGAATACACGGCGCCCGGCAAGACATCAGGCAAATCCAATATCGGCTTTGCCGCCTCGAAGCAGGACGTCGCTGACCGGCTCGAGCAGATCAACCTCGCCGCCTTGGAAGGGCATGACATCGGCAGCCACGCTTGCGGCCATTTCGACGGCAAGGACTGGAACAAGGCCGACTGGCTGAGCGAGTTCGGTTCGTTCAAGCGCATTCTCGAAAACGCCTATTCGATCAATGCTATTACCTCCGAACCCGCAGGCTGGCGCGAAATCGCACGTAAGGCGGTCGGCTTTCGCGCACCCTATCTGTCGGCAAACAAGGCGCTTTACGAGGCGCTGCCAAAGGCGGGCTATTGGTTCGACGCCAGCGGTGTGTCGCGCGGCCCTGCCCGGCCACAGACCAGCGACGGCATCACACGCTTCTCACTGCCGCAGATTCCGGAAGGTCCTGACACAAGGCGGGTGATCGCGATGGACTACAATCTCTATGTCAGGCATTCCGGTGGTTTCGAGCGGCCGAGCCAGGCGGACGAATTCGCCAACCGGACCTATGACGCTTTTTACGCCGCCTTCGACACCCAATACCAGGGCAGACGCATTCCGCTGGAACTCGGCTTCCACTTCACACTGATGAATGACGGCGCCTACTGGAAGGCACTGGAGCGCTTTGCCGGCGAGGTCTGCACCATGCCCGACGTCGAGTGCCTCAGTTTTCGCGACTATGTTTCGCGCCAACGCCGGCAAAAGCAGGCGTCGGTGGGCGGCTGAGCCGGAAGCGCGCGCCGCCCCGTCACGCTCAACTTACCGGCTGATCCTCAGGCCGCAAGCCGGCTCGCTCCCGCTCCAGATAGGCCTGGTCGATTTCCGGCAGCGGCGCCCCTTCAAGCGTCGCCTCGAAGGCGCGCAGGCGCTTGTAGATGGAGATCAGCTCGACGATGGTCGGCCAGGAATTCACGAGATATTGGAACGAACTGGCGACCTGCGAAAAGGCGGCGACAATTTGCTGGAAAACGCCAAGGGTTATCTTGCCGACAGCCAAGGTAGGAACCAGAATAAGCGTGGCGAAAACGTTATCGACCTGGAGATAGAGATAACGGACCATGTCGAAATAGACATAGTGCGCGTAGAGCGTGAAATAGTTCTTGCGAACATTTCTGAAAAGCTCGGCCAGCGTTGGTGGCTGCGCGCGTGCCGTATCGTCCTCGCCGAGGACAAGTTCCTTGCGCAGAGCGGCTTCAACCCGCTGATTGCGAAACTCCAGCCCGGGCAGCCTGACGCCGACGACTGCCAACAAGCCGGTGCCAAACAGCGACCAGGCGATCGCCGCGATGACCAGCGGATAAGGGATTGCGCCGACGATAGGGAGCGTTGAGACATGGAGAGAAAGGGAGGCCAGCAAGGGCAGGAATGCAATCAGGGTCATGATGGAATCGATGAAGTTCACTCCGAGCCCCTGCATTGTGCTGGAGAAGCGCATCGTGTCGTCCTGAACGCGCTGCGACGCCCCTTCGATATGGCGCAGCCGCGGCCAGTAAGCGGTAAAATAATCGTTCATCGCGGTGCGCCAGCGAAACACATAGTGTCTGACGAAAAAGACGTTCAGGACGGCAATGCTCATATAGACCAGGGCCAACGACAGAAACTGCCATACTCCATAGTAAAGCTCGGCAGGGGAAACGGAGCCCGGCGTGGTCAGCGCCTTCTGCACCATGGTGTAAAACATGCCGCGCCAGTCATTGAGCGCCACGCTGATCTGCACGATGAAATTGGTGACGAAAATAATCAAACCAGAGCCAAGGATCGACCAGATCTGCCAGCGATGTGGGGCATACAGCGCCCAGAAAAGATAGAATACGCCCATGCCGGCGAAGAAATATCCGTAAAACCAGAGGAATGCCGGCGTCAGGAATCTTATCGGGCTGATGACGGGTGCTGCCTGCGGATCGACCGGCGGCATGCCGAGGATCGTGCCAAGGTGCTCGCCGCCGAAAAACCACAGGAGGACGAGCAGAAGGCTCCAGGCGACGGCCGAAATGAAGAACAGCTTCGGCTGCGGGAAGAAGGATACGAACACTGTAGGGAAATCCTCGGTCGATGCGCAAATCAGCGGCGTTGCTGTTCAGCGGGCATAAGGTCACACCTCGATCGGAATGAAAATGGCCGGTGCGTGATGCCCGGCACGGAGCAAGACCACAATCATGGCGATTTTGGCGCAGCCGACCAGATGACCGCGCCGGAGACAAGCAGGACGGCGGCGGCCACAATCGATGCGAGGAAGAAGTCGCCCGAGGCTTCGGCAAGCAGGCCGGCGACGACCGGACCGATGATCTGGCCGAGGCCGAAGGATGCCGTCATCAACGCCAGGATCCGGCGTGGCGCTTGCGGGGCAAGCTGCCTTCCGCTCTGCAAGCCGAGCGCGGTGATGGCGATGAAGGTGCCGCCAAGCAGAAACCCGCCGAGCAGCGGCCCAAATTGTCCGCCCATAGTGACGCTCGCGGTGACGCCGACCACCTCGACAAGACACCCCAAGGCATAAGCCTGGTAGAGCCCGATCTTTCCTGCGATCTTCTGCCAAAGCCAGACCGAGGGAATCCCGGCAAGGCCGGTGACCATCCAGACGATGGTTTCGAAGACGCGGCCGCCGCCGCCCTGCCGGACGATGGCGACCAGGAACGTCGCCGTCACGATATAGCCGAAGCCGAACAGCCCGTAGGCGACAATGATCTTGGTCAGCGAGCGGTCCTTCGGCAGCGCCGGTTCGCGACCATCGGCACCGTTGGCGGTCGCAGTGCGGCCGAGCAGCAGCGCCACGACGGCAATGGCGCAGGCTGAGATCGCGGCGGACCAGAACCAGCCCGCCGGCCAGCCGGCATGTTCGGTGACGAGTATCGCCATCAGCGCCGAGGACGCCGCTATGCCAAGGCCGACGCCGCCGAAATGCAGCGCCTGCAGGTCGTTTCGGCCGGCCGCGGCGAGATGGCCGAAAACGATGCTGGACATGAACACCAGGACGAAGGCGCTGGCCACACCGGCAAGAAAGCGGATGACGAGAAAAGCCGCCATCGTGTCGGCCAGGCCCATCAGCCCGGTGAGGACTGCGGTGGCGGCAAGACCGGCAAGCATCAGCAGGCGCTCGCGACCGTGCGCCCAGCCGCCGACGGCCGCGAGCGCGCCAACGAGATAGCCGAGATAGTTGGCGGATGCGATCCAGCCGGCATCGGCCGGCGACAGGCCAAGTTCCTCCATCATGCCGGGCAGGATCGGCGTGTAGACGAAGCGGCCGATGCCCATGGCGACGGCCAGGGCAATCATGCCGGCGAAGGCGAGGCGCAAAGGAGACGGCGAAGCGGTTCTCATTGCAGTGCACCATAGGGGCGCCTGCCAGTGAGACAATCCGCCTTTTATTGGGCCAGGGCAGAGGGGGGCGCTGTCCCGCGAACGTTTCCGCAGCGACCGTCCGCAGTCCTTTTCGGGTCTAATTAAAGTCAAATCCTCTGTGTGCGGAGGATTTCAGCCGCAGCCGACCTGCCCGGTGCCCGTCTCGTAAGCCGTGCGCCGGGCCGTCAGCCGGAACGGCACGTCGCCGAGTTCACGCTCCGACATGGTGTCGAGCACAGGATGCGACAGCGGATCGGTCGCCCATCGGATGGCCTCGTTTTCATGCGACCGGCTTTGCTCTTGTGCCGGAAAAGACCCTGAGCAGTGACAAAATCTTCATCGTATTTTTCCTCCACAGGTCTGCCTGTTCCTTAAAATCTACCGTGTATTTCAATTGAGATTTCAACCGTGCCGGTTCAGAAAAACTGTATGGCCATGCTGAACCGCGTCCACCTCAACGGCCTGCGCGCCGTGGAAACCGTCGCCCGCCTGGGATCGCTTTCGGCTGCGGCGAGCGAACTCAACGTGTCCGCCAGCGCCGTCAGCCAGCAAGTCAGGCGGACGGAAGCGCAACTTGGCCAGGCGCTGTTCGAACGAACGGCAAGCGGTCTGGTGCCGACCGAATTCGGCACCGTCTTCACCGCCCGGCTCGGGGCAGGTTTCCGCGAGCTCGCCCAAGCCGTGGCGCTCGCCGACGAGGCCTCCGAATGCACGCTGGTGGTCTCAGTCGCGCCGGCCTTTGCCTCGAAGTGGCTGCTGCCTCGACTGTCACGTCACTTCGCCCGCCATCCGAATGTGCTTTTGCGCATCGACGCCTCGGTGCGGATCGCCGATCTCGATCGCTCGGACATCGACATCGCCATCCGGCTTGGCGACGGCAAATGGCCGGGCGTGCGCGCGCAACTGCTGCTGGCGCAGGAAGTCTTCCCGGTCTGCGCTCCGGCGATCGCCGACAAACTGAAATCAATCGAAGATCTCGCCCTGACCTGCGCGATCACCGACGAAAAAGCGATGATCAGCTGGGAAAGCTGGTTCGAGGCGGCCGGGGTAAAGCCGGTCAGCTTCCTCAAGGGCGCGCGCTTCACCGACCCGATGCTTTGCCTGGAATCGGCGATCGCCGGCCACGGCGTCATGCTCGGCTGGCAATTGCTGACGGCTGACGCTCTCGCCGACGGCCGGCTGGTCGCGCCGTTCGGCGTCCGCGCTGAGAGCGGGCTGGGCTACTGGCTGGTGACCTCGGCCAGCAAGAGCGAGAGCCGCAAGCTGCGCGATTTCAAGATCTGGATCCGCGAGGAGATCGAGGCAACGATGGCGCAGTTCGGCGCGCTCGCCGGCGCGGCCTGAGGAGGCCCGGTCGATCACGGTGGAAAGACCGGTGCCACCGGTCTATGTAAGAACCAGACTCCCAATTGCGACAGGCAGGATCATGACCACACATTCGCGCGGCGTTGCCGCAACGATCGACCCGGTGAAACTCGACAGGCTGGCAGAAGTCGCCATCAAGGTCGGGCTGCAATTGCAGCCGGGGCAGGATCTGGTGGTGACATCGTCGATCGCAGCGCTGCCTTTGACGCGACGGATCGTGGAGCATGCCTACAAGGCCGGCGCCGGCCTGGTGACGCCGATCTTCAACGACGACGAGATGACGCTGGCACGCTTTCGCTACGGCGCCGATGCCAGCTTCGACCACGCCGCCGGCTGGCTCTATGAGGGCATGGCCAAGGCCTTCGCCAACCATTCGGCGCGGCTTGCCGTGCGCGGCGAGGATCCGTCGCTGCTGTCGGCGCAGGATCCGGCGAAGGTGGCGCGCGCCAACAAGGCGAACTCGATCGCCTACCAGCCGGCACTGGAAAAGATCACCGGCTTCGACATCAACTGGAACATCGTCGCCTATCCCGACCTGGCCTGGGCCAGGCAGGTCTTTCCCGACGATGCCGACGATGTCGCCGTGGCAAAACTCGCCGATGCCATTTTCGCCGCTTCGCGGGTGGACGTGGACGACCCGATCGGCAACTGGACAGCGCACAATGCGGCGCTGCGCAGCCGCACCGAATGGCTGAACGGCCATAATTTCCACGCGCTGCATTTTACCGGACCCGGCACCGACCTGACCGTCGGTCTGGCCGACGGCCATGAGTGGATGGGCGGCGCCTCGACCGCCAAAAACGGCATCACCTGCAATCCGAACATCCCGACCGAGGAGGTTTTCACCACGCCGCATGCAAGGCGCGTCGAAGGCCATGTTTCGAGCACCAAGCCGCTGTCGTACCAAGGCACGCTGATCGACGGCATTGCGGTGCGTTTCGAGGAGGGTCGCATCGTCGAGGCCAAGGCCAGCCGCGGCGAGGATGTGCTGAAGAAGGTGCTCGACACCGATGAAGGCGCGCGCCGGCTCGGCGAGGTCGCGCTGGTGCCGCATTCCTCACCGATCGCGGCGAGCGGCCTGCTGTTCTTCAACACGCTGTTCGACGAGAATGCCGCCAGCCATATCGCGCTCGGCCAGTGCTATTCGAAGTGCTTTGTCGACGGCGCCTCGCTCACTCAGGACGAGATCGCTGCGCGCGGCGGCAACAAGAGCTTCATCCACATCGACTGGATGATCGGTTCGGACAAGGTCGACATCGACGGCGTCGGCAAGGACGGCGGCCGCGTGCCGGTGATGCGCAAGGGCGAGTGGGCGTAGGGCGAGTGGGCGTAAGCAGCCGCCAGCAAGCCGTCATGGCCGGCAAGCCGTCATGGCGGCCAACCCCGGAGTTGGCAATGAAACTCGATATCAGGGTCAAGCGCATCCACGAGCCGCCCTCGCCTGGCGATGGGCAGCGGGTGCTCATAGACCGCGTATGGCCGCGCGGCGTCCGCAAGGAAGACGCCGAACTGAAGCTATGGCTGAAGACCATCGCGCCAAGCGATGAATTGCGCAAATGGTTCGGCCACGATCCGACGCGCTGGATGGAATTCCAGCAGCGCTATCGCGGCGAACTCGACAGGAACAGCGCGGCGGTCGGCCAGTTGCGCGCCCTGCTCGACAACGGCCGGGTGACGCTGCTCTACGGCGCCCAGGACGAACTGCATAACAACGCGGTGGCTTTGGCCGACTATCTCAGCCTGAAGGGCTGAGGCAGCGCGTGCTGCCGGATCACTCAGGCGACGCGCAGTTCCGTGGCCGCATCGAAGAGATGCACCTTGCCCGGCAGCACCGAAAGATTGATCGCGGCGCCGGCGTTGCGGCGCTCGTCACGCGGCACCACGGCGACAGCGTCGTATCCCGCCACGCGCAAATGAATCTGAACATCCGCGCCGGTCGTTTCGGACAGCACGACCTCGCCCTTGATCTCACCCGCATCCGAAATGCCGAGATCGTGTGGCCGGACGCCCATGATGACCTTTTGGCCTGGCGTCGCCTTGATCTGCGGTGAGAGGCCGATCGACACGCCTTCAGCGACGAAGCGAGGACGGCCGCCTGCGGTCTCGACAGCGCCGGCGATGAAATTCATCGACGGCGAGCCGATGAAATCAGCAACATATTTCGAGTTCGGGCGCTCGTAGACCTCGTCGGGCGTGCCGATCTGCATGATCCTGCCGGCATGCATCAGCACGATCTTGTCGGCCATCGTCATCGCCTCGATCTGATCATGGGTGACGTAGATCGTGGTCGTGCCGAGACGATTGTGGAGTTGGCGGATTTCCACGCGCATATGCGTGCGCAGCTTGGCGTCGAGGTTGGAGAGCGGCTCGTCGAAGAGGAAAACGGCGGCATTCCGCACCATGGCGCGGCCCATGGCGACGCGCTGGCGCTGGCCGCCCGACAGTTCCTTGGGATAGCGGCCGAGGTAGGGCGTGAGATTCAGGATTTCCGCCGCCCATTCGACCTTCTTCCTGATCTCGGCCTTTGGCACTTTCGCCACTTCGAGACTGAAGCCGATATTGTCGAACACCTTCATCGTCGGATAGAGCGCGTAGTTCTGGAACACCATCGCGATGTCGCGATCGCGCGGGTGAACGTCATTGACCCGCCTGTCGCCAATCAACAGATCGCCGTTGGTCACTCGCTCGAGCCCGGCTGTCATGCGCAGGAGCGTGGTCTTTCCGCAGCCAGACGGCCCAAGAAGGACGACGAATTCGCGGTCAGCAATGCCGAAGGAGATGTCCTTCATCACCTCGACATGCCCGAAACTCTTGGCGATGTTCTTATATTCTACGGTAGCCATTCTCTCTCTCCAGACGCCCGGATTCGGGTCGTCAGTATTTCTGCCTGGTCGGCGTGATGACGATTTCCTGCACGAGAGCGTTCTGCGGCATCTGGTAGGTGTGCAGCATGAGGTCAGCGACGTGCTCCGGTCCGATGCCGCCGCCGATCTTGAGCTTATTGGCCTTGTAGTTGGCGAGCGTCTGCGGATCGAGGACGCCGCTCAGAACTTCGGTTTCGATCACCCCGGGCGAAAGCACGACCACGCGGACATCGTAATCGGAAAGATAGTCGCGCAGCGATTCCGAGACGGCGTGAACGAAGAATTTCGTCCCGCAGTAAACGGTATGATCCGGATAGACCTTCCGGCCAGCGATCGAACTCATCATGAACAAGGTCCCATGACGGCGCTCCATCATGCCCGACATCACGGCGTGGACCGAATTCAGCACGCCCTTCGTGTTGATGTCGATCATCTCGTCCCATTCCTCGGGCGGCTGGCGGCCTATGTCGGCAAGCCGCGCAATGCCGGCATTGGCAAACAGCATGTCGACCGGTCCGTATTCGGCTTCCGCCTCCTTCACGGCAGCCGCGATCGCGGCGCGGTCGCGGACATCGACCTGCCGAGCCATGCTGTCGGGCAGGTTCAGCGCCTCCATGCGCTCCAGACGGCGGGCCATCATCAAAACAGGGTGGCCGGCGCGGGAAAACGCCTTGGCGACCGCCTCGCCGATACCAGAACTGGCTCCTGTCACTGCTACGAGCTGTTTTCCAGCCATGGCTTTCCTCAATCGAAATTGTCGATACCCCGGGCTGGCGGCCTTCGGGCAGCCAGCCCGGGGGAAGACTCAGCCCTTGGCGACGAGATCGTCGACCTGGGTTTTCAGGGCGTCGAGCGACTCCTTGGCCGAGCCCGACTGGCCGGCGAAGTATTTGCCCAGCGCAACCGGGATCATGTCGCTCGAGAGTTCTGCCCATGCCGGCAGGTCGGGCTCGGATCCCATGTAGTTGGCGATGGTGTCGCGCACGACCGGCAAGTGGCGGGTCGTGCCGGCGCCAACACGCGCATTGGCCAGCACGCGCGGATCGTCATAGACGCTGGTGCGCGTTGGCCCGGTACCGCCGCCCAGAACCGTTATCAGCGCTTGGGTATCGGCTGAGGTCGCCCACTGCATGAAAATCCAGGCGGCGTCCGGGCTCTTCGAGTATTTCGATACCGCGAGCGAAGAGCCGCCCTGGTGACCAACGCCCGGAATTTCGCCGAACCCGGTCTGCTCGACGGTGCGCAGCGTCGCGGCAGGTTTCGGCGGAACCATCGCTTCCATCAGGCCCGAGACCTTGGAGGCCTTGGGATCGTCGAAGAACGGGAAGAATTCGCCCCAGGACAGCATCGAGGCGGCGACGCCCTGGCCGACCGACTGGCCCTCGCCGTCCCATGTCCAGCCGTCGACGCCGGGCGGCATCGTCGCCTTGAGCTTGTCCCAGTAGGCCATGGCGGCCAAGCCGGCGTCGTCATTGCCGGTGAACTTGCCGTCGGGGCCAAAAATCGAACCGCCATGGCCCCAAAGCCACGCCGTCCAATCGCATTCGAGGCTGTAATGGCCCGATTTCATCTGGCCGCTGGTGCCGTACATGTTCGGGCCCTTGGCGTCGGTGATCGCCGCAGACGCTTTTAGCAAATCGTCCAGCGTGGCCGGAGGCGGCAGCTTGAGCTCGTCCCAGACGTCCTTGCGGTATTGCATGATGAAGATCGGGATGTCGTAGGGCACGCCGACCATGCGGTCTTCGTACATGGCGATGCCGTCGACGAGCGGCTTCAGGAAGTCGTCGATGTTGTAGTTCGGCATTGCCAGGTCGGCGTTCTTGAGCTGCTCACGCGGATCGAAGACGTCCTGGCTGAAGCTCGCCGCCCAGCTCTGGTCGATATAGTAGAGGTCGTAAGTGCCAAGGCTCGAGGCCACGTCGAGCGTCAGCTTCTGCAGCACCTGCTCGAGCGGCAGCACTTCGATCTCGACCTTGATGCCGGTAGCCTCCTCGAAATACTGCTTGAGCTGCGTGGCGATGGCATTCGACGGCGGCGTCGATTCGGTGGCGAGACGAAGCGTCGTTCCGGCAAAGGGCTTGCCGACATCCGAGAGCCACTTGGTGACTTCGGCGCTGGGCTTTAGCTCCTGTTCCTGAGCCGATGCCTGGCTGATGCCGTAGAACGGACGTCGTCCCAAGCCCATGCCGAGCGCGCCGGCACCGAGGCCGAGAATGCTTGCTGCGCGAAGAAACGAGCGGCGGTCCATCTGTCCGCGAACGAAGCGGTCGGTGACAGAAGCAAGATGCGCCTTTCTGATGCTGTCTTTCATTGTCTACTCCTCCGGTTTAATTCGCGATTTTCACAAGGCTGCGAATTCGAGCCTCCCATCTATTGTTTCAACGATCCCATCGTGAGACCGCGCACGAGGTGCTTCTGAACCAACAGAATGAAGATGAAAGCGGGAATGATGGATGCGGCGCCAAGCGCGGCCATGTTGCCCCAGGCGGTGCCGATCGAGGTGACGAAGGTCGACGAGACGACTGGCACGGTCTTGACCGAGGTGGTGGTCAGGGTCAGCGCAAAGAGGAATTCGGTCCAGCTGAAGATGAAGCAGAGCACTGCCGTGGCGGCGATGCCGCCCTTGGCCATCGGCAGCACGATCCGGCGAAAAATCATGAAGCGGCTGGCGCCATCGACGATCGCGCTCTCGTCGATCTCGGAGGGAATGTCGTCGAAGAAGCTCTTCATCAGGAGGACGGCGAGCGGCAGGTTCATCAGCGCGTGGATCAGCACCATGCCGGTATAGGTGTCGATGAGACCGAAATTCTTGTAGATGAAGAACATCGGGACCGCGACCGCGACGGGCGGCATCATGCGCGTCGACAGCACCCATCCGACAAAACTGTGCCGGCCGCGGAAGTTCATTCGCGACAGGGCATAGGCGGCAAGCGTGGCGATGGCGACGGCGAGCACGGTCGACAGCGTCGCGATCACGATCGAATCCCAGACGCGGGGCGCCATGTAGAAGTTGCCGCCGCCCGGCGTCACGGTGATGCCGCCGCTGCCCAGCGAAATCCCGAACACCTTCTGGAAATTGTCGAAGGTCGGCGTGAAGGCGAACAGTTTCGGCGGCCGGTTGAAGATGTCGTTGCCGTGTTTGAACGCCACCGACGTCCAGTAGTAGATCGGAAAGAAGAAGATCGCGACCACAACCCAGGCGGCGATGGTGCGAAGCATGCGGGTCGAGAAGGAGCCGTTCATTCTACCACCTCACCTTGGCGATACGGATGAAGAGGTTGGCAATGACGAGGATGATCACCAGGGTGACGAGGCTGAGCGTGGCTCCATAGCCCCATTTTACGAAGCTGAACGTCTGCTGCCATGCATAGAGGGACAGCGAGTAGGTCGACGCTCCCGGCCCGCCGGAGGTCATGACGAAGACGTAGTCGAAAACGCGGAACAGATCGATGCCGCGGACCAGCACGGCGATGGCGATCACCTTCGACATCATCGGCAAGGTGATGCGCCGGAAAATCTGGAACGACGACGCGCCGTCGATCATCGCGGCCTCGTAAGGCTCCGGCGGCAGCGCCCTGAGACCGGCGAGGAAGATGAGCACCATGAACGGCGTCCACTGCCAGATTTCCGCGACGAGAACGCCGGCAAGCGCGGTCGACGCAGTGGCGAGGATTGGGTTGTTCGAATTGAGCAGTCCGATCGACTGCAGGAGATAGCTGATCACGCCGAACTGCGGATCCTCCATCAGCAGATACATCATGCCGACAATGGCTGGCGGGATGACGAGCGTCATCGTCAGCACGCCGCGCAGGAATCCGAAACCGAAGCCGTCGCTGTCGAGGAGCAGCGCGATCGCCATGCCGAGCACCAGCTCGAAGATCAGCGCGATGGCGAAATAGGTGAAGGTGATGACGAGCGACTGCCAGAACCGCGTGTCGTTCCACAGCTGCACCCAATTTTCCGTTCCGACGAATTCGAGCGCCCGCCGGCGCGGGACGAACTCATGGAAGCTCAGCCAGATGTTGTAGATCAGGGGGTAGACGGTGAAGACAAGCAGGATCGCCACCAGCGGCAGCAGCCAGGGCAGTGGGTGATCCGAAATGACGAAACGTCTGGCTTGGGCAACCCGCACGCGTTCCTCCCGAACCGCTTCGTTTTGCGATGCACAAATGTTCATATCTTGTGCATTTGTTCAAATGCTATATCGTCGCCCTGTCCGTGGCAAGCACTTGTTGGCCGGCTACAGCGGCATTCGGATGAGTGCGCCACAAGCATCGGAGGACCCTCATGACGTCGATCGGTCTGCTGGCACGGGTTGCCCATCAGTATTTCGTGCTGGGCGAAACGCAGCAGGCCATCGCCGAGCGGCTGCAGATCAACCGCACCAAGATCCACAGGCTGCTGGCCGAGGCGAAGGAGCGCGGCATCGTCTCGATCCGCATCAACGCCGGGACCTCCCAGGCGCTCGAAATGGAAGAACAGCTCAGGCGAAAGTACCGGCTCGACATATGCAGCGTCACACCCAACGATACCGGTTCGGAGCTTGGGCTCTCCGAAGTGATCGGCATCTATGCCGCGCAGACGGTCGAGACGCTGCTCAGGGACGACATGACGATCGCCATGGCGTGGGGCCGAACCATGCGATGGCTCGCTTCCAACATCGAGCCGGTGGCGCTCAGGAACGTTACCGTCGTGCCGCTTCTCGGCTCGCTGTCGCGCCGGTCGTCGATCGACAAATACGACGCCGCCGCCGTCTTTGCCCAGCGCACCCAGGCCGAATCCTACTATCTCCCCGGACCGATCATCTGCGACAGCCGCGAAAGCCGCGAAACGATCCTGCAGCAACCGAGCGCGCGCGAGGTTATCCAGAAGGCGCTGAACGCCGACCTTGCGCTGATGAGCGTCGGCGGCACAACCAGCTCGACGCTGCGGAGCGTCGGCTACATGACCGACGAGGAATTCGACGATATCCTGAGACTGAAGCCGATCGGGAACTTTCTCGGCTATTTCTTCGACCGGGACGCCGAACTCATCGACCATCCCGTCAACGAGCGCATTGTCGGGGTTTATCCCAGCGACACGCTGAACATTCCCAAACGCATCCTTGTTTCCGGCGGAAAGAACAAGGTCGGCATCATGACCAAGCTCCTGGAAAAGGGATTCTTCACCGGCCTCATAACCGACCAGGAGACGGGCAGTTCGCTGTGACCGGCCGGCATTGCGGCAGCAACCGAAGCTGCTGTGCGATACTGCCTGGTGCATCTCGCCGGCTTTCATCTGAAAACCGACTGGCAGCGAATCTTCCCTAAGCCGTCCCTGGTTCGGTTCCATCGCCTGCAGAACATCCTTTGCGTCTTTTGCAATCGGCACATTTGGCGCCTGCCGATCAGACCTCTCCCGACCTTCGGTTTGCCAGGATCATATCGGCAATATCGACGAAGCCGCGTCCACCCCGCGACCTGGCGACGAAAGCCGGTTCGGCGTCGATCTGTCCCTGGAAGTCGATCACATTCGCGACCCCGAACGAGTTCGGAAAGAACCCGAACATCGGGGCATCGTTCGGGCTGTCTCCGACGAACGCATAGGCCTGCCTTTCGGCATCGAGATCGGTTCCCAGCCTCTCGCTTGCAAAGCGGCGCGTCATCGCCAGCTTGTCGTATCGGCCAAACCAGCCGTTCACATGGATCGACGAAATCTTGGCGACAGCGCCGGCCTGCTCGAAAATCTGCTTGATGCGCCTGGCATCGGAGAGCGGCAGCGCCGGAACATCCTCGCAAAAGTCGATGGCCAGGTCGGCTTCGCGATATCGCTGGTCGGCGGATACCGCCGAACCCGGCACTTCCTCGATAATGCGCTTTTCCAGTTCGGCAAGTCTGCGCCTGTTTTCCCGGCGTTCCTCAGCGCTCGCCGCGAAAACCCGGATCATCTTTCGCGTTGCCTGGTCATAAGCGAAGTAAAAAGCGCCATTTTCGCCGATCACGCCGGTGACCGGCCAGAACCGGGCAATCATGTCGCACCAGCCTGCCGGTCTCCCGGTAATGGGAGCAACGACAAGGCCCGCCTCGTGCAGGCGTTCGAGCGCACGGTAGGCATCGGCCGGAAGACGACCCTCGGTGGTCAGCGTGTCGTCGATATCGCAGAAGACGCCGCGAATGCGCGATGCAGTTTCGGGTCCGAATTCGGCGAGGTCGCGCATCCGGTCAGGCTTCCCCGCGCGCAAAATCCTCCAGCATTCCTGCATCCGCAGCAATGTCGAGGAACGAGAAGCGATTGCGCATCTCCCGGCAATGAACGACGGCTTCGCGATAGAAATCGGCCGGCGTGCCCAGTTCGGCCGCTGAAATCGGCCCGCCGGTGGATTTCAGCAGGCGCTGCATCTCGTCGACTGGCATCAGGAATTGCTTGAGCTCCTGCCTGAGTGTCGGCCAGAGCTCCTGCAGCCGCTCGTTGAATGCTGCGGCGGCAGTCTCGTCGAAGGCCTTCTTCTTCAGTTCGTCGAGACATTGTGCGGCGACGGCCGGGCCCATGCGGCGGACCATGTCGTCAGGATCGATCTTCGTCGCCTTCACCACCGGCGGCTTTTCGCTTGCCAGCATTGCTTGCTGCAATCGCGCCATGGTGAGCGAAGCGACGCCGACCTGGGTGCCGTGCAGCGTGCCGGGGTGACGCTCGCCGGCGAAACAGTCGATGTAATGCGATATCTGATGCTCGCCCATGGAACCGTGATTTGAGACGCCGGTGAAGGCAATTCCGAGACCGCAGAGCGTCAGTACGCGATAGAGATAGCCATTGGCCTCGATGTCGTGTTCGGGAAGCTTTGCAGCACGCTGGTTGAGCGCCGCCTCATCCTTTTCCTGGATGAGAAAAGGGACCTGATGGTAGGCCGTGCCAAGCAGACGGTGCGACATCCACCAGTCGATCTGGGCGACCGAGCGGCAAAGGCAGTCACCGAACCCCGCTGCCGACAGATAGGTCGGGGCGGCAGCGGAGACGCCAAGATCGACGAAAAAGCCTGATGGGGCGTGGGAAGGCAGCGATACCTTCAGGCCGCTTTCCAGTGTGATGGACGCAGTCGTCGATGTGTAGCCGTTCATCGAACCGGCCGTCCCGAACACGCAATAGCGCCGTCCATTCCTTCCGGTGACGAACTTGCAGAGATCGTTGATCGTCCCGGAACCGACCGCGACCACGGCGTCTGCATCGGCGAGTTTGACGGCCAGGCTTTCGACATTGGCCATGTCGGCATGTGGGTGATCCAGGATCACCACATCGACAGGGCCGAGCGTCTTCAGTTCGCGCGCAACGCGCTCGCCAAGCGCATCATAGGTGGCGGCATCCGCCACGACCGTGAACCGCTCGCCCAGATCGAGCTCCGAAACCAGATCGGCCGCCCGCCCTTCGAGGCTTTCTTCAATGACAATCCGGTCATACGGCACCACCGCCTTTTTCCCGGTCTCCGGGTTGGTCCAGCGCCCGTCCAGAATGTCGTCGATCAATGCCGTCCAGGATCCGGCTGCCGGATTGGTCATGACGTCCTCATGCTGGCGACCCTGTAATCGAGGCGCAGGAGCGTTGGCGTTATAAACAATAGTCACCTATCACTGTCTTTTGTCAAGCATTTGCCCGCGACGCTTGACTTCGTTCTGCAAACCTGCGGAAAAAGGGGCATGAATGCCAACGCCGACATCGACGTGGTCCGACCATCTGGGCTCTCGGCACTGCCGCCCGAATTCGACAGCGCGGTGGCGTGGGCTGCTTGGCTCTACTATGTCGACCAGCTCAACCAGAGCGACGTGGCCAAGGTCATGAACGTCTCCAGGGCGAGCGTGGTGCACTATCTGCAGGAGGCGCGCGAAAGCGGACTTGTCGCCGTGCAGGTCGACCACGACGCTTTTGCCCGCACCTTGACCTCGCGGCGTCTCATGGAAAAATACGGGCTTCGCGGCGCGGCGGTTATCCCCGACCTTGATCCAAACGATGCCGACCGCCGCATCGGCGAAGCGGCAGGACGGCTGCTGGCGTCGATGGTCGATCCGGGCGACACGATCGGCGTTGCCTGGGGAAAAACGGTGCTCGCTGCCGCCCGCTCGATCCCACGACTACGGCATGATCGGAACCTCACCGTCGTCCAGCTCTCGGGAAGCTCGATCGGCACCAGCGATTTCTCGCCGGAATTCTGCACCTCGCTGATGGCCAACCGGCTCGGCGCCCGCTGCATAAACCTGCTTGCCCCGGCGATCGTCTCCACCGACGAACTGCACGACCAACTCATGCAGGAGCCGATGCTCGTCAACCAGTTCCGCATGATCCATGCCGCCGGCAAGGTCATCTTCGGGATCGGCGATATCGGGCCGGAGAGCACCTATGCCCGAGCCGGGATATCGGATGCCGCCGCACTTGCCGGCATGATCGAGCAGGGCGCGCTCGGGGTCATCATCGGGCGGTTCATCGACGCTCAGGGAGCCGCTTTCGCAACGCCGCTCGACGGACGCACCGTCGGCATCACGCTCGACGAACTGAAAGCGGTGCCGGTCCGCATCTGCGCCGCCGGTGGCGCCCGCAAGATGGCGGCGATCAGGGCCGGGCTCGGCGGCGGATATGCGACACATTTTGTCACCGACATGGCCACCGCGAACAGTCTCTTGGAATAGCCGGTAACCAGCACCGGTGGAACTCATCGTCTCGGAGGACAATCATGGGCAGCAGCGACGGACCTCTTGTCGTCGGCCTCGACAGTTCCACCCAATCCTGCAAGGCGATTGCCTGGAGCCGGGACGGACGAGCCGTGGCGGAAGGCCGGGCGCCGCTCGAGCTGATGAAGCCGAGGCCGGACTATGTCGAGCAGGAGGTCACCGACTGGTGGCGGGCCGCAACAGCGGCGCTGCGACAGCTTGTCGACGCGGTCGACGCGACACGCATCGCCGGGATCGCGATCTCCAACCAGCGCGAGACCGTTGCCCTCATCGACGGCGCCGGCGCGCCGATCGGACCCGCCAGCCTGTGGCTCGATGAACGCGCCGCCGGGCTGGTCGACCGTTTCGCGGCGGAGATCGGCCGTGAGCGACTGCACCAGATCACCGGTAAGCCGATCGACGTGACGCCGGTCGTCTATCGCCTGAAATGGCTGCGCGAGAACGATCCGGAACGGTTGGACCAGGCGAACAAAATCCTCGACGTGCATGGCTATCTGACGCTGAGACTGACGGGAACGCCAAGCGCGAGCTGGACCAGCGCCGATCCGTTCGGTCTCTTCGACATCTCGCGCAAGGCATGGTCGCAGCCGATCCTCGATCATCTCGGCATCAAACCGTCGCAACTTCCCGATGCGGTGCGGTCCGGCACGCGAGTCGGGACTGTTCATGCCGCAGCCGCCGCCGCAACCGGCCTTTCGGAAGGAACGCCGGTGATTGCCGCCGGCGGCGATGGGCAATGCGCCGGGCTCGGCGTCAATGCCATGCGCGACGGCGTCGTCTATCTCAATCTCGGAACCGCGATCATCGCGGGAATCTGGTCGCCAGAACCGGTGGTCGGCGCCTTCTGGCGCACCATGACCTCGCCAACCGGCGATGGCTATTTCCTCGAGGCCGTGCAGCGGGCGGGTGTCTATTACGTCAACTGGTTCGTCGACATGTTTGCCGGCGGGCGCTCCGATCCGGCGATCTTCGACCGCCTCGAAAGGGAAGCGGCGGCCGTGCCGATCGGCTCGGACGGACTTCTCGCCGGCACCACCCTGGTCGGCTGCATGGACCCGCATTGGGATCCGAGCGCACGCGCCAGCTTCATCGGCATGCACCCCTCGCACACGCTCGGTCATTTTTATCGTGCAGGGCTCGAGGCAATGACGCTGCAAACCGCCCGGGCTCTTGAAGAGATGCGCAGCCATGGTCTTTCGCCGGCGCAAATGGTGGCGATCGGCGGCGGCGCCAACAGCAAGCTTTGGACAAAGATGATCGCGGACGCAACCGGGATCGCGATCCATAAGGGTCACAATGCCGAAGCCTCGTCGCTCGGTGCAGCGATCAGCGCGGCGGTCGGCATCGGATGGTTCGAGGGTTTTGCCGAGGCTGCGGATGCGATGACGAGCATCGCCGAGACAATCGAGCCGGACCCCGGCTGCCGCGCAGCGTGGGACGCGCTCTCGGCCAGGCAGGCCAAGGTCTTTTCCGCGACCCGATTCGCCTGGCGAGCCGGAGCGTGAAAAGCATCCCGTCCGGCTACTTCAACCCGCCCAGCGCCTGCTGATAGACATCAGGCTTGAAGCCGACGAGGATACGATCGCCAAGATCGAGGACCGGCCGCTTGATCATCGTCGGTTTGGCCAGCATCAGCGCCTTGGCCTTCCTCTCGTCGAGGCTCAGCCTGTCCGTGTCCGACAGTTCGCGAAACGTCGTGCTCGACTTGTTGAGCAGGATTTCCCAGCCGACCTTGCCGGACCAGCCGTCGAGCCTATCCGCCTCCAGCCCCTCGACCCTGTAATCGTGAAAACGATAGGCGACATCGTGGCTTTCCAGCCAGATGCGCGCCTTTTTGATCGTGTCGCAATTGGTGATGCCGTACATTGTGATCGTCATAATGATGGTCCCTCGGACGGATAGAAATTCAAATCTGACGGCACCCTAAAACCGCGTCTCTCCCTTTGCCAGCGATCAGGCCGGCATCCTTAATTTTTTGGGCTTGCTAAAACTAAGGAATTTTCCTAAGTATCTTCCGAACATCTTTGCCATGCGCAGTGGCACGAGGAAGACATGACCGCCGCAACAATCCCGCAGACCGCAAGTTCGAACATCCCGCCGATCGACGGCATCTTCCGGGCGCTTGCCGATCCGACGCGCCGCCGTGTTGTCGAGCGGCTGAACAGAAGCCCCGCCTCGGTCAGCGAGCTTGCCCAGCCGTTCGGCATGGCGCTGCCCTCCTTCATTGAACACCTGAAAGTTCTGGAAGGCTGCGGGCTGGTGCGCTCGCAAAAGACTGGCCGCATCAGGACCTACCAACTCGCGCCTGAGCCGCTGAAGCTCGCGGAAAACTGGCTGGCCGAGCAACGCGCGCTTTGGGAACGCCGCCTCGATCAATTCGACGACTACGTCCTAAAACTCAAGGAGAAAGACAAATGAGTTCGACCCTGCTGTTGAAACCCGACCCCAAACTCGACCTCGTCCTTGAACGCATCATTGACGCGCCGCGCGAGCTTTTGTGGACAGCCTGGACGACGCCCGAGCATGTTCGGCAATGGTTCACACCAAAGCCGTGGATCGTTTCCGATTGCGAGATCGATCTTAGACCCGGCGGCCTGTTCAGGACCCGCATGCAGTCGCCTGATGGCAAGGAGGTCAACGACCGGCATTGCTGCTATCTCGACATCGTGCCCAACGAGCGGCTGGTGTGGACCGATGCGTTGCTGCCCGGCTATCGGCCGTCAGGAGACCCATTTATCACAGCGGTGATATCGTTGCAGCCGGAAGGCAAGGCGACGCGCTACACCGCGACCGCCATCCACCGGGATGAAGCGACACGAAAGAACCACGAGGAAATGGGATTCTTCGACGGCTGGGGCACCGTGGCCGACCAGCTTGCGGCATATGTGAAGGGGATTTGAGGTGCTCACATGGCGGCCACGGCATTGTCCTGGCCGCCATGCCTGATTTTCAAACCATGCAGCTAAGTGATCAGGCTCCAAGAACCGGTTCAGCCTCAATAATAGAAGCGCTCTTCGGCAATTTTGCCGTTCTTGACCGTGTACAGACCAACCTCGTCGATGCTGACACGCTCGCCGGTAGCCTTGGGCGTTATGTCAAACTTGAAGCGCACTGCGAACTGGTCGCCGTTGACATATGGACCCTCGACCGAGCCGCCATGAACTTCGTTGTTCTCCTCCCACCACTGGCCCTTCTGCTTCACGGCCTGCTTGCCATTGCAGACCGCCATCGGCCCTTCCATTGCTTCGTAACTAACAATGTCGTCGGCGTTGTACTTCTCAGCCGCAACATCGTTCTGACCCTGCTTGAGCAGCTCTGTGAAATCCTCTGCAATTTCCGCGGTAGTCATGGGTGTTCCTCCTGTTCAGACGCGTTCCAAGTAGGGAACTGTTTGCTAACCTGCCACTGGCGGTCCGCTCGATAGCTGACAACCCATGTCAGGATGAATATCGCGTGCCCCTAAAGCACTTTGGACGCGACGAAGGCGTGAAACAAAACAGGAACAAATTGGAGAGTCAAGTGGAGATCGAGTCGGCTGGGGCCGGCGCTTGAATGTAATGCACTTTTGCATTACATTCGCTTCCAATCAGGAGATGCTGCCAATGACGACACTGACCGTAACGGCACGGGGGCAAGTCACTTTTCGGAAAGACGTGCTGCAACACCTCGGCATCAAGCCGGGAGAAAAAATCGAACTGGATTTGCTGCCGGATGGCCGGGCAGAGCTAAAGGCATCGCGGCCGAAGGGATCGTTCCGGGACCTTCATGGCTTCCTGAAAGGCAAGACGAATGGCCAGGTTCTCACCATTGAGGAAATCAATGAGGCAATTGCCGAGGCTGGTGCGGCCGCCGGGGCCGGCAAGGAATGAAGATCACGGCTGATACGAATGTTCTGCTCCGCGCCTATGTGGCTGACGATGCCAGGCAGGCGAGTGCCGCTGTCGAATTGCTGGCAAGTGCTGAAATCGTGGCGGTAAGCTTACAATCCCTCTGTGAATTCACCTGGGTCTTGGCGCGCCAATACGGGACCGCCTGTGATGACATTTCCGCCGCGATCCGTGCCCTGCTGAACACGGAAAATGTCGTGGTCAATCGGCCCGCAGTTGAAGCTGGTCTGGCGGTCCTTGATGCTGGTGGTGATTTTGCTGATGGGGTGATTTCCTATGATGGTCGCTGGCTGGGCGGGGAAGTCTTCGTTTCCTTTGACAAAAAGGCCGTGAAGCTTCTTTCTTCGCAAGGGCATTCCGCTCACCTCCTTAAGGCGAGCGCCTGATAAACGTGTCTCATGTCAGATAGCAGCCGCGCTCGACGGCAAGGCGGCGCACCAGCGCCAGCACGCTGTCGATGGTCGGCGTCGGTTGCCCAGTCAGTCGGCCGAGCTCCTGGACCGCCGTCACCAGCGCGTCGATCTCCATCGGACGGCCGCGCTCGAGATCCTGCAGCATCGAGGTCTTGTGCTCGCCGACGTCACCGGCGCCCTTGATGCGGCGGTCGACCGAGATCGGGAAACGAACGCCGAGGCTTTCGCCGATCGCCTGCGCCTCCAGCATCATGGCGCGGGCAAGCGTGCGGGTCGCCTCGTCGGCGACGATTGCCGCAAGCGAGCTGCCGGTCAGCGCGGAAATCGGGTTGAAGGAGAGATTGCCCCACAGCTTCACCCAAATCTCGCTGCGGATGTCGTCGCGAACCGGCGCCTGCAGCCCGGCCGCAACCATCTCCTCGGCAAGCCGAGTGACACGTTCGCTCTTCTGGCCCGAAGGCTCGCCGAGCGAGAACCGCTTTCCCTCGATATGGCGGACCAGGCCGGGCGCATCCACCTCGGCCGCGGGATAGACAACCGAGCCGATGACGCGATCCGGCCCAAGCCGGTCCCAGATCATCCCGCCGGGATCCACCGCTTGCAACCGCGTGCCTTCGAGCGGCCCGCCGATCCTGTGGAAATACCACCACGGCACGCCATTCTGCATGGTGACGACTGCGGTCCCCTCGCCCAGCAGCGGCGCGATCTGGTCGAGCGCAGGTGCGACCGAATGGGCCTTGAGCGCCAGCACGACATAGTCCTGGACGCCCAGCTGCTGCGGCTGCGCGGCGGCCCTGACCGAGGCGACGGTTTCTTGACCGTCTTCGATCAGGCGAAGCCCGTTCGCCCTGATCGCGTCGAGATGCGCGCCGCGCGCCACGATCGACAGATCGACCCGGCCGGCCATGGCAAGCTTGGCCGCGAGATAGCCGCCGATCGCGCCGGCGCCAAAAATGCTGATCCGCATCATTATCCAAGCCCGGGTTTGACGAGACCCAGTTTGGTCGCCAGACCGATGCGCTGCAGCTTGCCGGTCGCGCCCTTCGGGATTTCGTCCAGGATCAGGACAATGCGCGGCACCTTGAAATCGGCAAGCCGCGTCGCGGCAAAGCGGCGGATGTCGGCTTCGGTCGCGGCCATGCCCTCGCGCAGCACGATCGCAGCCGCGACCTCCTCACCGAGCTTGTCGTGTGGCGTGGCGAAGGTGACGACCTGCGCCACCGCCGGATGATCCATCAGCACGTCGTCGACCTCGAGCGGCGAGATCTTCTCGCCACCGCGGTTGATGATCTCCTTGAGCCGGCCGGTGACGCGCAGATAGAAGTCTTCATCGAGCACGCCCTGGTCGCCGGTATGAAACCAGCCATGCGCAAAAGCCGTGGCGTTGGCGTCCGGATTGTTCTCGTAGCCGGCGGTGACATTAGGCCCGCGAATGACGATTTCGCCGGTGTCACCGGGCTGCAGCAATCGCCCGTCCGGCGCCATCACCGCCACCTCCGGTCCGGCGGCGGCGCCGACGCTGCCCGGCTTGCGCAGGCCCGGCGGCAGCCGGTTCGAAGCCATCTGGTGCGCGGCCTCGGTCATCCCATAGGATTCGATCACCGGACAGCCGAAGGTCGCTTCGAGCTCGGCCATCACCTGCGGCGGCAGCGATGCCGAGGACGAGCGGATGAAGCGGAGGGGTGCTGCGGCCAATGCATCTGCATTGCGCGCCGCCCGCGGCAGTATTGCCTGATGCATGGTCGGCACGGCCGTGTACCAGCTCGGCCGCGCCTCGCTCAGCCAATGGAAGAAGCGCAGCGCGTTGAAGCCTGGCGTGCAGAAGACGCTGCCGCCGGCGGCGAGCGAGGTCAGCACCGCCGCGATCAACCCATGGATGTGGAACAGCGGCATGATGTTGAGGCAACGATCGCCGGCCGTCAGAGAAAGCGTCGCGCCGATATGACCGGCCGAGGCGGCGAGATTGGCGTGGCTGAGCGGCACCAGTTTGGGTCGTGACGTGGTGCCGGACGTGTGCAGCAACAGCGCGATGTCGCCGTCTTCAGCCAGGCCGGGCGAAACAGACGGACCAACCGGTTTGCCCTCGATCACAAAACTGCCGGCTGGTGCGTCACGAAGTGCTGTGAGCCTGAGCACCGCTATGCCGAGGCGCTCGGCCACGGTTACCGCGGGGCCGCTTTCGTCTTCGCCGACGAGGATCGCCTTGGCGCCGATATCGGAGAGATAAAAATCGAGCTCGTCGGCCCGGTAGGCCGGATTGAGCGGCGCGGTCGACGCCACTGCGGCCACCGCGACAAAGGCCGTCGCCATCTCCGGCCCGTTCGGCAGCACGATGGCCACCCGGTCGCCACGGCCGAGGCCCAGCGCATGCAATTGCGCTGCCGTCTCGGAGATCAGGCGGCGCAGTCCGCCATGGCTGAGCGTGATCCTGTCTGGTGCCGAAATTGCCGGCGCATCGTCGGCGCCGGCAGCAAGCCGTTCAATGATCGAGGCCGCTTCAGACAACGCGAACCTCTAGGTCGCCGACGCCATCGACATGACCGCGAAGGACATCACCGCGAACGACCGCGCCGACGCCCGCCGGCGTGCCGGAAAGAATGATGTCCCCCGGCTTCAGCGTGAACAGACCTGAGAGATAGCTGATCATTTCCGGAACTTTCCAAATCATCTGGTTGAGGTCGCCGGTCTGTTTTCGCTGGCCATTGACGTCCAGCCAGATCGCGCCCTGGCTGGGATGGCCGGTCGAGCTTGCCGGAACCAGTGGCGTGCATGGCGCCGATGCCTCGAAAGCCTTGCCGACCTCCCATGGACGGCCCATGTCCTTCGCCTTCCCTTGCAGATCGCGCCGCGTCATGTCGAGACCTACGCCATAACCGAACACGCAGTCCAGAGCCTTTTCGACCGGGATGTCGATACCGCCGCTTTTCAGCGCCACGATCATTTCGATCTCGTGATGGACATCGTTGGAGGCCGGAGGGTACGGAAATTCTCCTGTCGTATCGAGGTTGTCGGGGTTCTTCTGGAAGAAGAATGGCGGCTCCCTGTCGGGATCGTGCCCCATCTCGACGGCATGCGCGGCATAGTTGCGCCCGACGCAATAGACCCGGTGCACCGGAAACATCTTGTCGGTTCCCGCCACCGGGATGCTCGGGATTGCGGTCGGTTCGATGACGTAGCTTGAAGGCGTGCCGTGCATGCTCACTGTCTTGCTCCTGCGTAGTATTCGACTTTGGCTTCGGCCCGTTCGATCAGTTCGGCGATCAGCAGGGCGAAGGCAAAAAGGATGATGGTCAAGGCCCAGAATTCGGCCATGCGGAAGTTTCGCGAGAAGGTTTCGAACAGCGCACCGTAGCCGACGATGGCGACGAGCAACTGGCCGATGACGACGCCCTTGACGCCGCGGATGAGGCCGAGGCGAATGCCGGCAAGGATTTCCGGAAGTGCCGCCCAAAGGATGATCTTGCTATAGAGCGCCGGGCGCGAGGCGCCATAGGAACGCGCCATCTCGATCAGCGACGGCGAGATATGGCGGACCCCGGCGCGGGTGTCGAGAGCGACGATCCAGATCGCAAACAGGAACACAGCCGCAACGATCGTCTTCTCGCCGAAGCCGAACAGGATCATCAGCACCGGGACGATCGCCGAGAGCGGTGCGCTTGAAAAGATGTTGACCCACATGCCGAGCAGGTCGTCGGCGATCTTGACGCGTCCCATCAGGATGCCCAATGGCACGCCGATAACGATCGACAGGGCCATGCCCATGGCGAAGGCACGAAGGGTCGTGACCGTCGCGCTCTGCCAGGACGGCGTCTGCACGAGACTGACCGCTGCAACCAGCACGTCGCTAAACGGCGGCAGCAGAAAGACAAGGTCGAGCCGGCCGACGACTTCCCATACGACGCACCAGACGAGCAGGGACGCCATCATTGGTACACGGTAGCCAAACAAGGTCATGGCCGGTTATTCCACATATTGCTTCAGCCCCTGCCAGATCTCATCGACGGTATCGAGATAGTACCTGTCGCGATGAATGCGCTCGGGGTCGCCGGAGCGATCGATTTCCGGTTCGATGATCTGCGAAACCCGGCCGGGTCTCGGCGACAGCAAGACGATGCGGTCGGAGATGTAGACCGATTCCTCGATTGAGTGGGTCACGAAGATGAAGGTCTTGTTCTGGTTGGTGCGCAGCCGGATCAGGTCTTCCTGGAACTTCCGCCGGTTCTGCTCGTCGACCGCCGAAAACGGTTCATCGAGCAGCAGGACATCGGCATCGACCGACAACGCCCGCGCCAGGCCGACACGCTGGCGCATGCCGCCCGAGAGCTGATGCGGATATTTGTCCTCGAAGCCGGCGAGCCCCACCTCGGCGATGTAGCGTCGGGCGGTCTCCTCGCGCTCGGCCTTGTTGGTGCCGCGCAATTCAAGTCCGAAGGCCACGTTGCGCATCACGGTCGCCCACGGCATCAGCGCAAAATCCTGGAACACGAAAGCGCGTTCGGGGCCGGGTGCGGTGACGTGTTTGCCGTTGATCGCGACGGTGCCGCCATCGGCCCGTATCAGCCCCGCTATGATCTTCAGCAGCGTCGTCTTTCCGCAACCGCTGGGTCCGAGAAGGCTGGTCAGCTTACCCCTGGGAAAGTCGAGATCGATGCCGCGCAGCGCCTCGACATTGCCGTAGGTCTTGGAAATTCCTCTCACTTCCACGATTGAATCGATCGGCGCGGGAACCGGCGACGGTCCATTTCGCAGTGCGCTCGCGCCCATCTTAAGCACCTCGGCTCTCGGGCCTGAAAACGCGGACTTCCACCCACTGCAGAAAGACGAGCGTCAGGGTGGAAAGCGCAATGATCGAGGCAATTGTTGCGTACATCTCGGCGTAGTCTGCGCGCGAGCGGTGGAAGGTGATGAGGTCGCCGATGCCTGTCGGGGTAATCAGCAGTTCGGCGAGCACCACGCCGACGAAGCCGGCAGCGACTCCGAGGCGCAAGCCGGCAAAAATCACCGGGCTGGCGTCCGGAAGGATGATCTTCGTGACGGTCTGCCAACGGGTGCCCAGGAACGATCGGCACATGACCAGCAGCGACTCGTTGACGTTACGCACCGCCTTGTAGGTGTTGAGCACGATGACCGGCAGCGCCAGGATCATGACGGCGAGCGTCTTGGCGGTCATGCCTATTCCGTAGACAAAGGTGACCATCGGAATGAAGGCGGCGACGGGTGCTGCCTGAAGCACGATGAACACAGGGATCACCAGCCATTCGCCGGTGCGCCACAGGCCACAGATCGTGCCGAGGCCGACACCCAGGAACGCCGACAGGACAACGCCAAGCACCAGCGGCTGCAGCGTCGAAAGGTAGGCGGTCGCCAGGCTGCCGTCGGCTAGCAGTCCGGCAAACGCGACGACCGTGTCGGAAAAAGTCGGAAAGGCGAAGCTGACCGGAATGCGACCGGCCACCTCCCAGATTCCCGCGAACAGGGCGATCGACACAAGCCTGAGCAGGATCGGCTGGTCCCACGAAGCCCCCGTTGCGCTGCGATTGGAAAGAGGAGCGAGGCCGGCAGCCTCGCCGTCGGTTCTGACGCTTACGGCCATCCGGCAGCCGCCTATTTCTTGCCGAGCTTGGCGACGGCGCGGTCGATTGCCGAGACATCCCAGAAGTCCTCGACCTTGAGGCTGGCGGGATCGCCTTCGATCTGGCCGGCAAGGCTGAAGAAGGCAAAGTCGTCCTTGGCCGCGTCGGCTCCGCCGCCGTTCAGCGCAAGACTGCCGGCTTCCGCGGTTTCCTTGTAGTATTCGGTGATTTCGCTGTCGGCTTCAGCGCCGAGATCCGGCAGCAGTTTGTATTTGTTGCGAAGCTCGACGGCGACCGCCGGGCTCTCGGTGATCTCGCGCGCGGTCTTCATCAGTTCCTCGACCAGGATGTCGACGTCGGCGGCGTTGTTCTTCAGATAGTCCGCGGTCGCGAAAAGCGCTTCGTCAGAGGCGCCGAGATCCTCGACCGGCAGAACGATGAACTTGCCGGGGGCTTCGGCCTCGAGCGCGCGCCGGTTGGCGGCATCGACGATCGACGCCTTGATGGTGCCCTGGAGCAGCGCATTGCGGCGAACCTCGGAACCCGGGACATAGCTGATATTGCCGAGCTTGATGCCGTGATTTTTCGCCATCAGCAGCATGACCGCCTCGGTGCCGGAGCCGCGCGCCTGGACGGCGACCTCCTGCCCGTCGAGATCCTTCCATTCCTTGTAGAATTCGCTGTTGACGACGGGAAAGAAGCGCAGCGTCGATATCTGCGCGAAAATGCGGATCGGCACGCCGACCTTCTGGATCAAAGTATAGGGCGCGCCAATGCCGACATCGGCCTGGCCGCCGACAATGGCCTGGGCAGCCAGATCCTCGTCATTGAGAACAATGAGCTCGACATTCACGCCGCGCTCCTTGGCCCGCTCTATCGCGGCGAGCGTCTGGACCGACTCGATGCCGGGAAGGTCGCCGAATGCGATGCGCATGTCGCCCGCATTTGCGGCCGACAAGGGCGCTGCACATGCCAGGACCGCGGCGAAAGCGGTGGCAAGGATTCTGGACACGCCGGCCATTGTCATTCCTCCCGTTTTTTGCAACCATTTCCTTGATTGGTTAAGGCCATGGAGCAGATTGGTCAAGAAGAAACTGCGCCATATCGGGCACGACGATCAAGAAAACTCGGCAGTTGACGGTTTCCACTAATCGTTTTAACACCGGCAGAGGAAAATCATATGCGGATTGGTTAAATTGATGGACGATCCCGGCAATGGCGGCCACGCCGCCCTGGTTCAGCTGCAGGCCTATCTTGCCCAGATGGACCATGCGGGTGAGACGCGGCTGCCTGCCGAGCGGGAACTGTCGGAGAGCCTCGGCGTATCGCGCGGCGATCTGCGCAAGGCGCTGGCGGTGCTCGAGAAGGACGGCCGCATCTGGCGTCACGTCGGCAGGGGCACCTTCGTCGGCAGCGGGCCGGTCGAAGAGACGATCGGCATTTCGGAAATCGCCGGACGCACCAATCCGGCCGATGTGATGCGCGCGCGCCTCATCCTCGAGCCGGAGATTGCGCGCGAAGCGGCGCTGCACGCCACGCTTTCCGATATTGCCGCGATGCGGCAATCGCTGGTGCAGACGCGGGAAGCCGTCACATGGCGGCAATATGAGAATGTCGACAATCTGCTCCACCGGCAGATTGCGCAGGCGAGCCGCAACAATGTGCTGCTCGGCCTGTTCGACGTGCTGAACGCGGTGCGCCGCACCGTGGTCTGGGGACGTCTTCGTTCAGAAGGCGCCCGCCCTCCGGCAGACCATCACAGCTTTGCCGACCATGAACGGATCGTCGAGGCGATCGCCGAGCGTGACCTCGGCGGCGCGGCAGCAGCGATGCGCCTGCATCTCCAGCAGGTCGAGCGGCGCCTGATCCCTGTCCGCGAAGCCGCCGAATAGTCTGGCTTGTAGAGCGCCGCGCGTCCTTCCTGGACGGAGGGCTGAGCGGGTTCTTTCACTAGGCGCCGTAGCCGATGATGCCCTTGATCTCGAGGAAGTCGTGGATCGCCCAGTCGGCATATTCGCGGCCGTTGCCGGATTGCTTGTAGCCGCCGAACGGCGCGAAGGTGTCCCACTCCGGATAGTTGATCGAGACCTGTCCGGCGCGCAGGCGGCCGGCGACCTTTCGCGCGTGGTCGATATCCCCTGATTGCACGTAGGCGGCGAGGCCATAGACGGTGTCGTTGGCAATCTTCACCGCGTCATCGTCGTCATCATAGTAGATGACCGAAAGCACCGGCCCAAAAATCTCCTCCTTCTCGATGGTCATGCCCGGCGTGACGTGGCCGAAGACGGTCGGCCGCACGTAATAACCGCGCTTAAGATGCTCCGGCCGGCCGGGACCGCCGGTGACCAGCGTTGCACCCTCGGCGATGCCGGCCTCGATCAGCCGCTGGATCTTTTCGAACTGGATATTGCTGACCACCGGCCCGAGCTTGGTGTCTTCCGAGCGCGGATCGCCGACCTTGTGCGCCTCGGCCGCCTTCTTGGCGATCGCCAGCGCCTCATCGTGGCGGGCGGCCGGCACCAGCATGCGCGTCGGCGCATCGCAGGACTGGCCGCTATTGCCGAAACAGGCGTTGACGCCCTTGCGCACGGCCTTCTCGAAGTCGGCATCGGCAAGCACGATGTTGGGCGATTTGCCGCCCAGCTCCTGCGCCACGCGCTTGACCGTCTCGGCCGCCGTCTTGGCGACGATGATGCCGGCCCGGGTCGAGCCGGTGAAGGAAACCATGTCGACATCCGGATGGCCGGCCATGACCTGTCCGACATCCGGACCGGTGCCGTTGACCATGTTGTAGACCCCGTTCGGCGTGCCGGCCGCTGCCATCACTTCCGAAAAGACGATGCCGCTGATCGGCGCGATCTCGGAAGGCTTCAGCACGACGGTGCAGCCGGCGGCGATCGCCGGCGCCACCTTGCAGACGATCTGGTTGAGCGGCCAGTTCCACGGCGTGATCAGCGCGCAGACGCCGATCGGCTCCTTGACCACCATGGTGGTGCCGCGCTTCTCGCTGAATTCGTAATCCTTCAGCGCCTTGATGGCAGCTTCCATATGCGCCCTGCCAGCCCAGGCCTGCGCCTGGCGCGCCCAGGTGATCGGCGCGCCCATCTCCTGGCTGACAGCCTGGGCGATATCCTCGTAGCGCTCGTTGTAGACTTCGAGGACGCGCTTCAGCAGCTTCAGGCGCTCGGCCTTGCTGGCCTGCGAAAAGGCCGGAAAAGCCGCCTTCGCCGCCGCCACGGCGCGATCCACATCGGCCTTCGAGCCGACGGAGATTTTGGTGTAGGCCTCTTCGGTGGACGGATCGATCACATCCAGCGTCGCCGGCACCACGGGCGCGACCCATTTGCCGTCGATGAAGAAGTTCAGGTGATTGCTCATGGGTGGTGCCTCCGGTTTTCTGGATAGGACGGGGATCCAGATTAGCCGGGTAGCATAGGGCAGTTAGCGCCGCGGCGCAGGCTGATATGCGCCACATCGCCGACGCTGAATTGAAAACCTTCCGCCCGGCGTGGCGCATCGATCACCACAGGTATCCCCTGCCCCAATTCGGCGTGCAGGCGCAAGGTGCGACCGTGAAAGACGATGCTGCTCACCCGCACCGGCGCGGTGCCGGTCGCTGCTTCGGTCGTCGCCAACAGATCCTCCGGACGTACGCCGATGGTTCGCACCGCGCCTTCTCCCGGCGCTTCGCCGGTTTCCGACGTGGCTTCGAGCGGCAGGGCGCCGGCGGCGAAACGCAACCGATCGCCGTCCCGGCCGACAAAGCGCGACTGCAGGAGGTTCATCGTGCCGATGAAACTGGCGACGAATTTGGTGGCGGGCCGGTCGTAGAGCGTGGCCGGCGGCGCGATTTGCTCGATGCCGCCCTTGTTCATGACGACGATGCGATCGGAGATCGACAGCGCCTCGGTCTGGTCGTGGGTGACCATGACGAAGGTCGTGCCGAGCCGCGACTGCAGCCGCTTCAATTCGACCTGCATCTGTTCGCGCAGATGAGCGTCGAGCGCCGACAGCGGCTCGTCGAGCAACAGTACACGCGGTTCGCAGACGATGGCACGGGCGAGCGCGACGCGCTGGCGCTGGCCGCCCGACAATTCGGACACGCGGGCGCCGAGCTTCTCGGCAAGGCCAACCATGTCGAGCGCTTCGCCGACGCGCTTTGCCTGTTCTGCCCCGGAAAGCTTGCGCAGCGACAGGCCGAAGCCGACGTTTTCGGCAACGTCCATGTGCGGAAACAGCGCATAGTCCTGGAACACGGTGTTGACCGGCCGGTCGAAGGGCCGCAGCGAAGTGACGTCTCGGCCTTCGAGCAGCACCCGTCCGCTCGACGGGCTTTCGAACCCTGCGATCACCCGCAGGCTGGTGGTCTTGCCGCAGCCGGATGGGCCGAGCAAGGTCAGGAACTCGCCGCGGGCAATGTCGAGATCGACGGCGTCGAGACCGACGATGCCGCCGGGGAAAATCTTCGACACCGCATCCAGCCGGACCAGAGGATCAGGCGCCATCGCGAACCTCGGACGGCTTGGTCGTGTTGACCCAGAGGATCTGGCAGCGCTCGGCGCCCGGATTGCGGAAGGCATGCAGCAAGGTGCTTTTGAAGGCGAAGCTGTCGCCGGTCTTCAGCCCGTAGGTGGTTGAATCGATCACGAGTTCGACTTCGCCCGACAGGACGAAACCGAATTCGTGGCCGGGATGGGCGTAGGCTTCGACGGTGCCGCCGCCGGCTTCCACCGTCACCAGCATGCCGTTGAGCGTAGCGGCCGGCGGCGACAGCAGCGCCTTGGCAATGCCTTCCGACTTCACCGGGATCTGGCGCCGACTGTTGGCGCGCACGCAATAGAGATCGCTGACGGCATCGTTGCCGTCAGCGATCAGCGCCGACGGCTCGATGTCGAGAGCGGCGGCGAGCGGCCAGATCACCTTGACGCGAAGCGAGGACAGGCCGCGCTCGATCTGGCTGAGAGCACCGATCGAAACGCCGGCCATGGCGGCAAGCTCGGCCAGCGAAAGACTGCGTTCCAGCCTGAGCGCCCGCACGCGCCGGCCGACCCGCACATCGGCGTCGTCTTTCGGCTTTTCAGCCGCGTTGTCCAGTATATCCATCTGTTTCCCGACCTCGTTTTCGGTATCCTGGAGCGGCGCTTGGCGCGCAGCGCCGAGACGGTTGAGGGTGCTGGCCGGAGCTCGGTTGTGCCGAACTGGACCACCCCTCATCCGACCGAGCTCCACTCGGCCACCTTCTCCCACAAAGGGGAGAAGGGAAGGCCAGGTTCAGCCGCCTGCCTTGACCTTCTCGAACATCTTGGCGAGTTCGTCATTCTGTTTCATCGGCCCGGTGAAGACGGTGGTCTTCAGCATCACTTCCGGATCAGACGGCAGTTGCAGCTTTTCCAATTCCTCCTTCGGCACCGCGGCGAAGGCCGAGCTGTTCGAGCTGCCGTAACCATAGGCCTGAATCAGGTATTTTCCCGAATCCGTCTCCAGCCGGCTGTTGATGAAATCATAGGCGAGGTCGACATTCTTGGTGTCCTTGAGCATGACGAAGCCGCAGGCCCAGGTCAGCATGCCTTCCCTGGGCTTCATAAACTCGACCGGCACGCCCTGCTTCTTCAGCGAGGTGGCCGACGCGTTCCAGGTCATGGCGGCGACCAACTGGCCACTCGCCAGCGCCTGTTCGACCGAGGTCATGTCGGTAGTGTAGTTGGAGAGCAGCGGGCGCTGCTCGCGCAGTTTTTCAGCCACCTTTTCCATCTGTTCCGGCGTCATGTCGAACGGATTGACGCCGGCGAGAAGGGCCGCCACCACCGGCGTATCGTGGACGGCGTCGATCGTCGCCATGCGCCCGGCATATTGCTTGTCCCACAAAAGGTTCCAGCTCGGTTCCGGGTTCTTCACCAGATCGGTGCGGTAGAGGATCGAGGTGTTGCCCCAGTCCCACGGCACCATCCAGACTTTGCCGTCGCCGGCCTGCAGGTCGGGCAGGTTCTTGAAAACTGGGAAGATCGAATCCCAATTCTTGATGCGCTTGGTGTCGATCGGCTGCAGCAGGCCTTCCTTGTTCCAGCGCGCCACCTTGTCGTAGCAGGGATGGGCGACGTCAGGACGGAAACCGGCCTTGACCTTGGTGAAGGCGTCATCGTCGTCGCCGAACATCGAGGCCTCGACGCCATCGGGGTGTGCGGCGAGGAAGCTCTTGTTGAAGTCGGGAAGTTCGTAGCCCGACCAGGTGAAATATTGCAACTTGTCGGCCGCAAGCGCGACGGTCGACGAAAGCGCCAGCGCGAAGGCTGCCAATCCGGCTTGGACTGTCTTGCGATTTATCGATTTCAGGTCGAATGCCATTGCAGTTCTCCTCTTTCGGTTTCTTCTGGTTTGGACAGGTTGGCGGGTACGGGCCGCTGAGCGGCGGCGAGCCCGCAATGGCGCAGGATTTCGGCAATTGCCGCGATGACGAAGGACACGGCCAGGATGGCCGTGCCCAATGCCATGACGGTGGGCAGCGACTTCGGGAAACGCAGCTGGCTCCAAATGTAGAGCGGCAAGGTCGGCTCGGTGCCGGCGAGGAAGAAGGCGACGATGAACTCGTCGAAGGACGTCAGGAAGGCCAGCATGAACGCTGACACAATGGCCGGCAAGCTGAGCGGCAGCATGACCCGCCTGAACGTCGTCCAGTCGGACGCGCCGAGATCGAGCGCGGCCTCGTGGATGGTCTTGGGGATAGCGGCGAAGCGGCTTTTCATGATCACCACCGTCGTCGGCAGCGCCACCAATATGTGGCCGAGCACGATGGCAGTGCGTGACGGTCCAAAGCCAATGAGGTTGACCAGGATCAGCAGCGAGATGCCGACGATGACGCCGGGGATCAGGATCGGCAGCCGCGCGATGGCGCTGATCGTGGCGGCAAGCGGCGAACGGCCGAAGAGATCCATGTAGGACACGGTGATGCCGCAGAGCGTGGCACCGGTGGCGGCAATTGCACCGATGAGGAGGCTGTTGGCAAGGGCGCCGGACAGCGCCGAATTGCCGGACAGCGTCTTGTACCATTCAAACGTGAAGCCTTGCAGCGGAAACGCCGCCTGGATCGAATCGTTGAAGGAGAAAAGCGGGATCAGCAGGATCGGCAAGTACAGGAACACCAGATAGGCAAGGACATAGGCGCCGAGCCAACCGCCGCCCTGCTTTGCATCGATACGCGCCGTGTTCATGTCCGGCTGCCAAATCTGCGATCGGCGGAACGCACCACCAGCACCACGGCAAGGATGACCAGCATGACGGCGACGGCGAGTGCGGCGCCGAACGGCCAGTCATTGGCTTTGCCGAACTGGGCTTGGATCAGCGAGCCGATCATGGTGCTGGCAGGGCCGCCGACCAGCGCCGGAGTGACATAGTCGCCGACCGTCGGCACGAAGACGACGAGAGCCGCCGCCAGCACCCCCGCCATCGAGTTCGGCAGCACGACGCGGCGGAAGCTGGTGAACGGCTTCGCGCCGAGATCGGAGGCGGCTTCGAGCAGCGATTTCGGGATCGTGTCCAGCGCCACATAGATGGGCAGGATGGCGAATGGCGCATAGGCATGAGCCAGCGTGACGATGACGGCGGCCGGCGTGTTGAGAAACGCCAATGTCGGCTCGGACCAGATGCCGCTTTCGATGAGCGCCGAGTTCAGCACGCCATTATAGGCAAGCACGATCTTCCAGGCGAAGACGCGCAGGAGATAGCTGGTCCAGAACGGCAGCGTCACCAGAAACAACAGCAGCCCGCGCCGCCGGCCGGCGTGGAAGGCAAGATAGTAGGCAACCGGATAAGCGGTGACGACCGTTGCCAGCGTCACCAGGCCGGCAATGGCCAGCGAGCGCAGCGTCACCGTCCAGTACAGCGGATCGGAAGCCACCGTGATGAAATTCACAAGGGTGAAACCGACGCCCAGAAGCGAACCGTCATTGCCGCGAAAGGCGAGGAAAAGCACCAGGACGAGAGCAAACAGGATCAGGAAGAAGGTGACCAGCCCGCCCGGCAGCAGCATGGCCAACCGGAAACGCGTCGATGACCGGGACTCCGGCAGTGGCTGCCTTGCAACGATGGTCGACATCGTATGCCTATCGGATTTTGAAATCCCCTAAAGCTTTTTCATAATCATGAAACTGTCAAGCTGATTCCTATGCCGATATGAAATCAGCGCTCGAATGCATCCAGCGTACGATACCAGGCGATCGTCGCGGCGACGCCGACCTGCCGAAAGGCGTGGAACGGGATCGGCCGGATCGGAGAGACCGGGAACGGCAATTGCCTGGCGTCGCCGCTCGCTAGATAGCCAGCGATGCGCTCGCCAAGCGCGGTCATCAGGCCGACGCCACGGCCCTGGCAGCCGACCACGGCCATCAGGCCCTGCTCGGGCTCGTGAATATGCGGGAGGTGATCCGGCGTCATCGCCACCCGGCCAAACCAGCGCTTTTCGATGCCGACGCCGGGTAGCGCGGGATAGAGCCGCAGCAGCGCGCGCTCGAGATGCGCCCAGTCACCTTCGCTGGTCGGCAGCGCCATCCGGCCGCGCCCGCCAAGCACCAGCCGCCCGTCGGTACTCTTGCGGTAATAAACGAGGATGCGGCGCGAGTCCGATACCGCCTGCCCCTCCGGCAGAATCTCGGCCGCCATATCGGCCGGCAGCGGCGCTGTCGCGATCTGGAAGGAGTGCAGCGGAACGATCGTCTCCGCGAGACCGGGGAGCAGATCGCCGGTATAGGCGTTCGTCGCCAGAATGACCGCCTTCGCCTGCAATTCGGCGCCGCCCTCCGTCGAGATACGCCAAAGGCCGGCGTTCTTATCGAGGCGCACCACCTTCTGGTGCTCGGCGATCTTCACGCCCGCGGCCGACGCGATCCGTGCCAGTTCCGACGTATAGGCAAGCGGATCAATCACGCCGGCGCGGCGGTCGAGCCAGCCGCCGAGATAGCCCTGCGCGCCGGTCAACGCGGCGATCTCGGTCTGGCTCAGAAGCCGGACATCGGCGCCGCGGTTCCGCCACTGCCGGTCCCTGTTCGCCGCCGCCTTCAGCGCCGTCTCGGTGTGCGCTGCCTGGATCCAGCCGTTGCGAACGAACGGCACCGCCAGTTTCTCGTCGCGGATCAATTCGAAGACGGCGTCCGCCGTCGAGGCTGCAAAATTGACGAGGGTCTCGCCGCGTTCGGGGCCAAAATGCTCCAGCAGCCATTCCGGATCATATTTCAGGCCGGGGATCACCTGGCCGCCATTCAGGCCCGATGCGCCCTGGCCGATCTCGCCGGCTTCCAGCACCTGCACGGCAAGGCCGAATCGGGCTGCATGCAAGGCTGTCGACAGACCCAGGATCCCGCCACCGACGATAACGATATCGACAGGTTGCCCGCCGGGAAAAAGCGATTGGAGCCCGGCGGTTGATTGCGGCTTCTGCCAGATCGGATTGGAGAACGGTGCGGGCAAAGGTCACCTGGAATGCAGTTCTAGCGTGAAAAATCCTAGTCATGATTTCACGATCTTGAAAGCGCGTCTCCGCTTCGCTGTTGGGACACGCCCAAGGTCAATTACCGTCCAGCGGCGCAGAGATTGCCCGGACAGAATGACAAAACTTGCCTTGAGGGCGGGATAGACCTTTGGCCGGAATTTGTTGAAAGTGCCGCCGCCGCTGGCCAGGCTCTTTGTGAACCATTGGTCCGGCAGCGATGACCGTCGCACAGAACAAGACAGCAGAGGACCGTAGCCATGACGAACACCACTCTCCTGCCCAAAGAGGGCCTCTTCATCGGCCGCGCCCGGACAAGCGATAGGTCCCATCCGCTGGTGGTCACGGTACGCGGCGGTACGGTCTTCGACATCACCTCGAGCATGGCACCAACCGTGCGCGACGTCTGCGAGATGCCGGACCCAGCAGGCTACGTCCACGCCGCTGCGGGCGAACCGATCGGATCGCTCGATGCGATCGCCGCCAACAGCTTTCAGGCCGCGCGCGATCCGCAAAAACCAATCCTGCTTTCTCCGGTCGACCTGCAAGCGGTCAAGGCGTCGGGCGTCACCTTCGTCGTCAGCCTGCTCGAACGGGTCATCGAGGAGCAGGCGCGTGGCTCCGCCGAGAAGGCGGACGCCATTCGCGCCGACATTGCCGGGCTGATCGGCCACGATCTGTCGAAGCTTAAGCCCGGCTCGCCGGAGGCGATGGAAATCAAGGCCAAGCTGATCCAGCGCGGCGCCTGGTCGCAATATCTGGAAGTGGGCATCGGCCCCGACGCCGAAATCTTCACCAAATGCCAGCCGATGGCGTCGGTCGGCTTCGGCGCCGATGTCGGCCTGCATCCGGTCTCCACCTGGAACAATCCGGAGCCGGAGATCGCCATGATCGCCGCCAGCAGCGGCAAGATCGTCGGCGCCACGCTCGGCAACGACGTCAATCTGCGCGACGTCGAAGGGCGCTCGGCGCTGTTGCTCGGCAAGGCCAAGGACAACAACGCCTCGGCCGCGCTCGGCCCGTTCATCCGGCTGTTCTACGATGTCTTCTCCATCGATGACGTGAAGCAGGCCACCGTGCGGCTGAAGGTCGAGGGCGAGGACGGCTTTTCGCTGGAAGGCGCCAGTTCGATGGCCGAGATCAGCCGCTCGCCCGAAGAACTGGTCGCCGCCGCCATGGGGCCGCATCACCAATACCCCGACGGGCTGGCGCTCTATCTCGGCACCATGTTCGTGCCGTCCAAGGATCGCGGCGAAAAGGGCAAGGGTTTTACCCACAAGGTCGGCGACATCGTCACCATCTCCTCGGAGAAATTCGGCGCTCTGGTCAACCGAGTGCGGCTGTCGCCCGACTGTCCCCACTGGACCTATGGCGCCAGCCATCTCATGCGCGACCTTGCCAGGGCCGACCTCATCTAGCTTCCGTCCCGCCTGCGCCTCGTCTTCGGCGCCGAGTACCGCTTGCCCCAAAAGATATCAGCCAAACTGATGCAATCTGATGGGATGGCTGATGGCGCGTCGTCGTGCGCCAACTACCACTGGCAAATGGAGGCTTGCCATTGATCGAAAAAGCGGATGCTCTGATGCATCCAGATCGCCGCTGGCAAGAATACGGTCAGGCTTGCCGTGATCGTCGCCGGAGCTGGAGGACGTTTTAAAAATGGGAGGAAATCAAATGCTGACGAGGCTACGACTATTTGTATTCGGCTTGATCGTGGCGCTGGCGATTCCGGCGGCGGCACAGGCCAAGACCTTCTACTGGATTTCGCATGGCGGCCCGGCCGACCCGGTCTGGACCTATTTCCTCGCCGGCGCCAAGCAATGGGCGACGGACACCGGCAACACCGTCAACACCTCGTTCCACAATGGCGACGTGTCGTCCCAGCAGGAGGCTGTTCGCGCCGCCATCGCGGCAAAGGCCGACGGCATCACCACCACCAGCCCTGACCCGGGCAGCCTTATCGAGCTCGTCAAGGAGGCGCGAGCGGCAAACATCCCGATCATCAACTTCAACACGCCCGATCCGAAGGCGGACTTCAACGCCTATGTCGGCGGCGACAACGTCACCTTCGGCAAGAACTGGGCTCAGTATCTGGTCGACAAGGGACTGGTGAAGAAGGGTGATTTCGTCTGGATGCCGGTCGAAATCCCGGGCGCCACCTATGGCGTCCAGGAAGGAGAAGGCATCAAGAGCGTCTTCGAGCCGCTCGGCATCACCTATGAAATCACCGAAGCCACGCTCGACCAGGCCGAAGCAATCAACCGCATGGTCGACTACCTCACCGCCAACAGGGCCAAGGTCAAGGCGATCATCGGTCTCGGCGACCTGGTGACCGGCTCGATTGAGCGGGTGTTCGACCAGGCCGGCATCAAGCCGGGTGAAATCCCGGTCGTCGGCTGGGGCAACTCGCTCGACACCACCCAGGAGGTGCTGACCGGCTACGTCAATGCCGCGCAGTGGCAGGATCCGCAGGCGACCAGCTATGTGGCGCTTTCGATCGCCAACATGGCCGCTAGCGGCATTCCGCCCGGCTTCGACGTGATCACAGGCGCGCTCTACGAAAAGGACACCGCGCAGGTCTACGACGACATCCTGTCCGGCAAATAAAACCGCGATCGGGACGGTCGCGGCACGCTGCCACGATCATCCCCATCATCCCGCTGAGCCTCGAACCGCCTCATGCGGTTTCGGGCTTGGCCAGTCCCAACCATGTCGCGGGTCCAACGTGGAAAACGGTTCCATCATCCAACGCTCGATCGCCAGGCCGGAATTCGGGCCCTTCGTGCTGCTCGTCGTCGAGCTCGTCGTGTTCTGGGGGTTCAACCACGACTTCCTGTCGCCGCAGAACATCAGCAACATACTGGCCTTCACGGTTGAGCTCGGCCTGATCGCGCTGGCGATGACGCTGTTGATGACTTCAGGCGAATTCGACCTCTCGGTCGGATCGCTGTTCGGTTTCTCGCCCGTCTTGATGTGGACGCTCTTCAACAGCGGCCTCACCTCGCTGGAAGCCGGCTTTATCGTGGCCTTGCTGGTTGCCGCCTTCATCGGCCTGGTCAATGGCTGGTTCGTGACGCAACTCAAGATACCGTCCTTCCTGGTGACGCTCGGCATGCTGCTGGTCGTGCGCGGCACCGCTCTGTTCGTCACCAGCGGATTTCCGCAACGCACCTGGAGCGCCGAAGGCAGCTGGCTCGCCGAGGCGCTGGTCGGCGATTTCTTCATCGGACCGTTCCGTATTTACATGTCGCTGTTCTGGTTCATCGCAGCCGCGATTGCACTCGGCTACGTGCTGACGCAGAGCCGGACCGGCAACTGGATCCAGGCGGCCGGCGGAAACCCCAATGCGGCAAGGGCGCGCGGCGTCAATGTCAGCGGCGTCAAGATCGGCCTGTTCATCCTGTCGTCGATCATGGCTTCGCTTGCCGGCGTCATCAGCTCGCTGCGCACTTCGGCGGCCAACCCGAACAGCGGCACCGGCTACGAGCTCGAAGTCATCGCCATGGTGGTGATCGGCGGCACGGCGCTGACCGGCGGACGTGGCACCATCATCGGTACCGTGCTCGGCATCCTGATCCTGCGCGTGATGCGCAACGGCATCGTGCTGATCGGGGTGCCTGGGCTTGCCTACAACATCTTCATCGGCGCGATCATCCTCGGCATGATGGCGCTCCACTCATGGCTGGAACGCCGGCATCAGGCGGGAACTTGAACCATGACTGAGCCGCTTGTCCGCATGGAAAACATCCGCAAGCACTACGGGCGCGTGCAGGCGCTGGTGGACGCCAATTTCCATGTCAATGAAAGGGAGATCGTCGGTCTGCTCGGCGACAATGGCGCCGGCAAGTCGACGCTGATCAAGGTCTTGTCGGGTGCGGTCCCGCTGACCAGCGGCGACATCTTCATCCGCGGCAAGAAGGTGGACTTGCGCAGCACCAGCGACGCCATCGCCCACGGCATCGAGACGATCTACCAGGACTCCGCACTGGTCACGCAATTGTCGATCGCGCGCAACCTGTTCCTCGGGCGCGAGCCGATCAAGCCGCCGCGTTTCCTCAACCGTATGGACCAGGAGGCGATGAACGTGGTCGCCCGCGATCTGCTCAAGCAGGTCGGCATCTCGAAGAACATCCCGCCGACCACACCAATCGGCTCGCTCTCCGGCGGCGAGCGGCAGGCAGTGGCGATCGCGCGCGCCATGCATTTCGACAGCGACCTCATCATCCTCGACGAGCCGACCAACAATCTCGGCGTCGCCGAGACGCAAGGTGTGCTGAGCTTCGTGCGCAGCGCCCGCGATTCGGGCCATTCCTGCATCTTCATCGCCCACAACATCCATCACGTCTTCCAGGTGGTCGACCGCATCGTCGTCATGCGCCGCGGCAAGGTGGTTGCCGACGATATCGACCCGAAGAACACCGACGTCGCGGAAGTCGAACGGATCATCACCGGCATGTCCGACAAGGAGATCCGCGACGCCATCGTCCAGGGGAAGCAACCACAAGGCTGAGTGGCCAGTTGGAAGCCGGGTTGGCCGTATCTCTGGTACAGGATCACATCGGCTCCTATGACTGCGACTATGAAAGCCACCGTTGCGGACATCGCCAGAAGCTGCGGGCTGTCGACCGCGACGGTCGACCGGGTGCTGAACAACCGGCCGGGCGCCAGCGCCGCCAACCGGCAGCGGGTAATGGAGGCGGCCAAGCAGCTTGGCTATTTGCCGGTCGTGGATCAGGTCACGCTGCCCTCGCGGCCGGCGCATCTCGAGTTCTTCCTGCCGATCGGCTCGAATGCCTTCATGACGGATCTGGCAAATCATATCGAGGACTATGCCGCACGCCTGCCGCTTGTCGCCTCCTGCCGGATCCACAAGCTCGCCGGCATCTCGCCGAACGCGTTGCAGGCGGCCGTCGAAAACCTTTCGCTCAAGGCAGACGGCGTCGGCGTCATCGCCATCGATCACCCGAGAACGCGCAACATCCTGCGCGAGATCGTCGAAGCCGGCATCCGCCTGGTCACGCTGGTGTCGGACGTTCCGGGCGCGCCGCGATCGGCCTATGTCGGCATCGACAACCGTGTCGCCGGGCGCACCGCAGCCCTTTTGATGGGACGTTTCCTGGGCGGTCGCACGGGCCATCTGGCGATGATCGTCGGGTCACGCTCCTATCGCGGGCATGAAGAACGCGAAATGGGCTTTCGCTCGGTGCTCAGCGAGGAGTTCCGCAATTTGACCGTGACCAGCGCCGTCGAGATCAACGACGAGCCTGGTATCAGCTACACGGCGACGATGAAGGCGCTGCACAACGAGCCGGAACTGCTCGGCATCTATTGCGTCGGCGCCGGACGCTCGGGCGTAGCGAAAGCGCTGCTGGAAGCCAAACCGCAAAGGAAGCCGGTGTTCATCTGTCACGACCTGACAAGAGCGACACGCGGCTATCTCGTCGACGATCTGCTCGATGTCGTCATCGACCAGAATGCACGGCTGATCGCCGAGCAATCGGTCATTCGCCTGCTCGGCTCGATCGCTTCCTCGGCGCCTTATCTGACGCGGAAATTCATCGAACCGCGCCTTATCTTCAAGGAAAACGTGCCCGTCCAGTGATGCCGCGCAACCGCCACGGTCACTTGCCCCGATGGTTAAAATTCGGTTGATACCGCGAATCTGCACATCTGCTATGCATCTTTTGCTATTGCCGAATCATTGGGCAATCGCTAGTTTCGCAGGTGTCGGCCATCTACTCCTCCCAGATGCGATGCCGACGCTGAGTGCGGCGCACCTCCTCCCGTGCCGTATTCGAAATCGAGCCCGCTGCCACCTCCTCCCGGCAGCGGGCTTTTTTTGTTCTGGGGTCTCGGGCAAGGCGGCGGCTATCGCCATCGGCCGGTTCGGGCAGCGCCGCAGCCCCATCGGAATCCCGCCACACTTGTCACTCTCACCAGTTCGCCATCGGGCCTAGCCTGCTCACAACCAGCAGCGACCGCAGCGCGCAAGAGCGCGACGGCAGACCGGCAACGGAGACGTGAGATGACAGCACATCCCAAGGCAAAAGAGCACTCGCGGCGCGGCTCGCAATGAACACACCACCGATCGTTTCTCCGCTTGCGAGACTATCTGGCCCTGAACGAGGTGATCAGGCCTTCCGCCATGCGGACAAACTGCGCGCTGGGGCCTTCGGCTCCGACGCTTTGAAGGCTGACACGGGCGCCTTCAAGCAGCAGCGACAATGTATCGGCGAGAAGCTCTGCCTGGCCGATGCCGGCATCCCGACACAGGCCGACGAGACGGTCGCGCTGAGCCTGCTTGAGTTCCTTGATTACACGACGGGCCGGATGGTCGGTCTCGCTCAACTCGATGGCGGCGTTGGCCATGTCGCAACCGCGGCCGTCCATCATCAGGCAATCGGCTGCCATCCGGACCCAGGCATGCAGTTGCGCAAGCTTGTCGCCCGGATGCTCCGCCTCGAACTTTTGCCACATCGCGTTGGCGCTGCATGCGGTCGCCCGCAGGCACTCGATGACCAGATCGTCCTTGGACTCGAAATGACGGTAGAGCGTCATCTTGTTGGTACCGGCGGCCTCAGTGATCGCGTCGACACCGACGCCCTTGATGCCATGCTTGTGGAACATATCCCGTGCCGTCTCCAGGATGCGATCCCGGGGGCGGATGCGTTCCGCAGTGCCGTCTTCCATCAAAACCTCCTTGGTTTCCGGGGTTTCCGAAAAATCCCTCGGTACACCTCTTGACTAGGGTGTTACCGGTCTGTAACTTCTAGATGTTACTTACTGGTAACACCCCCATTGCCTCGTGTCAATCTCGCAGGCGCCTGTCAACAGCCTCCGCCAAATCGGCCCAGGCATGAAACTGCGCCCCAGGCGACTTTGGCCGCGAACAGGAAGACCACCCGATCTGCGGCGGCTTACGCTGCAAATCGCCAAGCCAGGAGCCGCTACGATGTCGCAGCGCAAAGATTTGACGATCGACGAAGTTGTGAAGGATCCGATGATCCGGATGCTGATGAAAGCCGACCGTGTCGACCCGCACGCTTTCGAGACGATGCTGCGTAGCCTTGCGGATGCGCAAGGCCGCGGCCGCAAGGCGCCGCCTCGTTTCCTGGAAGTTCCCGGGCAAAGCCGCAGCCGGCGGCTGTCAAGAGTCGCCAAGGCCTTTGGCCAGGCATCGGGCGAGGCGTGCGTGTCATGGTAAATTTCTTCATCCACCGTCCGATCTTCGCATCGTCGATCGCCATCATCATGGTGCTCGCCGGGACGATCTGCTATTTCCTGCTGCCTGTCTCGCAGTTTCCCGACATCACGCCGCCTCAGGTGGTGGTCAGCGCCAACTATCCGGGCGCCAGTGCGCAGGTCGTGGCCGACACCGTCACGACGCCGCTCGAACAGCAGATCAACGGCGTTCAAGGCATGACCTACATGTCGTCTTCGAGCTCCAATGACGGCTCCTCGACGATCACCGTCACCTTCGAGGTCGGCTACGACCTGAGCACCGCCGCCGTCGACGTGCAGAACCGCGTGTCGCAGGCGGCGTCCTCGTTGCCTGCCATCGTCAACCAGGGCGGCGTGACGATCAAGAAGCAGAACCCGAACTTCGTCCTGATCGTCAACCTCACCTCGCCCGACGGCTCTGTCGATCCGGTCGCGCTCAGCAACCTCGCCTACCTGCAAGTGGTCGACCCGCTGAAGCGCCTGCCCGGCGTCGGCGACGTGCAGATCTTCGGCGAGCGGCGCTATTCGATGCGCGTATGGCTCGATCCCGACAAGCTCGCCAATCTCGGCATCACCGCCGTCGATGTCCAAAACGCCATTGCCGAGCAGAATGTTCAGGTCGCGGCCGGCAAGATCGGGCAGTCGCCGGCGCCGGCCGGCACTGCTTTCGAAATGCAGGTCAACGCCGTCGGCCGGCTGAGCGATCCCAAGGAATTCGGCGATATCATCGTGCGCGCCGATGCCGCGAACGGTTCGCTGGTGCGGTTGCGCGACGTTGCGCGCATCGAACTCGGCGCCCTGCAATATTCGTCGTCGGCGTTCTTCGGCGAGGACCCGACCGTGGTGCTCGCGGTCTACCAGATGCCGGGCTCGAACGCCCTCGATCTGCAGCAGCGCGTCAAGGACAAGATGCAGGAACTGTCGGCCCGCTTCCCCAAGGGCGTCAGCTACGCCATGCATTACGATACGACACGTTTCGTTTCGGCGTCGATGCACGACGTGCTGGTCACGCTCGGCGAGGCACTGGTCCTGGTTGTCGCGGTGGTGTTCATCTTCCTGCAGAGCTGGCGCACCACAATCATCCCGACGATTGCGATTCCGGTGTCGCTGGTGGCGACGCTCGTCGTCATGTACATGTTCGGCTTCTCGCTGAACATGCTCAGCCTGCTCGGCATGGTGCTGGCGATCGGCCTCGTGGTCGATGACGCGATCGTCGTCGTCGAGAATGTCGAACGCCAGCTGGAGGCCGGCCTCAAACCGCTGGCTGCGACGCGCGCGGCGATGGCCGAGGTCACCGGCCCGATCATCGCCACGACCGCCGTGCTGATGGCCGTGTTCGTGCCGGTCGCCTTCATACCTGGCGTTTCCGGCCGGCTCTACAACCAGTTTGCGCTGACGGTGGCGATCTCGTTCGGCATCTCCGCCTTCGTCTCGCTGACGCTCACCCCGGCGCTCAGCGCCGCCTTCCTGCGCCACCGCCCGGCAACGCAGTTCGTGCTGTTCCGCTGGTTCAACACGGGCTTCGATCGGCTGTCGCATGCCTATGCCCATGGTGTGCGCTTCCTCATCCGCCTGCGCTGGATCATGCTCGGCATATTCGCGGCCGGGCTTGTCGCGACCTATTTCGTCTGGCAGCGGCTGCCCTCGACCTTCCTTCCGGTCGAGGATCAGGGTTATTTCTTCGTAGTCATCCAGTTGCCGGATGGGGCATCGCTGGAACGCACCGACGCGGTGGCCCGCAAAGCGCGTGACATCCTGCAGAACACGCCCGGTGTCGATATCGTCGGCTCGATCAGCGGCTTGAACTTCCTCACCAGTGCCGCCCAGTCGAACTCGGCGGTGGAATTCGCCATCCTGAAACCATGGGACGAACGCGGCCCTGACCAGAGCGCCTCGAAGCTCGTCGCCGACGTGCGCTCGAAGCTCATGGAACTTCCAGAAGCGTTCGCGCTGAGCTTCGACCCGCCTTCGATCCCGGGCATCGGCACGACCGGCGGTTTTGAATTCCAAGTGGAGGACCTGACCGGTCGCGGCAGCGCTGCGCTCAACGACGCGACGCAAGCCGTGCTGGCCGAAGCGCGCAAGCAGCCCGAGCTCAACCCGCAGCAATTGTTCTCCTCGTTCTCGACCTCGACGCCGCAGTTCAACTACGACCTCGACCGCAACAAGGCGAAGCTGCTCGGCCTCAGCCTGCCTGACGTGTTCAACACGCTGCAGATCTATCTCGGCTCGCTCTATGTGAACGATTTCAACCTGTTCGGCCGCACCTTCCGGGTGACGATCCAGGCCGACAAGGATGCGCGTGCGGGTGCTGCCGACATTTCGCGGCTCTATGTGCGCAATGCCTCCGGCGGCATGGTGCCGTTGAGCACGCTCGGCAAGCTGGTGCCTGTCGTCGGCCCGGAAACCGTTCCGCATTACAACAACAACGCGTCGGCCCTGATCAACGGCGGTGCCGCACCCGGCTTCTCCTCGGGCCAGGCGGTCGCCGCGATGGAACGTGCCGCCGCCACGGCGCTGCCGAAGGATTTCGGCTACGAATGGACGGGCATCACCTATCAGGAGCTCAAGGCCGGTTCGATCGCCTCGATTGTCTTCGGCCTCGCCATGGTCTTCGTCTTCCTGATCCTCGCCGCCCAATATGAGAGCTGGGCCATGCCTTTCATGGTTCTGCTCGCGGTGCCGCTTGCCCTGTTCGGTGCGTTTGTCGCCCTGTTGATGCGCGGCATGCAGATCGACGTCTATTCGCAGATCGGCTTCGTCATGCTGATCGGGCTGGCGGCGAAGAACGCCATTCTGATCGTGGAGTTTGCCCGGCGCCGGCGCGAGGAGGGTCTCAGCATCGTCGACGCCGCAATGGAAGCGGCGCGCCTGCGGCTGCGGCCCATCCTGATGACCGCTTTCGCGTTCATCCTCGGTGTGCTGCCGCTGATGTTCTCGACAGGTGCCGGTGCAGCCAGCCGCCAGTCGATCGGCACCACCGTCTTTGGCGGCATGGTCGCGGCGACGATCCTGTCACTGGTGTTCGTGCCGGTCTTCTACGCGGTGATCGAGCAGCTGCGCGAGCGCCGCAGCAAGGGCGAACCCGTTGCCGAACCGACTGAACCAACTGCCGAACCCGCCTTCGAGCGATTGGCCGAAGCGGCCGAATAGGATTGGAGAATTGATCATGCGTAAATGGAAAATTGCGTTGGGAGCGGCTGTTGCCGTGGGGGCGATCTCGATGGTGAGCGTCCACTTGCTCGACATGGGCAATTTCGGCCTCAACGCCGGCACGGCAGGGGCGGCAACGCCTGAGACCGCGGCGCCCGAGCCCGCAGCGTTTGTCATGCCGGTGCCGGTGGTGAGCGTCGTCAAGAAGACGATCCCGATCTATCTCGACTATGCCGCCCGCACCGAGCCGATCCGCAGCATCACAATGCAATCGCGTGTGCCGGGTTATCTGCAGGAGCAGGTCGCGCCCGACGGCAGCGATGTCAAGAAGGGCGAGCTTCTCTACAAGATCGCTCCAGAGGATTTCCAGGCTGCCCTCGAGCAGGCGAAGGCTCAGGTCCAGCGCGACGAAGCAACGCTCGACTATGCCCGTTCCAGCCTTGGTCGCGGCACCGAGCTGGCCAAGAGCGGATACCTCGCCAAGGATGCGTTCGACCAGCGCACCAGCAGCTTGCGCGAGGCCCAGGCCTCGCTCGCCGTCAACCAGGCGGCGGTGCGGACCGCCGAGCTCAATCTGAGCTATTCGGAAATCAAGGCGCCGTTCGCCGGGCGCGTCGGCCGCAACCAGGCCTCGGTCGGAACGCTGGTCAGCGTCGCCGGCACGGTGCTCAACACACTGGTGCAGCTCGACCCGATCTATGTCACCTTCAATCCGAGTGAAACGGATCTGGCGCAGATCGAGGAGGCCCGCGCGGCGGGACCCATCGATGTCGACGTCCTGCTTCCCGGCGATACCGAACCGCGCCACAAAGGTCAGCTCACCTTCATCGACAACACGGTCGATCGCTCGACCGGCACCATCACCGCACGCGCGACGATCGGCAACGCCAAGTTCACGCTGCTGCCGGGCCAATATGTTCGCGTCAGGCTGCACATCAAGCAGCAGCCCGATGCACTGATGGTGCCGCAGACGGCGTTGGGGTCGAGCCAGCTCGGCAAGTATCTCTACGTCGTCGGCAAGGACAACACTGTCGACCAGCGCATTGTTTCGCTGGGGCCGACCGACGGCGATCTGGTGGCGATCTCGAGCGGCGTAGCGGAAGGCGACCAGGTGATAACAGGCAATCTGCAGAAGATCGGCCCAGGAATGCCTGTCTCGCCGCTGTCACAGAAACCGGCCACCTGATACCCCCGCATCAGGCCCGGTCCAACGGCGCTCCCGGCTATGCCGAGGGCGCCGTTTCGCTGAGCAGTTCGGCCGGGCCGGCGACAACGGCACAGCTTCGAAGAATTGCTTGCCTATGCGCGCAGCCTCGAACAGTGTGCTTCCCGGGGCGCCAAGGCCGATCGCGCCGGCCTGTCGCGCAACCGGCCTGACGGCAGTTGAGCCGGCCGGACGATGCAGGTTGGCGGCAACCACGGATAGAAAAATTGTGGATCAAAACCATCAAGGCCTACCATGTCGTGCAGCCCTTTGTGGACGGGCCCTACCGCATGTCCAAGGGGCGCGTCGCCGACGCATTCGACGCGGTGATCGTCGCCATTACCTGCGACAACGGGCTGACCGGCTGGGGCGAGATGGCGCCGCTCGGCAATTTCTACTCGCCGGCATTCGCGGCCGGCACTCGAGCCGGCGTCATCGAAATTGCCCCGCATCTGCTCGGCCACGATCCTCGCGCCTTGGCCAGTATCGGCAGGCTGATGGACACGGTGTTCAAGGGCCATCCCTACATCAAGTCGGCGCTCGACATGGCCTGCTCGGATCTCGCGGCACGCCGCCGAGGTGCCGCTGGTGACGCTGCTCGGCGGGCGCGAGAGCGAGACGGCGGAACTCTACAAGGTCGTCACCCATAGCACCGTCGACGCGATGGCCGCACTGGCCAAGCGCATCGTCAAAGACGGGTTTCACCGGTTGCAGGTCAAGGTCGGCGGCAACGTCCATGACGACATCGAGCGCGTCACCGCAGTCGCCGCTTCGGTGCCGAAGGGCACCGTCATCTTCTGCGACGCCAATGCCGGCTGGACGCCCTATCAGGCGCGCCAGTTCGGCGACGCGACGCGCGCCATCGACTACACGTTCGAGCAGCCCTGCACCACGATCGACGAATGCATGTCGGTGCGCCGCTCGCTCGACAAGCCGATGGTGCTCGACGAATCCGTCACCTCGCTGGACGACATGCTCGACATCCACCGCCAGGGGGCGGCCGACGGGCTGATGCTGAAAATCTCGCGGCTCGGCGGCGTGACCAGGACGCGGCAGATCCGCGACCTTGCCGTCGATCTTGGTTTCATGATCACCGTCGAGGACACCGGCGGCGCCGAGATCGACACATCAGCCATGGCGCATCTGTCGCTGTCGACGCCGGAGGAGCGCCGGCTGCACGCCATTGCCTTCCACGAATGGGTGACGGTGCGCACCGCATCGAACAAGCCGCCGGTTGCGGGAGGCCGCATGGCATCCCGGACGGGCCGGGCCTCGGCATCGACGTCCCCGCAAACATTCTGTGATTTAATTTTTGTTCGAGCCCTGGCTTGCGACTTGGCTGCGCGGGCAGCTAGGGCGCAGAAGGCGGTGATCTATGCAGGCGGCGAGGGCCGCTGCGCCAATAGCTAACGACGAAGCCGCGCAACAGAGAGCGCCAGCCGGCATACTCGGCGCATGCCAGTCTATCAGCTGCCGACCTCGAGGAAGGGCGCGCCAAGCAGGTCGGGAACAACGGGTACCGAATTGCCGGTTGAAATATTTTTCATTTGGAAATAGGAATGTTCAAAATGATGGCTTCGACGCTGCGGCGCGTCAGGAACTGGAGGAAGCGACATGGCCCATCCGCAATTTGCAGCGGAACTTTTGCAGCGCGCTGAACAGCAGGGACCGATCACCATCGGGCTTGCCGGCGCCGGGCAGATGGGCACCGACATCGTCGTCCAGGTCGCGCTGATGCCGGGCATGCGGATCGGCGCCATTTCCGAGGTCAGGCCGCAGGCGGCGATCGATGCGGCGCTGCTCGCCGGCCACGACCGCTCGGATATCGTGCAGGCCGGCAATGCGGCGGCGATCGACCGCGCCATCGAGGCCGGCAAGATCGCGGTGACCGAAGATTTGCATGCGCTGGCGTCCGCCGGCCGCATCGACGTCATCATCGACGCGACAGGCAATCCCAACATCGGCACGCTGTTCGCGCTCGAAGTGATGAAGAACGGCAAGCATATCGTCATGCTCAACGTCGAGGCCGACATCACCATCGGCCGCTTTCTCAAGGAGGAGGCGCGCAAGGCCGGCGTCGTCTATACCGGTGCGGCCGGCGACGAGCCGGCCTGCACGCTGGAGATCATCGGCTTTGCCAGGAGCCTCGGCTTCAACATCATCGCCGCCGGCAAGGGCAAGAACAATCCGCTGAAGATCGACGCCATGCCGGCCGACTACGAGAAGGAGGCGGCCGAGCGCAACATGAATGCGCGCATGCTGGTCGAGTTCGTCGACGGCTCGAAGACGGCGATCGAGATGGTGGCGATCGCCAACGCCACCGGCCTGGTGCCCGACGTGCCGGGCATGCACGGCCCGACCGCGACGCTGGAGGAACTCGCCGGCGTGCTTTGCCCGCGCGAGGATGGCGGCGTGCTGCACCGCAAGGGCGTGGTCGACTATTCGATCGGCAAGGGCGTGGCGCCCGGCGTGTTCTGCATCATCGAGACCAGGCATCCGCGCGTGCTGGAGCGCATGATCGACCTCAAGGTCGGCAAGGGCCCGTATTTCACGATCTTCCGCCCCTATCATCTGACCAGCCTGGAAGTGCCGCTGTCGGCGGCGCGCGCCGTGGTCTACAAGCGCGCCGACATGGAGCCGCTCGACCATCCGGTCGCCGAAGCTGTGGCGGTTGCCAAGAGCGAGCTTGCCCCTGGCCAGTCGCTCGGCATGATCGGCGAGAACGACTATCGCGGCTTCGCCATGACCTGGGAGGACGCGCGCGCCCGCGGCGCCCTGCCGCTCGGCCTCGCCGAACGCGCCAAGGTGGTCAAACCGGTCAAGACAGGCGATTTCCTCACCTATGAAAATTGTGTACCCGACGATTCGATGGTGATAACCCAGATCCGCCGTCGTCTCGACCAGTCGGACGGACGGTTCGTTACGAACGCCGCCTGATCCGCTGGATTCCCGCCTGATGGACGATGTCGTAATCGGGATCGACGCCTCGACCACGGCCGTGAAAGCGATTGCCTTCACGCGCGACGGCAAGGAGCTGTTCCAGGCGCGCGAAGCCTATCCGCTTTCAAATCCCAGGCCCGGCCATTTCGAGCAGGATGCCGAACATTGGTGGACCGCGCTGCTCGGCGCCCTGAAGCAGGTCACCGAGGCGGTTGGCGCTGCCCGGGTGGCGGCGATCGCCATCGCCCACCAGCGCGAGACCTTCACGCTGATCGACCACGCCGGCAAGCCGCTTATTCCGGCGATCCTGTGGCTGGACGAGCGTGCGCGCCCGCAAGTTGCCAGGCTTTCGGCCGAGTTCGGCCGCGAAACGATCCGCGACTGGAGCGGCAAGCCGCCGGACCCGACGCCCGCGCTCTATGCGATCGCCTGGCTTGCCGAACACCAGCCGCAAGCGCTCGACGCCGCAGCCGCACTCGTCGATGTGCATGGCTTCTTCGTCCACCGGCTGACCGGACGTCTGGTCACCAGCACGGCAAGTGCGGATCCGCTCGGGCTGCTAGACATCAGGAATGGCAGTTGGCACCTTGAGCTCGTCGAGGCAGCAGGACTGCGGCCGGACCAGTTGCCGCAACTGGTCGCGCCCGCCGCGATCTGCGGCGGGCTTGGTGAAAGCGTGGCCAGGCTGACCGGCCTGAAGCCCGGCACGCCTGTTGTCGCCGGCGCCGGCGACGGCCAGGCGATGGGCTTTGGCATGGGCGTCTATGGCGAAGGCATAAACTATCTTTCGCTCGGTTCGGGCGTCGTCAGCGGCTGTTATTCCCACGGGATGGCGACTTCGGACGCGTTTCGAACGCTGGTCTCGCCCACCGGCTCGGGGTTCATGCTGGAAACCGTGCTGCGCTCCGGCATGCAACTGGTCGACTGGATCGTTCGCACCACCGGCTCGCCGTCGGCCGCAGCGCTGGAGAAGGCGGCGGTGGACGTTGCCGCCGGCAGCGAGGGACTGCTTGTCATGCCGTATTGGGCCGGCGTCATGAGCCCCTATTGGGACGGCGCGGCGCGCGGCGCCATTGTCGGCCTGTCGTTGGACCATGAGCCGAAGCACCTTTTTCGAGCGGTCCTGGAAGGCATCGCCTTCGAGCAGGCGATCGCCAGCGAGGCAATGGAAACTCAAGCCGGCGGCAAACCGGCGGCGATAATAGCTGCCGGCGGCGGCACCAACTGCGCCCTGCTGATGCGGATCATGGCAAGCGTGCTCGAGCGACCGCTCTCTGTCTCGCCGGTCAACGAAGCCGCAGCCCTTGGCGCCGCCATGCTGGCGGCTTCGGCCGTCGGATGGTTTGCCTCGCCCGAAACGGCGGCCGAGGCGATGACCGCGCCGCCGACCAGGCATGTCGACCCCGTCGACGGGCTGGTCTCCGGCTACCGCGCGCGCAAGGCAATCTACCGCGACCTCTATCAGGCGACGCGCGACATCCATGTGCGGCTCGGCAACGCGACGGAGTGAATTCACGACCTAGACGTCTGGCATCTTTGGTCTTCGCATTTTCGCGGCCGATTTTGCGTCTTGTCCGGCCAATGCTAGATTCCAATGCTCATGAAGACGACATTTCACCGCGCGGCCTTGTCCTGGATTGTCGCCGTTGCGGCAATTCCAATATCTGCACTCGCGGAGAACGAGCCCGCGGCCGAGGCGCCGCTCGAGGTTGCGCTCGACATCGACGATGATGGGCAGATGGATCGGGCCGTAATGGTGCAGGATCCCGACAGTGGGCAAGCGGACCTTTACATCTATCTGGCTGCCGGCGATGACAAGCTCGATCCTTCGCGCAAGCCGGCCTTCATCAAGAAGGCGCTTACGGAGGGCCGAGTTCTTGAGCTCGAAAGCAAGGGCAAGGGATCGCTGAGCGTCACCTCCTGTTTCGGCTGCGGAGCCAACAAATCATGGGCTGAGACGCTCACGATCGTCCATCGCCGCGGCAAATTCCTGGTCGCCGGCTATAGCCGGTACTGGGACTGGAACGTCCAGACGTCCGATGGCGACGTCGAGACCACCCTGGGGAGTTGCGACATCAACTTTCTCACCGGCAAGGGCGTCGCCTCGCAGGGGCTGGATGACGGCCAACCGATCAAAGGAGAATTCAAGCCGGTGGCTCTCGCCGACTGGTCGTATGACGGCCGCCCCAAGCCCTGCGAATTTTGAGGCGCCTCTGTCCGAAGCGCACAAAACTCAGCGGTTGAGCAGGCCTTTGGCCGCATCCTCGTCGGTGATCAGAACCGATACCTTGGTGTTGGCGAGCGCCGCACGCATGATGGCAATTTTTTCTTGCCCTCCCGAGACCAGGATGATGGCCGGGATGTCCGACAGGTCCTGCAGCGGATACGCGCAGACCCGCCGGTTGACCTCATGGTCGACGAGCCGGCCGTCGGCGTCGATGAAATGGCATAAAATATCGCCAACTGCACCGGCCGCCTGAAGCTCTTCGAGTTCGCTGGGCTTGATGAAGCCGTAATTGGCGATCGGGCTGTCAGTGGAAAACGATCCGACGCTGAGCACGGCGATGTTTGCCCGGCGTGCACGGAAGACGACGTCCTGAACGCTGCGCTGGCTCATGAAAGCTTCGCGCTGCTCCGGCCTGTCGGCATAGACCGGCACCGGCAGCAAAAAACACTCGGCGCCGATCTTTTCGGCGAATTCCCAGGCGCTTTCGGTCGGGTTGAGCGGCTGGGCATGGGTGAGGCCGCCGAGCATGGAAACCACCGTCGTCCTGGCGATCGGCCGCCGTGGCAATTCATTGATGGCGAATTTCAGCGTCCGCCCCCAGCCCAGCGCGATGACATCGCCGGCATTCACATTGTCGGCCAGATAAGCGCCCGCGGCATGGCCGATCATCAGCGGCGCGTTGCTTCGGTCGGCGGCCGACGGCACCACAACGGCCTGGCTGAGCCCAAAACGCTGCTTCAGAGCCTCTTCCAGCACCAGGCATTCGACGACGCTGTCACGGATGCGGAACTGGACGACGCCCTCCTCACGCGCGGCGGACAGGATGCGATGCACCTTGATGCGACCGATGCCGAGGATCTCCGAAATCCTCTCCTGAGTCAGACCCTCGACATAATAGTGCCACGCGGCACGGGCCTTCAGCTCGGCATCCGGGAAGCGCGAGGCCTTGTCATTCTCTGTCATCGCCATCTTTTTGCCCTCCCGCGGTCGTCCGAATCATTCAAATGGCGTGATCCGACCAAGCGACACCAAATCGTTCTGCGTGCCCAGGATTCAAGGGTTAAGACGTCGACAGGATATCGTCTACAACGCGAGATGAAAGCCAAAATGGTCAACATTTACTTCGTCTTGGCCGTCCTGCCCTGCTCAAGCAGCCGAAATGAATTCCGCAGGATGAGAGCGGACCTGAAACGCGGCATTTCATGCCCTTTCGTAAGGCAAACCGGCTGGCGGCGCAAACCGGCGTGGAATGATGCGGCGGGCCTTGACAATTTTCCGACGAACAGTTTAGCTGAACAAAATTGCATATCAAAGATAAATTGTTCACAGGGAGGTGCCTGGTGAGCAAGAGTGAGCCGACGACGCATCGCCGGATCGCTGATGGAGGAGACAAAATGGCTGTGAGCAACGGCGCAAGCGAGTTGAAGGCGGGCCCAAATGCGCAGGCCGCGGCGGGCGCGAAGCTTTCGGCCCTGTTCGCCGGAACCATGGGACCGCTGATCGGGCTGGTGCTGCTGTGCCTTGCGCTGTCGCTGACCACCGACACCTTCCTCACCGTCCGCAACATCCTCAACGTGCTCGACCAGGTCACCGTGCTCGGCATCATGGCGATCGGCATGACGCTGGTCATCCTGATCGGCGGCATCGACCTGTCCGTCGGCTCCGTGCTGGCGGTCGCCGCCATGGTGATGGGCTTCGTCGCCCATCCCGACCACCTCAATCTCGGCATGCCTGCCGGCATCGTCACAGCACTTGTCGTTGCTGGACTTTGCGGGCTGGTTTCAGGCCTGCTGGTGACCGTCACCAGACTGCCGCCCTTCATCGCCACGCTGGCCATGATGTCGGTGGCGCGCGGTCTTGCCAACATGATCACCGACGGCTCGCAGATCATCGGCTTTCCCGACTGGTTCACCAGCCTGTCGATCATCCGCCATTTCGGCTTCCTGTCGGTCACCGTCGGCTTGATGATCGTTCTGGCCATCATCTTCGCGATCTTCCTGAACTATCGTGCGACCGGTCGCAGCCTCTACGCGATCGGCGGCAGCGCCGAGGTCGCCAGGCTGTCCGGCATACCGGTCAAGTCGCTGACCAACTGGGTCTACGCGGTCTGCGGCGTGCTGGCCGGGCTCGCCGGCATCGTGCTTGCGGCACGGCTCGATTCCGTCCAGCCGAGCTCCGGCTTCGGCTACGAACTGGATACGATCGCGGCGGTGGTGATCGGCGGCGCCAGCCTGTCAGGCGGCGTCGGCTCGATCGGCGGCACCGCCATCGGCGTGCTCATCATCGGCGTGCTGCGCAACGGGCTGAACCTGCTCGGCGTGTCGCCCTTCATCCAGCAGGTGGTGATCGGTGTGGTGATCGCGCTGGCGGTGGCCACGGATACATGGCGGCGCAGAGCACAATGAAGAGCGGGGCCCAATGAAGAGCGGGGCGCAATGAAGAGTGGGGCGCAATGAGATTCACCCGGATGTCCGGGCGAAAACGGATCGGTGATCCGAAACTGGGAGTTGTTCGGCCAACGGGCGCCGTGATGCGCCGGCGGGACAGATTGAACATCAACGGAGGAAACACATGCTGACCAAACGTTCATTGCTGCTTGCTGCCGCGGCCGTCATTCCGCTGCTCGGATTGTCCAACATGGCGTCGGCCAAGGAAGCCAAGAAGCTTGGCCTTGCCGTCGCCAACCTGCAGGCCGACTTCTTCAACCAGATCAAGCAGTCCGTCGAAGCCTACGGCAAGGAAAAGGGCATCGAAATCGTCACCGTCGATGCCAAGGGCGATTCGGCGACCCAGGTCAGCCAGGTGCAGGATCTGATCACGCAGAACATCGATGCGCTGATCTACATCCCGGCCGGCGCCACCGCCGCCACCGTGCCGACCAAGACGGCCAAGGCGGCCGGCATCCCGGTCATCAATGTCGACCGCAACGCCGAGGGCGCACCCGGCGACACCTTCATCGCCACCAACAGCGTGGCGTCGGCCAAGGCGGTGTGCGACTACATCGCCAAGCAGGCCGGCGGCAAGGGCGAGCTGATCATCATCCACGGCCAGAAAGGCACGACGCCCGAGGTCGACCGGTCTAAGGGCTGCGGCGAAGCGCTGAGCGCCTATCCAGACATCAAGGTGGTCGGCGAGCTATGGAGCGAAGGCTGGCATCAGGACGAAGGTTTCAAGCTGACGCAGGACCTGCTGCAGTCCCATCCCGACGTATCGATCGTCATCGGCCAGGCCGACGCGCTGGCGCTCGGTGCTGCGCAGGCTGTCAAGGTCGCCAATCCCGGCCACAAGGTCTGGGTTGCCGGCTTCGACGGCGACGTGGCGGCGCTCAAGGCACTGAAGGGCGGCGTTTTCGACGTAACCGCGACGCAGCAGACACAAGGCATGGGCCGGCTTTCCGTCGATGCGGCGATCAAGCTGGTGGCCGGCGAAACCGTTCCCGCAGAACAGCTGCAGGACGCGACGCTGACCACCAAGGACAATGTCGATCAGTTCATCGCCAAGCATCCCTGATCCCAAAGAGTCCGGCAGTTGATGAGCGGAACGATGTCCCTGGATCCCAGCCACACGCAGACCCCGCATCTGGGGCTCTTCGTCAGCGGCCTCTGCAAGAGCTACGGACCGGTCCAGGTGCTGGCCGATGCGAGCTTCGAGGTCCGGCCGGGCGAGGTCGTGGCGCTGCTTGGCGAAAATGGCGCAGGCAAGTCCACCGTTTCGAACATCATCGCCGGGTCGACCAAATCCGACGCCGGCAGCATCACATGGCGGGGGAAGCCGTATTCCCCCGCCTCTCCCGCCGCCGCGATCGACGCCGGCGTCGGAATGATCCACCAGGAACTGAAACTGCTGCCGGATCTGTCGGTCGCCGAGAACGTCTATGTCGGGCGCCTGCCGATGCGCGGCGGCCGCATCGATCGCGCGGCAATGAATGCACGGGCATCGGCGCAGTTGAAGCGGCTCGGCCTCGATGTCTCGCCGGAACGCAAGGTGCGGACGCTGCGCATCGCCGCCCAGCAGCAGGTCGAGATTGCCAAGGCGCTGACGCTCAATGCCGAGCTTCTGATCTTCGACGAACCGACGGCAGCGCTTGGCAGCGAGGAAACGGAACTGTTGTTCCAGCAGATCCGCAAGCTCAAGGCGGAAGGCATGTCCTTCGTCTATATCAGCCACCGGCTGGACGAGATCGCCGAGATCGCCGACCGCGTGGTGGTGATGCGCGACGGGCGCATCGTCGCCCGCCACGAGCGCGCCGACATTCCGGTGCGCGCGATAGTCGAGCAGATGGTCGGCCGCAGCGTCGAGCGGATGTTCCCGCCGCTCTCGGAGCCGGGCAGCGAGACGTTGCTTGAGGTCGAGAACCTGTCCTCGCCGGAACGCAGCTTTCAGAATGTCAGCTTCTCGGTGCGGACCGGCGAAATCCTTGGCATCGCCGGCCTGATCGGCGCCGGCCGCACCGAGCTGGTGCGAGCGATCGCCGGCGCCGATCCGATTTCCTCAGGCTCGGTGCGTGTCGCCGGCAAACCGGTGCACCTCAATGGCCCGGCGGCGGCGATCAAGGCCGGCGTCGTGCTGGTTCCGGAAGACCGCAAGGCGCAAGGCGTGGTGCTCGACCAGACCATCGGCGAGAATCTGGCGATCGGCAATTTCGACCAGGTCGCGCCGAATGGCTGGGTATTTCCCAAGGCGGTACAGAAATTCGCGGAGGCCGGCATTGGCCGGCTCGGAGTCAAGGGCCGGCCCAACCAGGCGATCAGCAAGCTTTCCGGCGGCAATCAGCAGAAGGTGATCATCGCCAAATGGATTTCACGGCCGCCCAAGGTGTTCATCCTGGACGAGCCGACACGCGGCATCGACGTCGGCGCCCGCGCCGCGATCTACGACGTCATCGCCGACCTCGCCCGCTCCGGAATGGCGGTGGTGGTGGTGAGCTCCGATCTCGAGGAAGTGCTCGGCCTGTCGCATCGCGTGCTGGTGCTGAGCCGTGGCCGCCAGCGCGGAATTCTCGACCGCAGCGAAGCAAGCAACATCGCCGTCATGGAGCTCGCCACAAGCTGAGGGCGGCATAAAGGATCGGAATAGAGCGCAGCAGGTGATATCCTCCCAGGCACCGGACCGCGCGGGGCGCCAGCCAGGACTGGCGCCCCTTCCTTCCCAGGGCAGCACCGGCGGCTCAACAGGAAAACATGTCGATGAAACTATTCGATCTTCATGGCGACGTTGCCCTCGTCACCGGCGCCGGCAGCGGCATCGGGCAAGCGATCGCCATCGGCCTGGCCGAGGCCGGCGCCGACATCGCCTGTTTCGGCCATGCCTCGAAAGGCGGGCTGGACGAAACCGCGCACAGGATCTCGGCGCTCGGCCGCAAGGCATTGGTGCTGACCGGCACGGTGACGTCAGAGGCCGATTTGGCAGCGGCGATCGAACGCACGGAGAAGGAACTCGGCGCGCTGACCATCGCTGTCAACAATGCCGGCGTCGCCGGGGCCGAGCCTGCCGAGACGCTGTCGCTGGAGAAATGGCAGAAGCTCTACGACGTCAATGTCAGCGGCGTGTTCCTGTCCTGCCAGGCTGAAGCGCGCGTAATGCTGACGCGGCGCCAGGGCTCGATCATCAACATCGCCTCGATGTCGGGCTCGATCGTCAACCGCGGCCTGACCCAGGCGCACTATAATTCGTCGAAGGCCGCCGTCATCCACATGTCGAAGAGTCTCGCCATGGAATGGGCCGATCGCGGCCTGCGCGTCAACGTCGTCAGCCCCGGCTACACGCTGACGCCGATGAACAAGCGGCCTGAGGTCGCCGACCAGGTCAGGATATTCGAGCGCGACACGCCGATGGGGCGGATGGCGGAGCCGGAAGAGATGGTCGGCCCGACCGTGTTCCTGGCCAGCCGCGCTTCGAGTTTCGTCACCGGCATCGACCTGATCGTCGATGGCGGATTCGTCTGCTGGTAGGAGAACAGGAAAGTGCAGAAGCGTTTCGAGGGTAAGACGGCGGTCATCACCGGCGCCAGCGGCGGCATTGGCGCAGCGATAGCCAGGCGCTTCGCGGCTGAGGGCGCGGCTGTCGTCGTCAGCGCCATCGACCAGCGCGTCGAAGAGGTCGCCGCCGGACTGAAGGCGGATGGCGCCAAGGTCGCATCACTGCGCATGGACGTGACCAGGAAGGACGAGGTCGCCGCCCTCTACGATCTGGCCGAACAGCAGTTCGGCCGCGTCGACATCTCCGTGCAGAATGCCGGCGTCATCACCATTGCCAGGATCGAGGCGATGACCGAGGCCGAATGGGACAAGGTGCTGGCGGTCAACACCAAGGGCGTGTTCCTATGTTGCCAGGAGGCGATCGCGCGCATCCGCAAGCATGGCGACGGCGGCAGGCTGATCAACACCGCATCCGGCCAGGCGCGCCAGGGTTTTATCTACACGCCGCATTATGCGGCGTCTAAATTCGGCGTCGTCGGCATCACCCAGAGCCTTGCCAAGGAAGTGGCCAAGGAGAAGATCACCGTCAACGCGATCTGCCCCGGCATCATCGACACCGACATGTGGGCCTACAACGACGCCGCGTGGGGCAGGCTGATGGGCGACTACAAGCCCGGTGAGCTGATGGCCGAATGGGTAAAAAACATCCCGATGGACCGCGCCGGCAGCGGCGAGGATGTTTCGGGCCTGGTCAGCTTCCTGGCCAGCAACGACGCCGCTTATATCACCGGCCAGACGATCAATGTCGATGGCGGCCTGATCATGTCGTGAGGCGCCACCGCTTCTTGCCTTCTCCCCTTGTGGGAGAAGGTGGATTGGCGCGCAGCGCCAAGACGGTTGAGGGGTGTTGGAAGGATCGCCGTCGGTGCCAAGCTGGAGCACCCCTCATCCGGCCGAGCTTCGCTCGGCCACCTTCTCCCACAAGGGGAGAAGGAAGAGGCGCGCGAGATGGCATTAGTCGTTGCGCGACATGAATGTTGGTATATATAATTTCATCTCATGAAAATGGCTTCGGCGACCGCCGAGAGCCGACAGCATGGGACCTTGATGGCTCGCAAGCTTGAGGGCGCCGCAAGAGCGGCGATCGATCCGCGGATCACTGCTTCGGCAGCACGGCAGCAATGACGCGGTCGCTCTTCATCGAATTGGGCATCATTCCCGTCTGCGCCTACTTCAGCGCCGACAGCAATTTGCTGCCAATGGACTTGCGCAACGACCAGCTTTTCCAACACAATCAAAAAGACGCAAGAAGGGAACGAACGATAACTTCCACCAGAGCTTGACAGGAGAACAGGCATGTCACTTCGGAGTTTGATTTCGAGATTATCAATGGGAGCCTTAACACTTGCCGCGGCAAGTGCACTGACGCCTTCGGCCCAAGCGGCGGCGCCAGAATCCAACGACCCGATCAAGATCGCGCTGTTCGACTGGACCAGCGTCAACCTGAACGCAAAGATCCTCGGCGGCATTCTTGAAAAGCTGGGTTACACGGTCGAGTACCCGACCGCCGACTATCTCTCCAGCCTGACCACCGGCCTTACCAATGGCGATCTCGCTGTCGCCATGGAATTCTGGGACACGACGGCCGGCGAAGCCATGAAGGCCTCGGATGCAACCGGGCAGACCGAACGCCTCGGCCCGCTCGGGCCCAAGGCCAAGGAAGAATGGTGGTATCCCGAATACATGAAGGAAAAATGCCCGGGCCTGCCGAACTGGGAGGCGCTGAAGGACCCGAAATGCGCCGAAGCCTTCTCGACCGCCGAAACGGCGCCCAACGGCCGCTATCTCGGCGGCCCGGTGACATGGGAAGGTTTTGACGACGAGCGTGCCGCGGCGCTGAAGCTGCCCTTCACCGTGATCCATGCCGGCACCGACGCGGCGATGTTCGCCGAGCTGGATTCGGCCTATCAGCGCAAGGCGCCGATCATGCTGTGGGTCTATTCGCCACATTGGGCGCCGGCCAAATACAAGGGCGAATGGGTCGAATTCCCCGACTATACGCCGGAGTGCTACACCGACCCGAAATGGGGCGTGAACCCTGAAGCGAAATACGACTGCGGCAAGCCGCATGGCGAGATCTGGAAATATTCCTGGGCCGGCATGAAGGACAAATGGCCGGTCGCCTACAAGGTCGCGAAGAACTACACGATCGACACCGACGAACTCAACAAGATGAGCGGCCAGATCGATCTCGAAGGCAAGACGCCGGAAGACGTCGCCGCCGCCTGGATCGCCGCCCACGAAGCCGACTGGAAAGCCTGGGCCGAGTGACCGTTCCAACTGGAAACTGCGAGACCCGGCCATTCATGGCCGGGTCTCTATCCCCTATTCCAGAAGGACGACTGCATGGCCGATACGACTGAACAGGTGCCGCAAGCGGCAGGCACGCCAAAAGATGCCCGCCCGATAAAGCTCGCCTGCCGCAACGTCTGGAAGCTGTTCGGCGCCAACGCGGCCAATTTCATCCGCCAGCGCGACGGCAAGGCCAGCATGGCTGAGGTCGCCGCGGCCGGGCTGGTCGGCGCGGTGCGCGCCGTCGACCTCGAAATCCGCCAGGGCGAGATCTTCATCATCATGGGGCTTTCGGGCTCGGGCAAGTCGACGCTGGTGCGCTGCATGTCGCGGCTGGTCGAGCCGACGCATGGCAAGGTCGAGTTCGAGGGCAAGGATCTCCTGAAAATCTCCGATGCCGCGCTGATCGAGCTGCGGCGCCACCGCATGGGCATGGTGTTCCAGAATTTCGCCCTGCTGCCACATCTGAATGTGCTGGAGAACATCGCCTTTCCACTAGGCATACAAGGGCAGGATCGGCCGACGCGCGAAAAACGCGCGCGCGAAGTGATCGAGCTTGTCGGCCTTCGCGGCCGCGAGCATTTCTATCCGCGTGAGCTGTCCGGCGGCCAGCAGCAGCGTGTCGGCATCGCCCGCAGCCTCGCCACCAAGCCGGAAATCTGGTTTCTCGACGAGCCGTTTTCGGCGCTCGATCCGCTGATCCGCCGCGAGATGCAGGACGAATTGATGCGGCTGCAGACCATGCTGCACAAGACCATCGTCTTCATCACCCATGATTTCGACGAGGCCATCCGGCTGGCCGACCGCATCGCCATCATGAAGGACGGCGAGGTCATCCAGATCGGCACCCCGGAACAGCTGGTGGTCGACCCGGCGACCGACTATGTCGCCGAGTTCACCCGCGACGTCGACCGCGCCAAGGTGATCTCGGCGCGAAGCCTGATGCGCGCCTGCACCGGCGCCGAGCATGGCGGCGTGGTCGCGCCGGATGCCAAGATATCGAGTTTTTCGGCTGATATCGTCTCGGCCGGCAAGCCGTTCGCCGTCGTCAACGGCACCGGCAAGCCGATCGGCGAAGTCACGCCGCAAGCGGTGATCGATCTTCTGGCCGGCATCGAGCGTACCGGGGCCGGCGCATGACGGTGACGGCAAGCGCCAGCGAGGCGAGATCGCGGCCGGTTCAGCTCTGGCTGGTGGTCTGGGCCGGCGCCCTTGCCGCCGTGCTTGCCGTGTTCCTGCTGCAGGACAGGCTGCCCTGGGCGGTCAACTATCCGGCCGGCGCAATCGTTCCGGTCGCCGACTGGGTCAGCGCGCTGATGAGTTGGATGAAGTCGAACTTCTCCTGGCTGACGCGCTCGATCACCGCTGTCCTCGGCGTGCCGCTCGATTTTGCGCTCGGTCTGCTGGCCAAGAATTTCAAGATCGGCCATGGCGCCGAGATGCTCGTCTTGCCGCGACTGTCCTGGGTCGGTGTCTGCATCGCTGCATTCCTGGCCGGACGTGCCGCCGGTGGCTGGAAGCTCGGCGCGCTGGTCGGCGGCTGTTTCCTCTACATCGCGCTGTTCGGCCAGTGGACCAGCGCCATGCTGACGCTCGGGCTGATCTCGATCGCCGTGCCGTTCTGCATCGTCACCGGATTGTTCGTCGGCATCTGGGCGTGGCGCAAGCCATGGGTGGAGAGGCTGTTGATCTCCCCTGCCCTCGACCTGATGCAGACCATCCCGACCTTCGCCTACCTGATCCCGATGCTTCTTTTGTTCGGCAACAGTCCGGTTTCGGCGATGATCGCGACGGCCATCTTCGCGACGCCGCCGATGGTGCGCGCGACGATGCTTGGACTGTCTCGGGTGCCGTCCGAAATCGACGATTTCAGCGAGATGGCCGGCTGCACGGCGCGCCAGAAACTGTGGCGCGTGCTTTTGCCTTCGGCGCGTCCAGCGCTGATGGTCGGCGTCAACCAGGTCATCATGCTGGCGCTCAATATGGTGATCATCGCTTCGATGATCGGCGCCGGCGGCCTCGGCTACGACGTGCTCTTGGCGCTCAGGGCGCTGAAGGTCGGCGAGGCGATGGAAGCCGGCCTTGCCATCGTGGCGCTGGCAATCGCGCTCGACCGGCTGAGCCAGGCGATCGCGCGCAATCACGCGAAGGGCCATGTCTACCAGGAGGTCAACCCGAGCTTCTGGCGGCGCTACCCCAATCTGACGCTGGCCGTCGCCATCCTTGCAGCCACGACGTTGCTTGGCCTGTTCGTGCCGGCCTTTGCCGCGGTGCCGAAGGCGATCACCTTCACCACCGCACCCCTGTGGAAGACGGCAGTGAGCTGGATCACGATCAACTTCTTCGACACGATCGAAGCGTTCCGCGTGGCGCTGATCCTCAATGTGCTGAACCCGGTGCGCGCCTTCTGCGAGGGTTTTCCGTGGTTGGGCGCGGTGTTCCTGCTCGGCCTTGCCGGCTACCAGCTCGGCGGCCTGCGCCTCGCCGCCCTCGTCGCGGCGCTGACCGTCTTCTGCGCGGTGACCGGCCTCTGGGAAAAGACAATGGCGACGGTCTATTTGTGCGGCATCTCGGCCTTCATCGCTTGCCTGATCGGCATTCCGATCGGGCTGATGGCATCGCGCAGCGACCGTGTCGAGAAGATCGTCACCCCGATCATCGACACGCTGCAGGTGCTGCCGTCGTTCTGCTTCATCATCCCGGTGGTGATGCTGTTCAGAGTCGGCGATGTGACGGCGATGATCGCGACCGTCGCCTTCGCCGTGGTGCCGGCCATCCGCTACACCAATCACGGCCTCAGGCAGGTGCCGCCGGCGCTGATCGAGGCGGCAAAGGTATCGGGCTGCACCAGGCGCCAGACGTTCCTGCGCGTCCAGCTGCCGCTGGCGCTGCCCGAGATCATGCTTGGCGTCAACCAGACGATCCTGATGGCGCTGGCGATGATCATCATCTGCGCCATGGTCGGCACCCGCGATCTCGGCCAAGAGGTGTTCATTGCTCTGTCCAAGGCCGATTCCGGCCGCGGCATCGTCGCGGGCCTCGCCATCGCCTTCATCGGCATCGTCGCCGACCGGCTGTTCAACGCCTGGACGGCCAAGGCGCGGGCAAGGCTGGGATAGCTGGAGATAGAGGGGGCGCGCCCCACGAAACGTCAGCTTCGCACAGAAGCTGTCCTTGCCAAACTGATCGCAAAAATGTCGGTTCCGGAGCCGGAAGCTGACCGTCCGTAGTCCGGACGAAATTATCAGAAAGCCGCCATTTTCGGAGGACGTTCAGTTCGGCCAGTATCAGACTGGCAGCTCCTGGCATCCCGAGAGCGGTAGCAGACATTCACTCTGGTTTCGCACGAGCTTGGCCGCTCCCGATGACGGCTGATACTGCTTGACATCGACTCTCCGTTCGGGAACAGTGGTCAGACCACTGTAAGGCCAGTGGAAAGGAAGAGCGGCCGATGTCAACGATGCTTGCCGAGGGCGACGATCTGTCGGGTGCAGAGAAGGTGTTCACCTTCTTCCGCGACGCGTTGCTGAACGGCACCCTGAAACCGGGCGAGCGCCTGCTGGGCGAGCGTGAACTGTCGCTGAGGCTCTGCGTGTCTCGGCCGCTGCTGCGTGAGGCATTGCGCTCGCTCGCCATGCTCGGCTTCCTCGATATCCGTCATGGCAAGGGCGCCTATGTCCGCCAGGCCGACATCAACGTGCTCTCAGATTTCTTCACCTTCAGCCTCGCTCAGCAGCCTGACATCCTCGACGACGTGATGCAGGCACGCATCGCGATCGAATGCCAGGCGATCCGGCTTGCCTGCGAGCGCGCGACGGAAAGCGATCTGAAGCGCATCGGCTCGAAGCTCACCCGGCTGATGGACACGCTGCACGATCCGATCGAGGGCGGCGCAGCCGACTTCGCTTTCCACCAGGCGATTGTCGAGGCCGGGCACAGCGAGGCACTAGCCACGCTCTATGGCGCGATCGGCGAATTGCTGCGCCGCAGTCATGTCCAGAGGCGCCAAGTGACCGTCTCAGAGCCCGGCATCGTGGACTATCTCGTGGAAGCGCACCGCGAAGTCTTTCTATCGATTGTCGATCGCAATCCGGACGCGGCCGACCGCAAGCTCCGCGACCATTTTGCCATTGGCGACGAATTCCGTCGCCGCAGCCTCATCTCGGCCTTCGCCCGGAGGCCGCAGACCTAGCAATAGGCATGAAAATCAAGGGAGGATTTCCGACATGCTGCACAGGACCATCATCAAGGCATTGACAGGCGCGGCCGTCGCGCTCGTCATGACGGGCGCAGCGCTCTCTGCCGAGCTGCGCTACGCTCATGTGGGTGCCGAGGGTGACATCCAGACGATCTACGCCGCCGAGGCCGCGAAAGGCATCGCCGCAGGCACGAACAACGAAGTGACCGTGACGGTCTATCCGGCGAGCCAACTCGGCGGCGTCGCCGAGATGGTCGACGGCGTCAAGATGGGCTCGATTTCGATGGGCCACCACGACTTCGCCTCCCTCGCACGCCTCGTGCCTGAGGTAGCGGTGTTCAACGCGCCCTTCATCTACCGCGACGGCGCGCATGCACTTGCCGCGACCGACCCGGCGACGTCGCCCGCGCTGCAGGCGCTCAACGAGAAGCTCGTCGCACAGGGTGTGCGCATCATCGGCCGCATCTACCGCGGTGACCGCCAGATCTCGTCCAACTTCCCGGTCAAGACGCCGGCTGATCTCGCCGGCAAGCCGTTCCGCGCCGTTCCGCTCGAGCTGTGGGTCTCGATGGTCAAAGGGTTCGGCGCTATCCCGACTCCGGTCGAGGTCGCGGAATTGCCGACCGCCCTGATGACGGGCGTGGTGGTCGGGCAAGAGAACCCGCTGACCATGATCGCCTCGAACAACCTCAACGAAGTGCAGTCACATATCTCGATGACCGGCCACATGCGTGCCGTCCTCGCCGTGTTCGTCAATGAGGAGGTCTGGCAGGGCCTGACTGAGGCGCAGCGCGCCTCGATCACCAAAGTGCTCGACGACGAGGCAAAGAAGTCGCTGCAAATGGCCCAGGATGGCGAGGCCAAGCTCGTCGAGGAGCTGAAGGGACGCGGCATGACCATCATCACCGAGGCCGACGGGCTGGATATCGCCGCATTCCGCGACGGCGTCAACAAGCAGATCGCGCAGGACTTCCCGAACTTCACTCCGCTGATCGAGCACATCCAGGCGGTCAAGTGATCGACGACGGCCGGGCTCGCGCCCCGGCCAACCCCTTTGGTAAATTGTCGCCGCCAGCGTCGGTTCGCCGGCCGGAAGGGAGGACGCGATGCGCATCGCCGAACGCATTCTTACAGCTTTCGTCGTCATCATCATGGCCGGCCTCGTGCTCGTGCCGACCGCGCAGGTGATCATGCGTGGCGTCTTCGTGCTGCCTTTCATCGGGGCCGAAGAGTTCACGCGCTTCCTGCTCATCTGCTTGGTCTTCTGCGCCTATCCACTGGTGGTGCAGAACGGCGAGAACATCGTCATGGGCGAATTCAAAGCAGCGATGCCGGCGCGCCTGCGTGGGATCGTCAACTGGTCGATCTCGATCGGAGCCATCGCTGCGACCGGCTTCCTCGCCTATGTCACGGCAACCAACATTTCGAGGAACCTAGCCAACGCGACGCCGACGCTCGGCATCCCGTTCTGGATCTTCCTGGGCGCGACCTTGTTCGGCTTCGCCGGCGCGGCTCTTGTCCACCTCCTCCACCTGCGCAAGCCGCCGCAGGCCGACACCAATATCGCGGTCTGACATGGGTTTCGCGGTCGTCATCGCCTTTCTGGCGCTCTTCATGCTCGGCTTTCCGGTGGTCTATGCCATCCTCCTGCCGTCCATTGCCTACGTAGTCATCGAAGGCCTTCCGCTCGGCCTCCTTGCACAGCGCGTCACTTATGCGCTCGATTCCTTCCCGCTGGTTGCGGTTCCGCTTTTCATCTTCGTCGGCAATCTGATGAACCTATCGGGGATCACCGACCGCATCTTCCGATTTGCCTACACGCTGGTCGGCCGGGTGCCGGGCGGTCTGGCGCAGGTGAATGTATTCGGCAGCTTGGTCTTCTCCGGTATGTCGGGCGCCGCGCTCGCCGATATCGGAGGACTCGGACGCATCGAGATCGATGCGATGAAGAAGCGCGGATTCGACGCCTCCTTCGCAGGCGCCGTCACCGGCGCCTCGGCGACACTGGGGCCGATCTTCCCGCCGTCCATTCCCCTGATCGTCTACGGCTCGGTGACGAGTGTCTCGATCGTGCAGCTCTTGGTCGCGGGTATCGTGCCCGCCATACTGTGCACTGCGCTCCTGATGCTGACGGTGCTCGTGGTGGCGACAATCCACAAGCATCCGCGGGCCGACCGCTGGCCGACGCTGTGGGAAATAGGACGCGACTTCCTCCCGGCGCTGCCCGCGGTCGTGGCGCCCGCCCTGATGATTGCCGGCATGACAGCCGGCGCCTTCACGCCGACCGAGGCGGCGGCCATCACCACCGTCTACGTCATCCTCATCAGCGCCTTGCTCTACCGGGAGTTGACCCTCGATCATCTGTGGAACTCGGCCGTGCTCACCGCGCGCAGTTCCTCGGCGATCCTGATCATCGTGGCGGCAGCGGCCCTCTTTGGCTGGATCCTCGCGGTCGAGCAGGTGCCGCAGAGCTTCGCAGCGGCACTGCTTGGCCTCTCACGCGATCCGGTAATGCTACTCGTCATCGCGAATCTCATCTTCTTTGTGGCGGGCATGTTCCTGGATTCCACGACGGCTACACTGCTGCTGGTGCCGATCATCGCGCCGCCGCTGGTGCTGGCAGGCGTCGACCCGGTTCAGCTCGGCATCGTCACGATCTTCAATCTGATGCTCGGCCTGCTTACACCGCCGATGGGCCTGTCGCTTTTTCTGGTGGCCGACATCGCCAAGGTCTCGATCCGGCAATTGCTCAAGGCGCTGCTGCCGTTCTACATCCCGCTGCTGACCACGCTTGCGATCCTGACCTTCGCGAAGGATCTCACCTTGTGGCTGCCCCGCATGATCGCTCAGTAACACCCTGGAGAATTCTGAAGATGCGCATCGTCATCGGTTCCGACCACGCCGGCTTCCCGCTCAAGGCGACAATCATCGATCACATCAAGTCGCTGGGACACGAGGTGCACGACGCCGGATCTTACGATCCCAATCCGGTGGACTTTCCGGATATCGCGAAAACGGTGACGTCCTCTATCATCGAGGGCAAGGCGGAGCGCGGCCTGATGGTCTGCGGCACGGGAGTCGGCGCTTCAATCGCGGCTAACAAGGTGAAGGGCATCCGTGCCGCGGTCTGCCACGACGTTCATTCGGCCCACCAATCGGTCGAGCACGACGACGTCAACGTCATGTGCATCGGCGCACAGATCGTCGGTGCCTGGCTCGCCAAGGACCTGGTCACCGCGTACCTGCAGGCCGAGTTTTCCACTGACGAGGACTTCCGCCGCCGCGTGCGCAAGCTCGCCGAGATGGATGGCGAGCGGTAGTTTCAGCAAGGCACTCTCGGGGCCGTTGAACGAACCCGCTGCGCGGGAGGGCGCCTGCGGTTGAGGTAGAGATCAGGAACCGGTCGTCGCGCCTGCATTGAGCG
>NZ_JBVVPX010000002.1:0-24877 GCF_055811375.1 Mesorhizobium sp. WSM4848
AGTGAAGACCTTTTAGTCTAACACTCTGATTCTATTGATTCGGTCCCTTCAAAATCGGCTCAATCGGCGAAGACGGGTTAGGTGCTTACGCTTCGACGTAGCGATCCGTCCAGCACCCTCATCCGACCGAGCTTCGCTCGGCCACCTTCTTCCACAAGCGGAGAAGGGGAAGTCAGCGCGTCACACCGGCCGATACACACGCTCCGCCGTGTTCCAAAAAATATCCGCCTCTGCCGCCGCACCATGCTTGGCCACCGCCTCCCGGTGTGCCTTGATCAGTTCGGCATGGCTGGTCCACAGCTTTTCGATCGGGAAGTTGGAGCCGAACATCAGACGGTCGCTGCCGAGGATGTCGATTGCGTTGTCGATGATGTAGGCGACCAGCGCCGGGTCGTTGCGGTGGATGAAGGTGCCGAGGCCGGACAGCTTGGCGTAAAAGTTTGGCGCTGCTGAGAGCGTGCGCAATCCGGCCTTCCAGGCTTGCGTGGTTTCCTCAGACATGTCGGTCAGCATGCCGGCATGGGTGAGGATGAAATTGGTTTCAGGATTTTCGCCGACAAGCGTCAGCCCGTCCTTCATCTGAGCCGGGAAAAGCTGCAGGTCGAAGGACAGACCATAGTCCTTCAGCCGCGCCACATTGGCCCGCACCTTCGGGTCGACGACCTGATCGGCGGACGCGGCAAAGCGGAAGGCCGGCGTTTCGTTCCAGTGGAGCTGCATGCGCACGCCGCGCAGCAGCTTGTATTTTACTAGCCGGTCGACCTGATGGCGCACGTCGTCCACCGTCATGTCGGTATAGCCGACGATGGCATGCGGCCAGCCGGTTTCGTCAGCCGTCGTCTGCAGGAAGGCGACTTCTTTCTCGAAATCCTCCTTCGCCCAGTTGGTCTGGACATAGACCGCCTTCTCGATATCAGAGCCTTGCTGATCGGCGAGGAATTCCTCGATCGGGTAGTCGCGGCGGATCGGCTCGTAGGGACCGAAGATGCGCGGCACCATCGGTCCGCGCAGCCAGGGCTGATCCTCCTGGCGCCAGATGTGGAAATGCGCGTCGATCGCCTTTTTCATCATGAAACCCTCTTCCAGATTGCTGCCGCCGCCGGAGCGGGGCGGGCGAGCGACAGGATGAAATCGCTGAGACCGGCGATCGAAGAGCCGTCGACCAGATCGTCGAGCAGCGGCAGGATGGCGCGAAGCGCTGCCGTCGCCGGCCGGAAACGCGGATCGCCGGCCAGCGGCGTCGCCAGCGACAGCCGGAAGGCGCGGGCGCTCAGCCGGCGCATCGCCATTTCAAGCTCGGCATGGTCGCCGCGCTCCAGCGCATCCGACAGGATGACCACCGCCGCCCCGCGCGCGAATGCGGAAAAGCGCGGCACCGACAGGAAGGCGAGCAGCGTCGGTCCCATGCGGGTGCCGCCATCCCAGTCGTCGACCAGTGCTGCCACGCGGGCGAGCGCCTGGTCGCGGTCGCGAATACGCAGCGGCGTGGTGATGCGGGTCAGCCGCGTGCCGAAGGTGAAAATTTCAGCCCGGTCCGCGCCTTGCACCGCTGCATGCGCCAGTTTGAGATAGTCCGATGTGTAGAGCTTCATCGAGCCGGACACATCGATCAGCAACAAAAGCTTGCGCGGCACGGTCTGCCGGCGGCGCAGCAGCGGCGACGGTATATCGCCGTCGGCACTGACGATTTCGCGCAGCGAGCGGCGCAGATCGAGCTTGCCGCGCGCGTGCGTGCGCACGGTGCGGAAGGAGCGGCGGGCGGGTAGGGCGGTAACGAGCTTGCGGCGGAAGGCGGCAAGCCCGTCGCCGTCGCGCCGGAAGTCGCGGGCGCTCAACTGTTCGGCGCCGGACGATAGCGCGCCGCCTTCCTCCTGGCGGGCCACCTCGCTCTCTTCGTCGCTGGCGCCGCCGTCATCCTTGATGCGGGTTTCCTCGTCGGCCTCGCCTTCGACCACGGCCGCGGTGTTGCCGTAGAAATAGCTCTGAAAATGCACCTCGAATTTGTCGCGGCGGTCGGGCGGCGGCGCCAGCGTGGCCAGGGCAGCCTCGTGGATATCGGCCATCGAGCGCGGCCCGAGCAGCGTCACCGCCTGCATGAAGCCTGACACCTGCTCGGGCGCGACCGGAAAGCCGTAGCGGCGCAGCAGCCGGCCAAAGCCGAGCAAGGGTGCTGCGGCGCGGGGCAAGCTACAGTCGGGCGCCATGGCAGATGTACTCCGACCGTTGCATTCCTTCGCGCCCCCCTCTGCCCTGCCGGGCATCTCCCCCACAAGGGGGGAAATTTGCAGCTTCGCCGACGGCGCGAACCCTGCAACGTTCGCGACTAGGGAAAACATATGCGATGTCCGATCTCCCCCCTTGTGGGGGAGATGTCCGGCAGGACAGAGGGGGGCGCTGTCCCGCCGGCGTCGACGGTTCCCGCGAAACAACAAGCGAGCAGGGATCATCGACGCCACCCGTCACGCCAATGCCTCCTCGACGATCCGGCCAAGCTCGGGGGCGATGTAGGATAGGTCCTCCTCGTCCTTGATCAGCACGCCAATGGCGCGGCGGAACGCTTGCGGCCACGGGCTGCCGCCCTTTTCGAGGATCGTCGCGGCGTTCGCCCATTCGACCGCTTCGGCGATGCCCGGCGGCTTGGCCAGCGGGCGGGCGCGGATGTCGCGCACGGCAGTAGCCACGGCGCGCGCCGTGGCGTTGGCGACGTCGCCGGCGCGCAGCATGATGATAGCAGCCTCGCGCTCGGCGTCGGGATAGGTGATCCAGTGGTAGACGCAGCGCCGCCGCAACGCCTCCGCCAGTTCGCGGGTGCGATTCGAGGTCAGGACGACGATCGGCTGCGATTTGGCGCGGATGGTGCCGCGCTCGGGAATGCTGATCTGGAAATCGGAAAGGAATTCCAGGAGCAGCGCTTCGAACTCATGGTCGGAACGGTCGATCTCGTCGACCAGAAGCACGCGCTTTTCCGGCGCCTTCAGCACCTGCAGCAGCGGCCGCGCGATCAAAAAACGGTCGTCATAGATGTCGACCTCATGCTCGCCGGCGTGGCGGATGGCGAGCAACTGGCGCTGATAGTTCCATTCGTAAAGCGCGTGTGCGGCGTCGATGCCTTCGTAGCATTGCAGCCGCACCAGGTCGCGCCCGAGCAGTTCAGCTATCGCCTTGGCCGCTTCGGTCTTGCCGACGCCTGGCGCGCCTTCGAGCAGCAGCGGCTTGCCCAGTCGGATCGCCAGGAAAATGGCGGTGGCCAGGCTTTCATCGGCCAGATAGCGCGAGGCGGCGAGGCGTGATGCCACCGCCTCCGGCGAGATGGCGACAGTGTCGGCGCTTCTAGCCCGGGCGCTTCTTTTTTGCATTTCCAACACTCAGTTCGAGGCTTGCGCCTTCAGCGCCCGCAGGATGCGTTCCGGCGTGATCGGCAGCATGTCGATGCGCACGCCGACGGCGTCGAAGACCGCGTTGGCGACCGCCGGGATTTGCGGGTTGGCGCACATTTCGCCCGGCCCCTTGGCGCCAAAGGGTCCGTCGGCCGAGGGCCTCTCCAGCACGATGATCTCGGTTTGCGCAAGATCGCCTGGTCCCGGCATCAGATATTGGTTGAAGTCGGTGCCGCCATGATCGCGGTTGGGGTAATAGGGTTCGGTCGTCTCGTAGAGCGCGTGGCTGATGCCCATCCACGAGCCGCCGACGAGCTGCTGCTCGACCATTTTCGGGTTCAGCGCGCGGCCGATCTCAAAGACGTTCTTCACCGTCAGCACGGTGACCTCGCCGGTTTCGTCGTCGACCTCGACCTCGGCCACCGTGCAGGCATGCGCGTAGCAGGTCGACGGCTTCATCGCGCCGGTTTCTTTCTCGGGATATGAGCGCGGGATCAAAAACATGCCGCGGCCGGAAATCGAGCGGCCGCGTTTGAAATGCGCCGACAGCGCGACATCGAAGATCGACATCGATCTTTGCGGCGCGCTCTTGACCAGGATGTTGCCCTGGCCGTCAGTCTCGAGGTCCGAGGCATTCACTTCCAGCTCCTCTGCCGCCACTTCCAGCATCACCTGGCGGGCTTCCCTGGCGGCCTGGATGACGGCGTTGCCGGCGCGGTGCGTGCCGCGCGAGGCGAAGGTGCCCATGCAGTGCGGGCCGGTGTCGGTGTCGGCGGTGTCGACGACGACGCGGTCGGTCGGCACACCGATCGTCTCGGCACAGATCTGCGCCATGATCTGCTTCATGCCCTGGCCGAGATCGACGCTCGACAGCGTCACCATGAAATTGCCGGTCGGCGTCGAATGGACCAGCGCCTGGGTCGGGTCGCCGCCGAGGTTCATGCCGGTCGGATAGTTGATCGCGGCGACGCCGCGTCCGCGCCTGATCGCCATTTCAAGCTCCCTTCGCGTAAGAGGACATCGCCATGAACTTCTCCGCCACCGGCCAATTGGCGGCGCGCGAGGCTTCCTGCATGCACTCGATCAGAGCCGCCCCTTCCGTCGGCTGGCGATGCGCCTTCATGTCGCCGTCGCGGTAGGCGTTGATGAAACGGAATTCGAGCGGGTCCATGCCGATCAGCCGGGCGAGCTTGTCCATCTGCACCTCCAGCGCGAAATCGCCGATGGCGACGCCGAAGCCGCGCATGGCGGAGGACGGCGTGCGGTTGGTGTAGACGCAGTAGGTGTCGATCCAGACATTCGGGATGGTGTAGGGGCCGGGATAGTGGCCGGCGCCCTTCTGCGCGCCATAGGGCGAATGGCGCGAATAGGCGCCGGCATCGGTGTAACCGGCGACCTTTCTGGCGACGATGCGGCCATCCTTCATGACGCCGTCCTTGATGACGACCTTTTCGGCGGCGCGCGGCGAGGAAATCTGCATCTCCTCCTCGCGGCTGTAGATGAAGGAGACCGGCCGCCCGGTCAGCTTGGCGCCGAGGATGGCGATCGGCTCGACGATGACGTCGACCTTGCCGCCAAAGCCGCCGCCGACGGTGCCGCCGACGAAATGCAACTTGTTGCCCGGCGTCTGCAGGATGATCGAGGCGTTGTCGAGGGTGAAGAACATCGCCTGCGTGTTGGTGTAGCAGGTGAAGCGGTCGTTGCCCTCCGGCGCGACGATGCAGCCGGTCGTCTCGGTCGGCGCGTGCTCGATCGGCGACGATTGATAGGTCTGTTCGAGCACATGATCGGCGCCGGCGAAACCGGCCTCGACATCGCCGAAGCGCACCTTGCGGCATTCGCCGCTGTCATAGAGGTAATAGTTCCGGCCGTGATATTCGTTGACAACAGGCGCGCCGGGCTTGAGCGCTTCTTCCATGTCGAAGACGGCCGGCAGCACCTCGTAGTCGACCTTGACCTTGGCCGCCGCTTCCTGGGCGGCCCGCTCGGTCTCGGCCAGCACCGCCACCACCGCTTCGCCCTTCCAGCGCACCTTGCCGTCGGCCAGCACCGTCTCGTCCTCCGGGCCGATCTGGATCAGGATCAGGATGGTGTAGACATTGTGCGGCACATCTTTGGCGGTCAGGATTTTCACCACGCCCGGGTGCATCTGCGCCTCTGAAGTGTCGATGCTGCGGATGCGGGCGTGATGATGCGGGCTGCGTACCATCTTCAGATGCAGCATGCCTGGAAAATTGCGGTCGGCGAAATAGGCGGTGTTGCCGGTGACGTGACCGGGCGAATCGGAGCGCGGCCGTGGCTGGCCGATCTCGTGCAGATCGTCCTTGCGCTGGTCGGCGAAGTAGCTCTTGCGGAGTTCCATCTTTTCGACTCCCCCTCAAGCCGCGTTCTGCGAATTGGATCGCGCGGCGGTCAGCACCGCCTGGATGATCGGCTCGTAGCCGGTGCAGCGGCAGATATTGCCCGACAGCGCCTCGACCACCTCGTCGCGGCTGGGGTCCGGCGTGTGATCGAGCAGCACCTTGGCGGCCATGATCATGCCCGGCGTGCAGAAGCCGCATTGGGTGGCGAAAGCATCGAGGAAGGCGCGCTGCAAAGGATGCAGCACGCCGCCTTGCGAAAGCCCCGATGTCGTGGTGATCGCCGCACCGTTGCAGGTTTCGGCGAGCGTCAGGCAGGACAGCCGGAGCTCGCCGTCGATGATGACCGAGCAGGCGCCGCATGTGCCCTGATGGCAGCCGCCCTTCGGCGAGGTGTCGCCGATCTTGTCGCGCAGTGCATGAAGCAACGTCGTGCCGCTGTCGATGAATTCGGCCTTCTCCGCGCCGTTGAGCGTGAACTGAACCGGGGTCTTTGCCATCTTTTACTCCTTGCGCCGCAGCCAGGCGGACATGCGCGCCATCGGCTTTCAGGCGAGCAAGAGCCGGCCGAGATGGACCGGCAGGACTTCGTTGCGATACCAGGCACTGGCGATCGGATCGGTAATGGGCGAGGTGCCGTCGCTCGCGACGGCCAGCGCTGGCGCGATGCCATCGCTGGTGAGTTTCCTGCCGAGCAGCGCCTTCTCCGCCGCCTTGACGCGCATCGGCCGGTCGGCCATGCAGCCAAGCGCGATGTGCGCGGATGACACGGTTCCGTCCGGCGCCTGTTCCAGCACGGCGGCGATGCTCAGCACAGAGACGCCGTTCGGCTTGACCCGCGATACTTTCAGGAAGCGAAAGCCGCCGTCGACTGGCAAGCTGAAGCCGACCGCGGTGACGATGGCGTGGTTGCTTTCGCGCATGGCCAGGAAGGTTTCGATCGGCAACTCGCCGCCCTCGGTGCTGACAATTGCATCCAACGCCAGCAGCGCGACGGTGAAATCGCCATAGGGCGCCGGGGCGAAGAGATTGCCGCCGACCGTCGCCATGTTACGGATCGCCGGGCCGCCGACGGCACGCGCCGCGTGAGCAAGGGAAGACAGATCCGGGTGACGAGCGATCGCCGCCATGGTCACCGAAGCGCCGACGCGAACCTTACCGCCGGAAACGGTGATGGCCGACAGCGCCGGCTCGGTCGACCTGATGAGGCTGGAGACCGAAACGTCGCCTTCATTGGCGGCGCGCACGACCAGCGTGCCGCCACCGAGATAGCGGGTGCCAGCGGCTTTCAGCGCCGCATTGGCGCCCTTGACCGTCGAGAAAGTCTGCAGTGCAAGCGCCATGGAACGCTCCTGTCTGTGAGCCCCATTCAGTTCAACCTTGACCGGCGAAATGGGTCTTCAGGGCGTTAAATCCGCCCTGGAAGACGTTGGCGCCCATGCCTTCGGCCAATTTATCGGCTTCTTCGGGAGCTGCGTCGAAGCTGGCGGTCCATTCGGCATAGGTGCGGTCGCCATCGGTGACCCGGCGCAACTGCAGCGTCGCCTTGTGGTTGGTCAGCGGCTGCGGCGTCTCCAGGATGGAGTAGCTGACGAGGAAATTGTCGTCGGAGAAGTCGAGCAGCTTCTCGCGGATGCGAGCGCCGCTGGCGAGCTGGAAATTGCGCACGCAGCCGATCGCTCCGGCGTCCTTGCCGTCCTCGATATGGCTTTCGACCATGCGCGGGTGCCAGCTCGGCAGCCCGTTGAAGTCGCGTATGCGCGCCCAGACCTTTTCGACCGGTGCGTCGATGACGCTGGAGATGGTGACTTTCGCCATATGATCGATCCCTTGCAAATATCTGTGTCGCGAGGGTAGGGCGGCGAGCCCGAGGGCGCTTATCAATGCGTCTTGAACGCCTATCAATAAGTCTGAAAAAAACGGGCAGCCTGAAAAAGGGCAGTCTAAAAGCGGGCAGTCTGAAAATGCCTCAGGAAATGGCTCGCGCCGCCTCGCGATAGAGTGTCGGCGGAACGCCGACATGGTCGCGGAAGAAGCGCGAGAAATTGCCCTGCGTGGTGAAGCCGAGATTGCAGGCGACCGAGATCAGCGGTTCCTGCGACCACTGCAACTGCCGCACCGCTTCCTCCATGCGCAGCGTGTTCCAGTAGACATTGGGCGTCAGATTGGTCTGCTCCTTGAACAGCGCGAAGAAATGCGGCCGCGAAAGGCCGACGCTGCGCGCCACCTCGTCGAAGCAGATGCGTTCGCAGACATTGGCCTTCATCAGGTGGATCGCCTTGCGGACACGGAAATCCTGTACGGTGTGGACGCGGGCGCGCGCCACTTGTGGCGCCGAGGCGTGGGCGGCGTCGAGCACGCTGTCGATGAAGCGCTCGATCTCGTAATTGGCGATGTCGTCGATGCTCTCATTGTCGCTGAGATGGTCGAGAAGATTGGCTGCCGCCTTGTGCAGCCACGGCTCCAGCGTGATCGCCGGTGCTGAAAACAGCGGCGCGGTCGACGGCAGGTCGCGGCGCCGGCGCGCCCAGTCCGGATCGATGTAGAAGGCGAGGAACAGGCCGGGCCGGCCGTCGCGGGACAAAGCGTGGCTGTGCTGCTGGAAGGAATTGATGCCGGCGGCGGTGCCAGGCCCAAGCCGCACCGTCTCGCGGCCGATGGTCATCTCGCCGGCCGTGCCTTCCAGCCAGATGATGATATGCGCCTCGACATGGGCATGGGTGACGAAGTCGCTGGCGACGTTCAGGACAGAAACATGTCCGAACCGGCCCCAGTAGAGCCTGATCGCTTCCGTCATGGGTACATCCTCCCGCAGGCGACTGGCCTCCCTTCGCCTGCAATCGGGATAGTGCGGCTCAGTCCGGGCCTGCGTCAAGGCGCATGTGCGCGCCTGGCGCCGGCCGCGCGGCGTGCCGGCCGATTTTCAGACTGAGCGATAGCAACGAAAACGAATAGCGCGCGTGACCTGCGGCCTATTCGTTGCGCCTGAAATTGCGGAGCCGGTCGAACAGGACCGCCATCAGAATGGCGCCGCCGATGAACACCCCCTGCCAGAAGGCGTTGATGCCGAGCAGGCCAAGGCTGTTGCGGATCACTTCGATCAGCGCCGCGCCGACGACGGCGCCAAAGGCCGTGCCCATGCCGCCGGCCAGGTTGGCGCCGCCGATGACGGTGGCGGCGATGACCTGAAGCTCCATGCCGTTGCCGAGATTGGTGGTGACGGCGCCCAGCCAGCCGGTCTGGATGATGCCGGCAAGACCCGCCGCCAGCGCCGAGATCATGTAGACCGCGACCTTGATCTGGCGCACCGGAACGCCGGTCAGCGTCGCCGCATGCTCGTTGCCGCCGATGGCGAAGATGTGCCGGCCGAATTTCGTCCAGCGCAGCACGAAACCGGTGATCATCGCCAGCACGATCATGTAGAGCACCGGATTGGCGATGCCGAACACAAAGGCGCCGCCGCCGAGCGCCAGAAGCTTGTCGTGGTCCGGCCCGAACTGGAAGACGACGGTGTTGTTGGAGGCGACCATGGCGAGGCTGCGCGCGATCGACAGCATGCCGAGCGTCACCACGAAGGGCGGAAAGCCGAGATAGGCGATCAGGATGCCGTTGAAGGCGCCGATGATCAGCGCCGTCGCGATCGCAGCGGCAATGCCGATCTCAATGCCGTAGCCGGCATGCATGGTCACGGCGAGCACCATCGAACACAGGCAAAGCACCGAGCCGACCGACAGGTCGATGCCGCCGGTGATGATGACGAAGGTCATGCCGAGCGCGACGATGGCGACGAAGGTGATGTTGCGGGTGATGTTGTAGAGGTTCTTCGTCGTGGCGAAGGAATCGGTGGCGACGGACAGGAACAGGCAGGCGAGGATGACCGCGATCACCACCCAGAAGGTCTGGCTGGCAAACACCCTGGTCAGCAAAGTGTGCTGTTTCTGCGCGATCGTCTGGTCAAGAGTTACTGCCATCGTCGACCTTTATCTGCTTGCGTGGTGAAACCGGCTGGCATCAAACCTGTTCGATGGCGCCGGTGATGAGCCCGGTGACTTCCTCGGGCGAACTCGACGCGATCGTCTTGTCGGCGACCTTGCGGCCGCGCCGCATGACGATGACGCGGTCGGCAACGTCAAAGACGTCGGGCATGCGGTGGCTGATCAGCACGACGGCAATGCCCTGGTCGCGCAGATGGCGGATCAGGTTCAGCACCTCGGCGACCTGCCGGACCGAGATCGCCGCCGTCGGCTCGTCCATCAGCACGATCTTGGCTTGCGAAAGCATGGTGCGGGCGATCGCCACCGCCTGGCGCTGGCCGCCCGACATCTGCTTGACCAGATCGCGCGGGCGGGTTTCGGACTTCAGCACGGCAAAAATCTGGCCGGCGCGCTTGTACATCGCGGCGTAGTCGAGAATGCGAAACGGCCCGACGCCGCGGCGCAGCTCGCGGCCGAGATAGACATTGGCGGCGGCCGTCAGATTGTTGCACAGCGCCAGATCCTGGTGGACGATCTCGATGCCGTGCTGGCGCGCCTCCACCGGCTTGTGCAGGATCAGTTCCTTGCCGTCCATCTGCATCGTGCCATGGCTCGGGCGGAAATTGCCGGCGATCATCTTGACCAGCGTCGACTTGCCGGCGCCGTTGTCGCCCATCAGCCCGACCACCTGTCCGGCCTCGATCGACAGCGAAACGTCGTTGACGGCCTGGATGGCGCCGAAATGTTTTGAGATGTTGGCGAGTTCGAGAACCGACACCAGACTGCTTCCTCCGTGCTTTCGGCCTGCGGTCCTGCCGCGACCTCGCTCTTCCCAGCTCCTCCCGGGAACCGCGCTTTCGCCCATTTACGCACATGCCCCCTTGCCGTCAACAGCGGCTTCTTTCGAAAAATCCGTTTTGTAGGACAAATAGCAATTGACGTCCGTCGCAAGCCGATATTAGCTAAGCGTCGGAGGAGATTATGCCGATCTCCTGACCCGGTTCGCCGGGGCTGAGCAGGCGGAGGTTTATCGGTCGAGGATCCGGCAGCGTCCCTATCGCGCTGGTCTGCAACCGCATTTGGCAATACTTATCGGCCCGGCTTGACGACACGAGCGCTCGCGAAACGAACCTCTGTCATCGCGCATCCGGGCTGGTCTGTGTGGCGGGCACGCCGTGTCCGTCTGTTTCAAGGGAGGACTGAAATGAGGAAATCACTATTGCTCGCTGCCGTCGCCATGCTGGCGTTGGGCGCCGGGCCGGCCATGGCCAAGAAACAACTCGTCATCGTGGTGAAAGGGCTCGACAATCCGTTCTTCGAGGCCATCAACCAGGGTTGCCAGAAATGGAACAAGGAAAACGCCGACTCGGAATATGAGTGCTTCTACACCGGTCCGGCGTCGACCTCGGACGAGGCTGGCGAAGCCCAGATCGTCCAGGATATGCTGAGCAAGCCCGACACGGTAGCGATGGCGATTTCGCCGTCCAACGCGCCGCTGATCGCGCAGACGATCAAAAGCGCCAATCCGTCGATTCCGATCATGACGCTCGACGCCGACCTCAGCAAGGAAGATGCGGCGCTGCGCAAGACCTATCTTGGCACCGACAACTACCTGATGGGCTACAAGATCGGCGAGTACATCAAGAAGGGCAAGCCGGACGGTGGCAAGATCTGCACCATCGAAGGCAATCCGGCGGCCGACAACATCCTGCGCCGCGCCCAGGGCATGCGCGACGCGCTTTCAGGCCAGAAGGATCTCCCGGCGCTCGCCGGCGAGGGCGGCTGGACCGAGGTTGCCGGGTGCCCGGTGTTCACCAATGACGACGGTGCCAAGGGCGTGCAGGCGATGACCGATATCCTCGCCGCCAATCCCGATCTCGACGCCTTCGGCATCATGGGCGGCTGGCCGCTGTTCGGCGCGCCGCAGCCCTATCGCGACCTGTTCAAGCCGATGGCCGACAAGATCGCCAAGAACGAATTCGTCATCGGCGCCGCCGATACGATCGGTGACGAGGTGGCCATTGCCAAGGAGGGTCTGGTGACCGCGCTGGTCGGCCAGCGGCCGTTCGAGATGGGCTACAAGGCGCCCTCGGTGATGATCGACCTGGTCGAAGGCAAGCCCGTTGCCGATCCGGTCTTCACCGGTCTCGACGAGTGCACCAAGGATACGGTCGATACCTGCATCCAGAAGTAGGTTCGCAGTTTTCGGGGCGTCCGCTCGACGGGCGCCCCGTCACGCCGGTTCACGAAAATCTACGAGGTGACGTGGCTGGGGCGAACCGCTCCTGCTTTGTCGCGCCTTGAGTTCAGCCTGTGCCGGGGAACATGGATGTCGGACGCCAGATCGAAAAAGCAACTTACTACTGTCACGGTCAAGGCACGGGCCAAGGTCAAGGCACGGGCCACGGTCAAGGCGCCGGTCGGCCGCCCGGCCGGCGCCCGCCGTGCCGACGCGGCGCTGATCCCCGGATCGAGCGTGCATGCGTCGCTGGCCAACGAGATCGGCCTCAGGATCGTGCGCGGCGACTATCCGCCGGGAACCATCCTGCCCAATGAAGCCAAATGGTCCGAAACCTTCGACGTCAGCCGCTCGGCGGTTCGCGAAGCGATCAAGATGCTGATGGCCAAGAGCCTGCTGGCCTCACGCCCCAAGATCGGCAGCTGGGTCGAGCCGAAAGAGCGCTGGAACCTGCTCGACCGAGACGTGCTCGCCTGGTATGCGACGGCGCCCGATCGCGAAATGTTCCTGCGCACCGTCCAGGAATTCCGCCACATCATCGAGCCGGAAGCCAGCGCCTTTGCGGCGATCCGGCGCAGCGACGAGCAGATGGCCGAGATCAGCCAGGCCTGCCGGGAGATGGGCGAGGCGGCGACGCTGCCGGAGCGCACCCGCGCCGATACGCGTTTTCACCTGGCCATCCTGCGCGCCTCGGGCAACGACCTGCTGGTGCCGCTCGGCGTGCTGATCGAATCGGCGCTCGATCATCTCTTCGTCTTCGTCACGCGCGAAACCAGCGACCAGCCTCGGGCGCAGGCGCTGCATGAGGCGATCGAGAAGAACATCCGCCTCCAGCGGCCGGCGGCTGCAAGGAGTGCCGTGCACAGGCTGCTCGCCAACACCGACGAGGTTATCGGGCGGTCGCGGCGGTAAGGTCAAACGCAATCGCTCTGAACGGCCGAGTTCGGCTCTAAGCGGAAACTCGTTCGCGCTCGGCCGAACTCCGGCCCATGACCCTTCTGCGACGTTCTCATTGGGGCCGACGAACGACCAGATCAAGCGGGAAATCGGCCATTGGCTCACCCGACTTGGATGCTTGGCAAACCCGTTTTCTAAGTCCAGCCTGATAGACTTTTGAAATGGGCGTCAATACAATCCGTTGCCCTGCTTTCTGTGAAAGCAAATGCGAAATGTCCGAAGTACGCGCCCAACGCCGTCTTGCAGCCATCATGGCTGCCGACGTGGTGGGCTACAGTCGACTTCTGGACATGGACGAGCAAGGAACGTTGTCCGCGTTAAGGGGGCGGCGGAAGGAGATCCTTGAACCACTGGTCCGCGACCGCCAAGGCCGTGTCGTAAAAGTGATGGGTGATGGCGTTCTTGTCGAGTTCGCAAGCGCGGTGAACGCCGTGTCATGCGCCGTCGAGCTCCAGAAGCGGATGGCGGCCGCGAACGAAGGTTTGGCTGTCGGCCGGCAAATCAACCTGCATATCGGCATCAATCTGGGCGATGTCGTTGTCGAGGACGGCGATCTGTTCGGCGACGGCGTCGTTGTCGCCGTGCGACTTCAGGCAATGGCCGGGGCAGGAGATATCTGCGTCTCCGGCAGCGTTTATGACCAAGTCAAGCGGAAGATTGATTGCGGCTTCGACGAACTTGGTCCGCAAGCGATAAAGAACGTCGCCGAACCGGTGTCCGTCTACCGGATTCGGTTGTCGGCCGCGTCGGAAGATGGCGGGCCGGCGGAGAAAGCGCCGCTCCCGCTTCCCGCCAAGCCCTCCATAGCCGTCCTTCCCTTTACGAACATGAGCAACGATCCGGAGCAGGAGGCTTTTGTCGACGGCCTCACCGAAGACCTGATCACGGACCTCTCGAGGACGAGCGAGCTGTTCGTCATCGCCAGCAACTCGGCATTTGCATACAAGGGAAGGCACATAGATGTGCGTCAAATCGCGCGCGAACTGGGAGTGCGCCATCTCCTTGAAGGTAGTGCACGGCGGGCCGCCGGACGGGTGCGTATCAACGCTCAACTGATCGACGCGATCTCGGGCGACCACCTTTGGGCCGAAAGATTCGACCGGAGCCTTGAAGACATATTCGCCGTCCAGGACGAGGTGACCGGCAAGATTGTCGAGGCCCTGGTGGGCCGCCTGATCGCCGCGCCAGTGCGCAACAGACCAAGCAATCTGGAGGCCTATGATCTCTGTGTGCGTGCGCGTGCCCTGGGCCTGCAAACGGCGATCACCGCGAAAGAAGCCATTTTCCTGCTGAATCGGGCAATCGCGCTCGATCCGGAATATGCGGAGGCCCACCGGTGGCTGGCACTCAATCTCTGGCTGGGCTGGGAGTTCTGGGACGAACCGATGGATCCCAACCGGGCGACGGCGCTTGCCGAAGCACAGCAGGCGGTCGAACTCGACCCGAACGACGCCGGAAACCGATGGGTATTGGGCGTCATATTGGGCCATGAGGGTCGCTGGGCGGAATCGGATGCCGAATTCGACGCTGCCCACAAGCTGGATCCCAATCACGCCGACGCCTGGGCGATGCAGGCTGAACTGACGACAGAAAAGGGCCGGCCAGCCGAGGCCATAGAGCAGGTGCGCAGGGCGCTCCGGCTCAACCCTCACCCGCCCGGTTGGTATTACTGGATGCTGGGTCAGGCCCAATATGCCATCGGCGACTACGAATCCGCGGTTCAAACGCTGCGCAGGCCTGAAACTTATCGCGCGACTTCACGACGCCTGCTTGCGGCAAGCCTTGCGCAACTTGGCCGATTGGAGGAAGCGCGCTGGGAAGCAAAAATGTTCATGATAAGCAATCCGCACTTCACAATCCGGCATTGGTCGGCTTCGCAGCCTTTCCCGGCCGAGGACGTGCGGCGGCATATCGTGGAGGGCTATCGCCTGGCGGGGCTTCCGGAATGACTCGCGTTGGATATACCCCAGGCCTGCTGTCGACAGGCGCCCCAAGGCTGCCGCAGCGGCAAACATTGGTCTTCTGCCGGAACGAAATTCGCCATATCGTGCGTTTTTTCCCATCGCTGTGTGCTTGACATGGCCGACGGAGACTTGCGGCATCGGATCGCGCGACGCGAGGATCTCGCGGCCATCACCGCGCTTATGGATGCGGCGATCGCCGAACTCCAAAAGCCCTTTCTTGACGACGCCCAGATCCGATCCAGCCGCGCAATCATGGGGCTGGACACGCAGCTTGTCGATGACGGCACCTATTTCGTCGTGGAGCACGACGGCGTCCTGGCAGGTTGCGGGGGCTGGAGCCGGCGCGCGACCATGTATGGTGGGGATCAGTCGCCCGGGCGTAATTCGACGCTGCTTGACCCCGCCAACGACGCGGCGCGGGTCAGAGCCATGTATACCCATCCGGCCTTTGTCAGACGCGGTGTCGGTCGTCTGATCCTTTCGCTTTGTGAAAATGCAGCCAAGGCCGAGGGCTTTGCTCGTGTCGAGTTGGCAGCCACAATGGCAGGTGAGCCACTGTATCGAGCCTGCGGCTATCATCCCGCCGAGAAATTCGTCGATGACCGTGGCGGCGCTCCGGTGCCGATCCTGATGATGAGCAAGACGCTCTGAGCAGAGATCAAAGGGGTCGCCCGCTGCTGGTAATTGCTCTCGTCCAGGTCAGAAGACGCTGGAGATTCAACCAAGCCATCTCGAACTACAACAATACTCCAAAGTTCCCCTGAACTTCCGCTCCCCGTCGAGTCGGACCTTCGTGGCGGTATTCGCGGGTGTCCGGAGATGGCGCCACTTGCTCGTTCTCATCGACGAGACGAATGGCAACATTCTACCCATCTTGGCCATTTGCGCTGGCTGATCGGGTTTGCCCATAGATGATAGTCCTAAAGGTTCGGTTCGGAAGATGACGATCAAACAGGAGCATAGCGCCTGGTTCTATTGCAATGAATCAGGCTTTGGGCTCATGAAAATTCCATGTCGGCTCTGCAGCCTTCATTGCGCGTCCTATCGGACGCGTGGCGCTGTAGGCGGCGTCAGGTCGACGCCGTTGATCTTGCCGATATGCGTGGCCAGCATCGGCACATACTGATCGGCCGGCCCGGCGGCGAATGCGCCAGCGAAGGCGTTCTTGGTGGCATTGCCAAGCGGGTTGGCGATGCCGACAGCACCGGCCATCGATTCGAGATAGGTGAGGTCTTTGAAGGCGTTGGCGATGGTGAATTTGTGCGCGTCGCGGTCGCCTTCCAGCGTCCAGCGCATAAAAGTCTGGTAGAAGCCGCAATCCATGCGGCCGTTGCGGATGACGCTGTCGAAGCGCGGCGGCGAGATGCCGACCTTCTGCGCCAGCGCCAGCGCCTCGGAATAGATCGCCGCATAGCCGAGCGAGATGAAATTGTTGAGCAGCTTCATGCGGTGGCCGTCGCCGGTGTCGCCGATATGGACGATACGTCCGGCCCAGGTGTCGAGCACCGGCATCAGCCGGGCAAAGACCGCGTCGGATGCACCGACCATGGCGTCGAGCGTGCCTTCCCAAGCCTCCTTCGGGGTGCGGCTGAGCGGGGCATCGACATAGTCGACGCCGATCGCCTTGAGTTCGGCGGCAAGCGCCACCGTCGAGGTCGGGTCGGAGGTCGAGCAATCGACGACCACCGAACCCTTCTTCAAGCCTTCCTTGAGGCCGCCCGGCCCGCGGATGATAGCCTCGACCTCGCGCGAGCCGGTGACGCAGATGAAAACGATATCGGATGCCGCTGCCACCTCGCGCGAGGTCGCGGCTTCCTTCGCACCGCGGCCAAGCAGGTCTTGTGCCGGCGCGCGGTTCTTGCGGCCGAGAAACGTCAGGGAATAGCCCTTGTCGACGATGTTTTTCGCGATCCCGTGTCCCATCAGGCCAAGGCCGATGAAGCCGATCTTTTCGCTCGCGGCGGTGGTGTTCATGTCGTGTAATCCCTGTTGCGGTCTCGATGACGGCGTCGCACTTCGGCAGGCGAATTGTTGAAGCGGGTTTTTGCCGCAGGCCGTGGCAGACGATTGCAGAGTTCGATATTGTCTGACAATACACATGAATCTTGGGGAATGTGGAGAGCAAAATGACGAAGCGGATCATGTTCACCGGCGGCAGCGGCAAGGCCGGGCGTCACGTCGTGCAGTATCTGATCGAGCAGGGCTGCCAGGTGCTCAACATCGATACCAGGCCGCTCGACAATCCCAAGGTGCGCACCTTGATTACCGACATCACCGACAGCGGACAGGTGTTCAATGCGTTGTCGAGCTATATGGGCCTGCATGAATTCGACCCGTCGCTGCGCGCGCAGCCGGTCGATGCCGTGGTGCATTTCGCGGCGATCCCGCGCATCATGATCACGCCCGACAACGAGGTGTTCCGCATCAACGCGCTCGGCACCTACAATGTCATCGAGGCGGCGGTGAAGCTCGGCATCCGCAAGGTGGTGATCGCCTCCAGCGAGACGACCTATGGGCTGGTTTTCGCCAACGAGCCGCGCGATCCGACACATTTCCCGCTCGACGAGGACTACGACGTCGATCCAATGGACAGCTATGCGCTGTCGAAGATCGTCAACGAGAAGACGGCGCGCGCCTTCGCGCTGCGCAGCGGCATCGACATCTACGCCTTGCGCATCGGCAACGTCATCGAGCCGCATGAATATTCGCTGTTCCCGAAATGGTTCGCCGATCCGGGTTTCCGCAAGCGGATCGCCTGGAGTTATGTCGACGCGCGCGACCTTGGCCAGATCACGTTGCGCGCCATCGAAAAGGACGGGCTCGGCTTTCAGGTGTTCAACGCCGCCAATGACGACACCTCGTCCGACCTGCCGACGGCCGAATTGCTGAAGCGGTTTTATCCCGGCGTGCCGGTCAAGGGCGAACTTGGTGAATACGAAACGCTGCTCTCCAACCGCAAGGCGCGGGATATGCTCGGATTCCGCCCGGAACACAGCTGGCGGAAATACGTCAAAACGACATGACGGGGTCGATGCATCCGGGCTGATCTGTGCACAGAAGCAGGCTTTGCAGCCCGAGGCTTTTCCCGTGCTTGACAGCTTTCGGAATCCGGACTTTGTGAACGCATGCGGGACGGCAAGCCGAATAAGAGAAAAACACCGGCCAAGGCCGCGTCGGCCGAGCGCGCGGCAGTCGTGCGTCGCGCCGACGCGGCGCGTATGCCTGGGTCGAGCGTGCATGCGTCGCTGGCCAATGAAATCGGCCTCAGGATCGTGCGCGGCGACTATCCGCCGGGAACCATCCTGCCCAATGAAGCCAAATGGTCGGAGACCTTCGACGTCAGCCGCTCGGCGGTGCGCGAAGCGATCAAGATGCTGATGGCCAAGAGCCTGCTGGCCTCGCGCCCGAAGATCGGCAGCTGGGTCGAGCCGAAAGAGCGCTGGAACCTGCTCGATCGCGACGTGCTGGCCTGGTACGCGACATCGCCCGACCGCGAGGTGTTCCTGAAAACGGTGCAGGAGTTCCGCCACATCATCGAGCCAGAAGCGACCGCCTTTGCCGCCATGCGGCGCACAGACGAGCAGATGGCCGAGATCAGCCGGGCCTGCCGGGAGATGGGCGCGGCGACGACGCTGCAGGAGCGCACCCGCGCCGACACCCGTTTTCATCTGGCGATCCTGCGCGCCTCGGGAAACGACCTCCTGGTGCCGCTCGGCGTGCTGATCGAATCGGCGTTCGATCATCTGTTCGCCTATACGACGCGGGAAGTGGACGATCTGCAGCACGCGCAGAAGCTGCACGAGGCGATCGAAAAGAACATCCGCCTGCAGCGGCCGGATGCGGCGCGAAACGCGGTGCGCAAGCTGTTGGCCAACACCGACAGCGTCATCAAGTCGCGCTGAAAAAGCGCGCCGGACCACTGCAGCGCTTCACCTCGATCTATCTCCGCCGTTCGCAATCTCGCCTTTCGCAATCTCCTTGTCGGCATCGGCCAGCGCACCGGTCAGAAACCAGGCTTCCGTTTCAGGCATTCCCTTAAAGGCGAGATCTGGATTTGCGGTTGAACCATAGCCTGGACACAGGCGGCCCGGCCAATTGCTGCCGGGCCTCTTTTTGGGATTGGCTGGGCGCTGTCCCTCGGCGATCAAAGGTTCTGCACCGCAGCAGCGCTCGATGTAACGGAATGGCTCCCAGCGTCTGCGCCGCGTCGCTTCGCTCCTTGCTCAGTCTTCTCTCGGGCGCCCAAATGCTGCGCGCAGTTCGTTTTTGGCATCCTCCAGCACTTTCTTCTGCCTGGCCGGCAGGTTCGTGCCGGCGCGGTTGATGTAGAAATTCAGCATCGACATGGCTGACTGGAACGGCTCGGCTTTACGCCGGTCGCTGTGCTCGGCCGATCGCTTCAACGAGGCTGCGATCTTCTTGGGGTCGTGGGATTCGAAGATATGTTCCTCGAGGTCCAGCGCATCGCTGTGCTCGGTGACCTCGGCCGACCATTTTCTTTTCGCGGTCATGACAAACTCCTTCTTCCTTCTATTGGCCTGTTGGCAAGTTTGATGAAAAACTCCGGGACGGCGGCCACCGTTCCACTGCAGCTCAAATCCCTGGAGCCACGCAATTGCGCGATGTGGTGCTGCACGGCGCCGCCAATCCTGCCGATAGTGGTGTCGAACCCGTCGACTTGCGCACAACCGCGGACAGGAAACGCCTTGACCACAACCGCCTCCAGCCAGGCAAGCAGCCCCGGCATCGACAGCGCCTATGCCTGGCTGCGGCTCGGCATCTCGATGCTGCTGGCGACGATCGGCGGTGTCGGTATGTGGGCGGTGGTCGTGGTGCTGCCCGCCATGCAGGCCGAATTCGGCGTCGATCGCGCCGCCGCTTCGACGCCCTATACCGCGACCATGATCGGCTTCGCCGTCGGCAATGTGCTGGTCGGCCGCGCCATCGACCGCATCGGCTACTGGATACCGGCGCTCATTGCCTCGGTGACGCTCGGTACCGGGTTCCTGCTGGCGTCGCTGACCACTTCGGTGCTGCAGTTCACCCTTGTCCAGGGGCTTTTGATCGGCGTCGGCACGTCGGCGATTTTCGGGCCGCTGATCGCCGACATCTCGCACTGGTTCAACCGCCGCCGCGGCGTCGCGGTGACGGCTGCCGCCGCCGGCAGCTATCTCGCCGGGGTGATCTGGCCGTTGGCAATGCCCTACTTCATGCAGAGCGAGGGCTGGCGCTTCACCTATGCCGCGATCGGCGTCGTCTGCCTGGCCACCATGCTGCCGCTGATCCTGCTGCTCAGGCGCGGCGCACCACATGCCGCCGCTCCCGGTTCACCCGGCAGCCGGCCGGTCCAGCCGATCTCGCTGTCACCGGCAGCGCTGCAGGTGCTGCTCGTCGTCGCCGGCCTTGGCTGCTGCGTGGCGATGTCGATGCCGCAGGTCCATATCGTCGCCTATTGCATGGATCTCGGCTACGGCGTGGCGCGAGGCGCCGACATGCTGTCGATCATGATGGCGGCGGGCGTCGTCAGCCGGCTGGCGTCCGGGTTCCTTGCTGATCGCATCGGCGGCGTGAAAACCCTGCTGATCGGCTCGGTGCTGCAAGCCCTGTCGCTGTTGTTCTACATCCCCTTCGACGGGCTCGCGTCGCTTTACGTCGTCTCGCTGGTCTTCGGCCTGTCGCAGGGCGGCATCGTGCCTTGCTATGCCATCATCGTGCGCGAATACATGCCCGCCAAAGAGGCCGGCCAGCGCGTCGGCATCGTCATCATGGCAACAATCTTCGGCATGGCAATCGGCGGCTGGATGTCGGGCTGGATCTACGATCTGACCGGCTCCTACGCCGCCGCGTTCCTCAACGGTATCGCCTGGAACCTGCTGAACATAGCGGCCATGGTGCTGCTGCTGTGGAAGGCACGGGGCAGTGCCGCGGCGATGGCCTGAAGCGGAGCACGGACCGCGCGTCTGGCCTGCCGCTGGCCAGAGCGATGGAAGAGACATGGCGGTGGCCCCTGAGACGCGGATGCCGGCCACGTTCCTGCTTGACTTACACATATCTCGGCGGTTATTGGTTTTCCAATAGCCAGAGAGTTATCGATCGCCATGTCACAGCCCCATGAGATCCTCTTTAAGACGCTTGCCGATCCGACGCGACGGGCCATCTTCGAGCGGCTGTGTCGCGACGGAGACCAGACCGTCGCGGCCCTGACCGCTCGGGCCGGGGTCTCGCAACCGGCCGTGTCAAAGCATCTTGGGGTGCTCAAGCTGGCCGGGTTGGTGCGCGACCGCCATGAAGGCCGCAACACGCACTACAGCGCGGAGCTTGGCGCCTTGGCGCCGCTGACCGACTGGACAAACCAAATGGCTGGGTTCTGGCAAAGCCGGTTCGACCACCTCGAAGATCTGCTCAAAAGGATGGACCAATGACCAATACCGAGACCGAAACACGCGCCGTCGTTGTCGAACGGGAGGTCGCTTTTCCGCCGGAAAAGATCTGGCGCGCGCTCACCCAATCACAGCTGATCGAGGAGTGGCTGATGAAGAACGATTTCAAGCCAGACGAGGGGCACCGTTTCAATCTGAGCGCGGACTGGGGGACGGTCGACTGTCAGGTCCAGGCAGTCGAGCCCAACAAGACGCTGTCTTACACGTGGGATACCAAGGATCTCAAAAGTGTCGTCACGTGGACGCTCACCCCTACGACCACAGGGACCCGTCTGCGCATGGAGCAGTTGGGCTTCCGGCCGGATCAGCAGCAGTACTACCAGGGCGCCCAACACGGGTGGCAGCGGTTCTTTGCGAAGCTGGAGCAGGTCCTGGCGCGGATACGATAGCCGTGCCGGCGCCATGGGCATCTGCGGGCGAACGCCATGCCCAACAAGACGTCCGCCAACGAAACAAGGTAGCAAAAAAGCCGCCAAGCGGGTCGCCCGATCCGCATCAACTCGTCTTCAGAGGAGGTGCTCATGAACTGGAACAAGTGGATTCGGCAATTCCACCGCTGGCTGTCGATCATTTTTACGGCGGTCGTCGCTGCCATCTTCATCACCTTGGGTGTAGGTGTCGACCCCGCCTACTGGGTATATCTCATGCCGCTGATCCCGCTCGGCTTGCTCATGCTCAGCGGTCTCTACTTGTTCGCGTTGCCCTATGCCACGAACTGGCGCAGCGGACGACGTACGGCGTAGAAGCCTGAGCACGGTGGACGACAAGACGCCCGCTCACCACCCACAGCCGAAATTCCAACTATGGCGCTACCCGAGTTCGGGTAGCTGTCCCGCCCGGTTCGCTTGACAATGGGGTAAGGCTGCGCGACGCCAGACGGGTCGGCAACTCGGGTTGGCATGGCGACAGTGGCAAAGACGCTGAACAGCATTTCGTGGCCGCGCTTCGGTGAAGGCGCCGCGTTCGGGACAAGGCTATGACCAAACCGCGCTCGCGCCGCGGCGGCGGCCGTCCGACGATCGCCGATGTCGCGCGCAAGGCCGGCGTCGGCGCCATCACCGTCTCCCGCGCCTTGCGCGAGCCGGGGCGCGTTTCGGAGGATCTGCGCCGCCAGATCCAGGCGGCTGTCGATGAACTCGGCTATCTGCCCGACCCGAATGCGCGAGCACTGGCTTCGGCGCGCGCCGAGGTCTTTGGCGTGCTGGTGCCGTCGCTCACCAACAGCGTCTTTGCCGAAGTGCTGCGCGGCATCTATGACAGCCTTTCCGACAGTTCCTACCGCATCCAACTCGGCAACACCCATTATTCCGGCCTCGAGGAGGAACGGCTGCTGCAGGTGTTCGGCCCGCAGCGCCCGGCGGCGCTGATCGTGGCGGGCATCGACCAGACGCCAATTTCGCGAAGGCTGCTCGAAACGGCCGGCTGCCCGGTGGTGCAGGTCATGGAGACCGGGCCCGATCCGGTCGACATGATGGTCGGCTTCTCGCATTTCGACGGCGGCAAGGCGGCGACTGAGCACATGATCGAAATGGGCTATCGCCGCGTCGGCTTCATCGGCGCGCGCATGGACCCACGCTCGCAGCGGCGGCTGGCCGGCTATCGCGCGGCGATGGAGGCCGCCGGTCTGTTCGAAGCGCGGCTGATCACGACCACGCCGGTGCCGTCCAGCGTGACGCTCGGGCGCGAACTATTTCGTGACGCGCTGGCCAAGGTTCCGACGCTGGACGGAGTTTTCTGCAACAATGACGACATTGCGCTCGGCGTACTGTTCGAGTGCCACCGCGCCTCGATCGCCGTGCCGAAGACGATCGGCATCACAGGCTTCAACGATCTCGACATGATGGAAGTGGCTTTTCCCTCCGTCACCAGCATCCGGACGCCTCGCTACGAGATCGGCCGGCTGTCAGTCGCCATGGCGCTCGCGGCGATTGCAGGCAAGCGGCCGCAAGACCCGGTCGTCGATCTCGGCTTCGAACTCAAGTGCCGCGAGAGCACTGCCCGCTGAAAGCGCTTGCAGGTATCGCGAAATGCCGCTTTACACGGCGTCATGGGTAGCGCTACCATCTGCCTTTGGGAAGAAGCTCGCGGCAAAGACCGAAGTCTGTTTATTATATATAAGCGACAGCTCATGCTTGTTTATTATGTATAATATGATAGTTTTTACTTCGCTTAGCCGAGCGACAAGGGAGGAGATCGGGTCGGCATTCGGCCGCCTGAAAGGCGCGAAGGGCAAGGCGGGAGGTGCCGGGCCGGACGTGCGAGACGCGTAAGCACAATCAAAAACTGCAACTGGGAGGAATATCGATGTTCAAGTCACTTGTTGGTGGCATCGTTGCCGCCACTGCATTCGTCATGCTGAGCTCGTCGGCGCTCGCCGAAGCCGAAATCGTCAAGGGCCCGTCCGCCGAGCCGGACTGCTTCGCGCCATGGGCGGCCGACACGCAGTTCTTCAAGTTCCCCAAGAAGGAAGGCCCATACCGCATCGCGCTCGCCAATGGCTACATCGCCAACACCTGGCGCATCCAGATGGTGCAGACGGCGAAGGCCTATGCGGCGCAGCCGGAGGTCGCGGCCAAGCTCAAGGAATTCAAAGTCGTGTCGACCGGCGAAGACGTGCCGGCGCAGATTTCGGCGATCAACAATTTCATCGATTCCGGCTATGACGCGATCGTCGTCAACGCGCAGAATCCGACGGCGTTCGGTCCGGTCATCAAGCGCGCCAAGCAAGCCGGCGTCGTGCTGGTCGCCTTCGACAACATCCTCGACACCAAGGACGCCATCAACGTCAATGTCGACCAGAAAGGCCTTGGCGAATTGTGGGCCAACTGGCTGATCAAGCATATCCCCAATGGCGGCAAGCTCCTCGAGGTGCGCGGCGTTGCCGGCACGTCGGTCGACACCGACCGCCACAACGGCATCCATGAGGCCCTCGACGCTTCCGGCAAGAAGTGGGAGGTTACCGAAGTCGTCGGCAAATGGGACGACGGCGTGGCGCAAAAGGCTACTGCCGACGCGATCGCCACCAACGGTCCCTTCGATGGCGTCACCGGGCAGGGCGGCGACACCGGCATCGTCCAGGCGATGATCGACGCCAAGCATCCGTTCGTGCCGTTCGGCGGCGAAACGGAGAATGGCTTTCGCAAATTCTGCGCCAAGTTTGCCGCAGACGGGCTGAAGTGCTCGTCGGCCGGAACCGGCCCAGCCCAGGTGGCGGTCGCCATCAAGACGGCGATTGCCGCGCTCGAAGGCCAAGTCATCCCGCAGGCGGTGAAGCTGCCGCTGGCGATCGTCGAGGATCCGAACCTCAAGGAGGGCGAGGACTATTTCCCCGACCAGTCCGACAATTTCTTCGTCGGCAATTCCTTCCCGACCTGCGGCATCAATTTCACCGCGCAGGAAATCATGGGCCAGAGCAAGGAGAACCAGTAGGCTGATCGCTCGGCGCCCCGGGGTATACCCCCGCGCCGGGGCCCCGTGAAAAACGCCGTGGGGGGGGGGGCGGGGCGGTGGGGGTGAGCGCGTCAGCAGGGATGGGCTATAAAAACGCGATTTGGGGGGGGGGGCGG
>NZ_JBVVPX010000002.1:24887-185999 GCF_055811375.1 Mesorhizobium sp. WSM4848
CCCCCCCCCCCCCCCCCCCCCCCCCCCCCCCCCCCCCCCCCCCCCCCCCCCCCCACCTCTCCCCCCCCCCCCCCCCCCTCACCCCCCCCCCCCAACAACCCCCCCCCCCCCCCCCCCCCCCCCCCCCCCCGCGGGCGGGGGCGGCCCCCCCCCCCCCCCCCCCCCCCCCCGGTCCCGATGAACAAGCGCCTTGGGAGGGGCCGATGGACGGTGCGGTTCCGCTCTTCCGCATGGAGGGCATATCCAAGCGCTATGGCGGTGTGCGGGCGCTGGAAAAGGCCGAGCTTTCGGTCACGCCAGGCAGCATCCACGCCATCCTCGGCGAAAACGGCGCCGGCAAATCGACGCTGATCAAGGTCATGGCCGGCGTCGTCGCGCCCGACGAAGGCCGCATGATGCTGGACGGAAGCGAGGTGAGCTTCGCGTCGCCGGCCGCGGCCAACCAGGCCGGCATCGTCTGCATCTTCCAGGAATTGTCGCTCGTCCCCGAACTCAGCGTCGCTGACAACATCGTCATTTCCGATCCGCCGAAACGCTTCGGCATGATCGACCGCAAGGCGCAGCGGCGCATCGCGGAAGAAGCCCTGGCTCGCGCAGGCGCCGCCGACATCCACCCGCTGGCGCTGGTCAAGGACCTTCCGCTTTCAAGAAGGCAGATGGTCGAGATCGCCAAAGCACTTGCCAGGAAGCCGCGCATCCTGATCCTCGACGAGGCGACCTCGGCGCTGACTGCGGCCGACGTCGCCAAAATTTTCGGTGTCTTGAAGCGGCTGCGCTCGGAAGGGCTGGCGCTGCTCTACATCTCGCACCGAATGAATGAGATCGCCGAGCTTGCCGACCAGTGCACGGTGTTCCGCAACGGCCGCAACGTCGCCAGCTATGCTGCAGGTTCGAAGAGCGACAATGAAGTCGTCGAGCTGATGATCGGCCGCGAATACAGCCATATTTTCCCACCGAAGCCGGTGCGCACGCCAGCTATCACCGCTCCGGTACTGGAGGCGCGAAAACTGTCGTGGACCGACCGGCTGGACAATATCTCGCTCACGGTCGGCGCAGGCGAAGTCGTCGGCCTCGGCGGTCTTGACGGCCAAGGTCAGCGCGAATTGCTGCTCGCCTTCTTCGGCGTGCTGCGCGGCCTCAGCGGCCAGATACTGATCGACGGCAAACCGGTGGCGATCGCCAGCCCGGCCAGGGCCCGTGGCGACCGGATCGGCATGGCGCTGATCCCGGAGGACCGCAAGACCGAAGGCCTGATGCTGCCGATGACGGTGCGCGAAAACCTCTCCTTCGCCGCACTCGACCGGTTGTCCAGAGCCGGCATCATCGACCGTGCCGCCGAGCAGCGGCTGATCGACGACATGGTCGCCCTGCTGGCGATCAAGACAGCCGGCCTCGACATCCCGGTCGGCGCGCTGTCCGGCGGCAACCAGCAGAAGGTCGTCATCGCCAAATGGCTGATGCGGCAGCCGCGCATCATCCTGCTCAACGACCCGACGCGCGGCATCGACGTCGGCACCAAGCAGGAACTGTATCAGCTGATGCGCAAGCTTGCCGACCAGGGCGCGGCGATCCTGTTTTATTCGACCGACTATGACGAGCTGATCGGCTGCTGCGACCGGGTGCTGGTGCTCTATGACGGAGCGGTCAAGCGCGAGCTGGTCGGCGCCGAGATCACCGAGCGGGCGCTGATCGCCAGCGCGCTCAACATCCATGGCGAAGAGATGCCTGTTAGCCTGGGAGCGGACGCGTGAAAGATTGGCGCTACTGGCTTGCCGAGCAACGCGGAACCTTGCTGGCGTTCGGCATCTTCATCGTGATGTTCACGATCTACACCTCGAACCATCCGGCCGGCTTTAGCGCCAATGTCGTGCAGACGGCTTCCAACAAGGGCGTGCTGCTTGCCTTCGTCGCCATGGCGCAGACGCTGGTGGTGATCACCGCCGGCATCGACCTTTCCGTCGGCATGATCTTTCTGCTGACCAACTGCCTGGCTTCCTGGCTGGTCATCGGCACCGGCATCGAGACCGCATTCGGCGTCGTCGCGGTGCTCGGCACCGGGCTGCTGTGCGGGGCGATCAACGGCGCCATCGTCATCTATGGACGGCTGCAGCCGATCGTCACCACCATCGCCACCGGCGCGGTCTATTTCGGCATCGCGCTGCTGCTGCGACCGTTCCCGGGCGGTTCGGTCAATGAGGATCTTGCCGACGCGCTGACTGGGCGGCTGTTCGGCGTGGTGCCCGCGAGCCTGGTGGCGCTGCTGGCCATCGTGCTCGTCGTCTGGGTGCCGTTCAGCCGCTCCGTGCTTGGGCGCGCGGCCTATGCCGCAGGATCTTCGGAGATGGCAGCCTACATGTCCGGCGTGCCGATCCGCCGGGGAAAATTCGCCGCCTATGCGCTGGCCGGCCTGCTCGCCGCGATCGGCGGGCTGTTCCTGACCTTCTTCACCTATACAGGAGAGGCCGCCTATGCCAGCGGCAATGCCTATACGCTGTTTTCGATCGCCGCCGTGGTGCTCGGCGGCGTCTCATTGTTCGGCGGCAAGGGCAGCGCCATCGGCGCGATTTTCGGCGCACTCGCCTTCCGCACCATCGGCGACCTGCTCTTCGTCTTCGATTTCGATCCGCTCTGGCAGCCGCTGTTCCAAGGCGTCATCCTGCTGATCGCAGTCAGCCTCGGTGCCTTCGCCCTGTTCAGAGTCCGCAACCGCCTGGAGTGGTTCCTGTGAGCGAAACGACCGTCGGCGGCATCGCTGGCCGCATGCCGAAATTCATCCGCCGCGCCGACCCTGCGGTGCTGACGGCCTTTGCCTGCATCGTGCTGCTGCTGTTCGTCGGCAGTCTCTATTCGCGCAGCTTCCTGTCGCCGGAATATCTGCTGCAGCAGCTCAAGGTGGCCTCGTTTCTCGGCGTCATCGCCACCGGCATGATGCTGGTCATCCTGCTCGGCCAGATCGACCTGTCGGTGCCGTGGTCGGTGGCGGCGGGCGCAATGATGGCCTGCGCGGCAGCCGCCTACGGCCCGGTCGGCGTGGCGCTGGCGATACCGTTCGGCATCTTCTGCGGTCTGCTGATCGGCGTCGTCAACGGCATCGGCGTCGCTTATCTGCGCATTCCCTCGATGATCATCACGCTTGCCACCAATGCCGTCGCGCAAGGGCTGATGGTGGTCTATACGGGCGGCTTCTCGCCGCAGGATTCGGCGACCCGGGCTATGCGCTATCTGGCGACCGGCTTTGCCATTCCAGGCGTGCCCAACGCGGTCGTCATCTGGGCGCTGATCGGTGCTGCGATGGTTTTCGTGCTGACCCGCACCGGCTTTGGCCGCACGGTCTACGGCATCGGAAACCGCGAGCGCGCCGCCTACCTCTCCGGTATCGACACGCGGCGCGTGGTGCTGATCGCCTTCGCCGTCTCCGGCGGGCTCTCCGCCTTCGGCGGCGTGCTTCTGGCCGGCTATGCTTCAAAGGCGGCGCAGTCGATGGGCGACGCCTATCTCCTGCCGTCGATCGCCGCGGTCGTGCTTGGCGGCACCTCGATCCTCGGCGGGCGCGGCTCCTATCTCGGCACGGTCGCGGGCGTCATCCTGATCACGCTCTTGCAATCCATTCTCTCGGTCATGCAGATGCCGGAGGCGGGGCGGCAGATCATCTACGGCGTCGTCATCGTCGTCATGCTCCTGCTTTACGGCCGCGCGCCGGCCAGCCGCTGACCCGCACCGTGGACGAAAAGGCAGCACAAACGCAGAGGCATCGCGTTCGGCCCGCACCGGCCGTCGTGGTGATGGGCGTCGCCGGTTGTGGCAAGTCGGCCGTCGGCGAAGCGCTGGCCGCAGCGTTGGGCGCTGTCTTCGTCGAGGGCGACCGGCTGCATCCACCCGAAAACGTCGCGCGCATGGCAAGCGGTGAGCCGCTGACCGACGCATTGCGCGAAGGCTGGCTCGACGCGATCGGCCGGCGCATTGCCGGATCGGTCGGCGATGGGCAAGCCGTCGTCGCCTCCTGTTCGGCGCTGAAGCGCAGCTACCGCGAACGTCTGCGCGGCTTTTGCCAAGACATCGTTTTCCTCTATCTGGAAATCGATCCCGCGACCGCAAAGCAGCGTGTCGGCTCCCGCCAGGGCCATTTCATGCCGGCAAGCCTGGTCGACAGCCAGTTCGCCACGCTCGAAGCGCCGGCAGCCGACGAGAACGCATTGACGCTCGATGCGACGCGCCCGGTCGCCGACATTGTCGGCGATGTCGTGAGCCTGTTCGAGGCGAATTCATGAGCCGGCTTCGCCGGCGCGGATCCCGCTTTAGCGGCGGCTGATCAGATCTGCGACGTCAGTTCGACTGGAAAATCGTCATTGTCGGCGTCGCGCATCGCGGCGAGGCTGCGATTGTCCAGCACCTCGGCGATCGCCTGGCGCACCTCCAGCATCATGTTCCGGACCTGGCATGTCGCTTCGTCGCAATCCTCGCAGCGCTGATATTGGGTGCGGCTGGCGCAAGGGATTGGCGCCAGCGGCCCGTCGAGGACACGCACGACATGGCCGATCTTGATCTCGGAGGCCGGGCGGGCGAGGCGATAGCCGCCTTCCTTACCCTTGCGGCTCTGGACGAAGCCGGCATTGCGCAATTCGCCCAGAATGGCATCCAGGAATTTCTTCGGGATGTTGTTGGCGACGGCAATGTCGTTGACGAACGCAAGCTGGCCGACCGGCAAGCCTGACAGATGCACGAGGGCCTTGAGGCCGTATTTGCCTTTTTTTTGGTAAGCATGCCCGATTCAGTTCATGAAAACCCCAACCGCCCGCATCTGGCGGTTGTTTGTGTGCAAATCATGACGATTTGTCGCGCGATGCAGTTTCGCGAAACAAGCCGTCCCGGGGCACAGTAGGCACAAACACGTTGATTGTTCGTGACGTTTTGCACGGCGCGCTGGGAACGTGCGGGAAATCATCTCTCCGGAGCGCGAAAACGAAGAAAGCCGGCAAAAGCCGGCTTCCTCATCACGTTCGAAGATTGCTTGCTTCAGCGGCTACCATAGGTCTGGTCGAGCAGTCCGCCGGCTGCGAAATGCTCCACCTTGACCTTGGCCCAGCCGCCGAAGACGTCCTCCACCGTCAGCAGGCGGACATCAGGAAACTCGGCCTTGTATTTGGCGGCGACCGCCGCGTCGCGAGCCCGCAGACCGTTGCGGGCGGCGATGTCCTGGCCCTCCGGCGTATAGAGGAAATCGAGATAGGTCTTGGCGAGATCACGCGTGCCATGCTCGTCGGCGACCTTGTCGACGATCGCCACCGGAAACTCCGCCAGCAGGCTGACCGAAGGCGTCACCTGCTCGAACTTGTCATCGCCATACTCCCTGCGGACGCCGCGCGTTTCCGACTCGAAGGTGATCAGCACGTCGCCGATCTCGCGCTGCACGAAGGTGGTGGTGGCGGCGCGCCCGCCAGAGTCGAAGATCGGCACGTTGTTGAACAGCTTGGTGACGAATTCCTTCACCTTGGCGTCGTCGCCCTTGAAGGCCTCCTTGGCGTAGGCGGTGGCCGCCAGATAGGTGTAGCGCGCATTGCCCGACGTTTTCGGATTGGGGAAGATCACCTGCACGTCGTCGCGCACGAGATCGTCCCAATCCTTGATGTTCTTCGGGTTGCCGGCGCGCACCAGGAAGGACGGCAGCGAATAGAAAGGCGAGGCGTTGTCGGGGAAATCCTTCTGCCAGTCGGCGGAGATAAGACCCTTCGAGACCAGGAAGTCGATGTCGATGACCTGATTGAAGGTGACGACATCCGCGCCGAGGCCCTCCGCAATGGCGCGCGCTTGCGCCGACGTCCCGGCATGCGACTGATCGATGGCCACGCCGGGGTGCTCGGTGATGAACGCCTTGTTGACCTGCGCAAACAATTCGCGGCCGACATCATAGGACGCATTCAGCAGTCTGTCGGCCGACCAGGCTTGGGAGGATGCCAGGAACAGGCCGGCCAATGTGGCGACGCCAAGCAAAAATCGCTTCATGAAAACAGAACTCCAGTGCAGTACGCTTATTGCCGAACCATAGCGGCAAGGCACGGTGGGCGACGAGACACGGAGAGCGACTTCGCCACGCCCTCGCGAGAAAAATGTTCCCATTCCGGGCCGTCGCTAGGATTTTCTTTCACGCGGAGTCTTTCGAGGCACCTGGGCAGCGGTCCCCATGCGTTGGCAAAACGATTGCATCGCGACACTGTCTGGCATTTTACAAATGATATATACAAAGGAGCCATCGCTATGGCCCAGCGCCGCCCTTCCAAAACCCCGCCGAAAGAGGCGAAGCTGTTTTGCAACAATCGCAGCCAGGCGGTGCGTATTCCTGTCGAGTTCGAGCTCCCCGGCGAAAAGGTCTTGATCAGCCGTGAAGGCGACCGCTTGGTCATCGAGCCGGTCCGCAAACCTGGCCTCTCGGCGCTGCTCGCGCAATGGGCGAAAGAGCCCCCGCTCGGTCCCGAGGACGACTTCCCCGAGACCGACGATATGCCTGTCAAATCCGAGGAATTTTTTTGATACGGTTCATGCTGGACACCAACAGTATCAGCAACATGGTCCGAAACCCGGCGGGCAGAGCCACCAACTGGCCAAGACGGCCTTTTATTGCTGCCCACGCCTACGCACTGGGCACCACCCTGGTGACTGCCAACATGGGAGAGTTCAACCGGATCAAAGGCCTGAGGTCGAGAACTGGCTGGCGTAGCGCCGGATAGAGGATCAAGCAGCCGGAAAAAGTTTCCAGCGTCGCGGCCTGAACGCCACCCGGCTTTTCTGCGCCGCCGGATGGTCGACCGGCAGCTCGATCTCGACCCGCTGGCGTTCGCCGCCGATTTCGAGCTCCACCCGTCTGGTGCCGGCGACGCGGCGGCTGGCGGCGACCGTGCCGGCAATGCAGCCATTGCATTCGTCCACCAGGTCTACATCGTGCGGGCGGAAGAACAGCGTTGCTTCGCCTTGCGGCGCCTGCGGCGCCGACAGCCCGATCGGGCGGTCGGCGATCCAGACCTGACCGTCTTCGACCTTGACGGGAAGCGCGCTCGATTCACCGATGAAGCCGTAGACGAAGGGCGAGTTCGGCGTGTCGTAGATTTCATCGGCGGTGCCGACCTGCTCGATGCTGCCCTGGCTCATCACCACGACGCGGTCGGCAAGCTCGAGCGCCTCTTCCTGGTCATGGGTGACGAAGACCGTGGTGTGGCCGGTAGCGTCGTGGATGTCGCGCAGCCAACGGCGCAGTTCGCGGCGGACCTGGGCATCGAGCGCGCCGAACGGCTCGTCGAGCAAAAGCACGGCCGGTTCGATCGCCATGGCGCGGGCCAGCGCCACACGCTGGCGCTGGCCGCCGGAAAGCTGCGCCGGATAGCGTTTCTCCAAGCCGGAAAGCTGGACGAGGTCGAGCAGCTCTGAGGCACGGCGGCGGATTTCCTGCGCCGACGGCCGTGACGGCCCGTGCCGAACTTTTAAGCCGAAGCCGATATTGTCGGCCACCGTCATATGGCGAAACAGCGCATAATGCTGGAAAACGAAGCCGACATTGCGCTCCTGGATCGACTTTTGCGACGCATCCTCCTCGCCGAAGAAGATCTTTCCTTTCGTCGGTCGCTCCAGCCCGGCTATCAGCCTGAGCAGCGTTGTCTTGCCGGAGCCGGAAGGCCCGAGCAGCGCGATCAACTCGCCGGACTTGATGTCGAGCGAAACGTCGTGGAGGGCCGGAAACCGTTCAAACTCCTTGCGTACGTTGGCAACGCGAACTTCCATCAACCGTCCCTTTTTTGTCGATGCATGTCGTTATCCCAAAACCGCTACACACTTTTGGGCGACATGCATTAGTGTCCGCGCGTCGCGGCGAGCTCGGCGCCGTAGCGCATTTCGAGAAGTGTTTTCAAGACCAGCGTGACCAGCGCCAAGCCAGCAAGCAGCGAGGCGACGGCGAAGGCGGCGGCAGCATTGTACTCGTTATAGAGGATTTCGACATGCAGCGGCATGGTGTTGGTCAGCCCGCGTATGTGGCCCGACACCACCGACACCGCGCCGAACTCGCCCATGGCGCGGGCATTGCACAACAGAACGCCGTAGAGCAGCCCCCATTTGACGTTGGGCAGCGTCACGTACCAGAACGCCTGCCAGCCATTGGCGCCAAGCGATAGCGCCGCCTCCTCGTCGCCATTGCCCTGTTCCTGCATCAAGGGGATCAGTTCGCGGGCGACGAAGGGGAAGGTGACGAAGATGGTGGCCAGCACGATGCCCGGCACGGCAAACAGGATGACGATGCCATGCGCCTTCAGCCAGGCACCGAGCAGGCCCTGCGCGCCGAACAACAGCACATAGACCAGCCCGGAAATGACCGGCGAAACTGAAAACGGCAGGTCGATGAGCGTGGTCAGAAAGGCCTTGCCCTTGAACTCGAACTTGGCGATCGCCCAGGCGGCGGAGATGCCGAAGACGATGTTGAGCGGCACCGAGATCGCCGCCACCAGCAGCGTCAGGTGGATCGCCGAGCGCGTGTCGAGGTTGGTCAGCGCCTCCGTATAGGCACTGAGGCCCTTTGCGAAGGCTTCGTTGAAGACGACGATCAGCGGCAACAGCAGGAAAATTCCGAGGAAGGCAAAGGTCACGATCATCAGCACGGCTTTCGCCGGGCGGCTTTCGGTCACTGCCGCGGACTGGCTTTCGTGGTGCGGTGCGTAGGATTTGATCTCCGGATCAGCCATAGCGCTTGCGGCTCCATGTCTGCACCAGATTGATGACCAACAGCATCACGAACGACAAAGCGAGCATGATCGCCGCGATCGCGGTCGCCGCCGCATAATTGTATTCCTCGAGCCGGATGACGATCAGAAGCGGCGCGATCTCGGATTTGTAGGGCAGGTTGCCGGCGATGAAGATGACGGAGCCATACTCGCCGACGCCGCGCGCGAAAGCCAGCGCGAAACCGGTGACGATGGCCGGCGCGAGGCCCGGAAGCAGAACCCGGGAGATTGTCTGGAAGCGATTGGCGCCGAGCGTGGCAGCCACTTCCTCCACCTCCTTGTCGATCTCCTCCATAATCGGCTGGACGGTGCGCACGACGAAGGGCAGGCCGATGAAGATCAACGCGATGACGATGCCGAGTGGCGTGTAGGCGACCTTGATGCCGAGCGGCGCCAGCAGGCTGCCGAGCCAGCCGTTCGGCGCGTAGAGCGTGGTCAGTGCGATGCCGGCAACTGCCGTCGGCAGCGCGAAGGGCAGGTCGACCATTGCATCGACGATTCGGCGGCCAGGAAAGCTGTAGCGCACCAGCACCCAGGCGACGATCGTGCCGAAGACGACATTGACCGCGGCGGCAAAGAAGGCGGTGCCGAAGCTGATTTCAAGCGCATTGATGGTGCGGCGGTCGGTGGCGATCGCCCAGAAATCGGCCCAGCCAAGCGCGGCCGATCGCCAGATCAGCCCCGACAGGGGAATGAGGATGATGAGCGTGAGGTAGGCAAGCGAGAAGCCGAGCGTCAATCCGAAACCCGGAATGACGCTCGGCTGTCTGAACCGCCACCCCGCCTTGGCGGGTGCTGTGGTCATGTCGTCCTGATCTAGAATCTAGCTTACTGGGTCTACTGGGCCGGCTTGTAGATCTGGTCGAATATACCACCGTCGCCGAAATGGTAAGGCTGTGCTTTCTTCCAACCGCCAAAAAGCGGATCGTCGATGGTAATCAGCTTGATCTCAGGCAGTTTGGCGAGGTCCTCCGCCGGTACCAAATCGGGCTTCGACGGGCGATAGTGGTTCTTGGCGATCAGCGTCTGGCCTTCCTTGGAGTAGAGATAGCCTAGATAGGCTTCAGCGACTTTTCGCGTGCCCTTGGCATCGACATTGGCGTCGACCACGGCGACCGGCGGCTCGGCCAGGATCGAGGTCGGCGGGTAGACGATATCGAAATTGTCGGTGCCGAATTCATCGAGCGCCAGATAGGCCTCGTTTTCCCAGGCCAGCAGCACGTCGCCCAGGCCTTTTTGCGCGAAGGTCACCGTCGCACCGCGCGCACCGGTGTCGAGCACCGGAACATGGGCGTACAGGTTGCCGACGAATTCCTTGGTCTTGGCCTCGTCACCGCCATCCTTGGCGTTGGCATAGGCCCAGGCGGCGAGATAGTTCCAGCGTGCGCCGCCCGAGGTCTTGGGGTTCGGCGTGATCACCTGGACGTCGTCCTTGACCAGATCGCCCCAGTCGTGGATGCCCTTCGGGTTGCCCTTGCGGACGAGGAAGATGATGGTCGAGGTGTAGGGCGCCGAATTGTTCTCGAACTTGGTCCGCCAGTCGGGATTGATCTTCTTCGATTTCTCCACGATGGCGTTGATGTCGCCTTCGAGCGCCAGCGTCACCACGTCGGCGTCGAGGCCGTCGATCACGGCGCGGGCCTGCGCGCCCGACCCGCCATGTGACTGCTGGACGGTTACCGTCTCACCGGTTTCGGCCTTCCAGTGGGCGGCAAAAGCCTCGTCGAATTGCTTGTACAACTCACGTGTCGGGTCATAGGACACGTTGAGTATGGTAGTATCGGCAAACGCGAAACCGAGCGTGCCGAACTGGACAGATGTGGCAACCAGTGCGCCGAGCAGTTTCCTGAAACGAGGATTGGTCATTTCCGCCTCCGTTGAGATCACCTCAATCTACTGAATTGGTAGAAATTAGATGCAATCAATGTTGCTTTTTTTGGCCTTGCGAAGCAATTTTTCGCCGACCTTTGGTGTCATGAGGAAATTCTTTCCTCGCAACGCTGCATCGCAGACCCGGCTCATGAAGCGATCTATCTAGAGACAGGTCGCGCCTCGGCAATGGCTGGATGTGGTGCGAGCGCGATTTGCATTCGCCGCGGCAAGTGATTCAGTCGGCGGTGACGGCAAAATCAAAGCGCTGCTTTGGAAACGGCTCGTCTTCCAGCGTGAAGTGCCACCATTCGCGCGCATAATTCCTGAAGCCGCCGGCGCGCATGGCCTCGACAAGCCTCTTGTGGTTTGCGGTTGCTTCCCCGGCCAGCGGACGGTGCGCCGTTTCGCTCATCGGGTCGAAACAGTCGAAGCCGGTGCCGAAATCAAGCGTGTCGGCATCCGGTGCGCCGCAGGCCGGTTTGGGGGCGGTGTTGCGGTCGGCCTGCGCGATGGCGACATCGACGGTCGAGCCGCGCGAATGCTTCGACAGTTCGCCGATATAGCCCTTGGCGATGAGGTCCTTGCGCTTGACCGCCGGATACCATTGCGGGTCGGGTGGTCCGCCTTCCCTGGTCCATGCGCCCATGTCGGAAACGGCGCGCGCCGGGCGGTAGCAGTCGAACACAACCAGCGTCAGCCCCTCGGCGGCAATCGCTTTCTGGACGCCGGAAAGCGCTTCCGCCGCTCGCCCGGTGAGGATGCATACCGGCGCGTTGTAGCCGGCTGCCTTGCGGTGCAGGAAATTGTCTGTGCGGGCATAGCGGATGTCCTGCCGGATGGTGTGATCGATGTCGGCCAGCCGAACGAAGCCGGCGGGGAGGTCTGCGGAAAAGACGGGGACAGTACCGGCAGCCGACAGCAGGGCGCAAAACGCAATGCGCTGAATCGCTTGGCGCATTCTATTCAACGAACACTTTCACGCTTGCCGCACGCCCGACCGCGTCGATCACGGTGAGCGTCGAATAGCCGACGCCGTCCGGCTGCCAGGTCGCGGTGCGCCGCCGGTCGATGCCGACCAGCGGCTTGCCATTGGCCAGCCAGCGGAACGGGGCGCGGCCGCCTTGCAGCTTCAGCACCAGCGGCGTGGCCCTGGCGGCGGTGGTGCCGAGATCGACGCGGGCGCCGTCGGGCGGAAAGATGATCGTCGGCGCGGGCTCGGTCGGCGTTGCCTGGACCAGCCCGTCGGCGCCAGAACCGAAGCGCGCCAATGTCATCGGCAGATCGTCGCGCCTGGGTCTGGTGACGCCGGCCGGCTGGCTTGGCAGCGGTACGGCAGCCAGACCGGAGCGGACAAAGCCCTCGAACAGGATCGGTGCGGCCGAGACATAGCCGGACAGGCCGGGCACTGCGCCGGCATCGGGACGGCCGACCCAGACGCCTAGCACGTAGCGGCCGTCGAAGCCGACCGACCAGGCGTCGCGGTAGCCGTAGGAGGTACCGGTCTTGTAGGCGATGCCGCGCCGGGCGGCACCCTCGGGCGGCTTGACGCCCGACAATATGTCGGTGATCTGCCAGTTCGCCTGATCGTCGAGGATGGTAGCGGTTGAGCGTTCGGCATTCGCCGGCTCGGTGCCGTCATGCAGCGTGTGCGCCTTGCCGCCATTGGCAAGCCCGGCATAGAGCTGGACGAGGTCGCGCAGCGTCACGCCGACGCCGCCAAGGCCGATGGCGAGACCCGGCGCCTTGTTGATGGGCAGGATCGGCGCGACGCCGGCCCGCCGGAAGCGCGCGAGCAGCCGCGCCGGCCCGACCGCGTCGAGCACGCTGATCGCCGGCACGTTGAGCGACAGCTGCAGCGCCTGCCGGATGCTGACGTCGCCCTGGTAGCCCATGTCAAAATTCTTCGGCCGGTAGCCCGAAAAATCGGTCGGCCTGTCGTCGATCAGTGTTTCCTGCGCGACCAATCCCTGTTCGAAGGCGAGCCCGTAGATGAACGGTTTCAGCGTCGAACCGGGCGAGCGGACGATCCTGGTCATGTCGATCCAGCCGGAGCGGCTGGCGTCGAAATAGTTGGCGGAGCCGACTTCGCCGAGGATCTCACCGGTGCGGGCGTCGGCCAGCACCATGGCGACGGAGAGGCGGGAGCCGAGCCTGGTTGCGGCATCCCTGGCCACCTGTTCCAGCCCTTCCTGGACGCTCTTGCGGATCGTCAGTCGCAGCGGCTGGCCTGCGACGGCCTTGGGAAGCACTGCATAAGCGGCGTGGGCGGCGAGCGCCGGCAGCGTGCGGCGGATGGCGGAAACGTCGTCGAGCGCGGCACGTGCGGCCTCGCGCTCGCCGAGCAGGCCTGACGAAACCATCCGCATCAGCACGCGGTCGCGGGCGGCGTGGGCGATTGAAAGGTTGCGGTCGGGCCGGCGCTTTTCCGGCAATTGCGGCAATGCGACGAGCAGGGCCGCCTCCGAGACCGTCAGCCGCTTCGGCTCCTTGCCGAAATAGGCGAGCGAGGCGGCGCGCACGCCTTCGAGATTGCCGCCATAAGGGGCCAGCGTCAGATAGCGTTCGAGGATTTCGCGCTTGGTGAGCCGCCGCTCGATCTGTAGGGCGCGCAGCAGCTGCTTGACCTTCGAGCCAAGGCTGCGGCTGTCGCGCGGTTCGGTCAGCCTGGCGAGTTGCATCGACAGCGTCGAGCCGCCGGAGACGATACGGCCATTGGCCACGAACTGGCCGGCGGCGCGGGCCAGCGCCAGCACGTCGACGCCGTCATGGCTCCAGAAACGCTTGTCCTCGTAGGTCACCAGCATGTCGACGAACTGTCTGTCGACCTGATCGAGGCGGGTGGCGAGCCGCCAAAAACCGTCCGGCGTGGCAAAGGCCCGCAACAGCTGGCCGTCGCGGTCCTGGACTTCGGTCGATACCGTCAGCGCCGCCGGCAGCGGCGGCGGAAAGGCGCGGTCGAGCTGCCAGAGGACGGCAGCGGCGATTGCTGCGAAGCCGGCGAGGGAGGCGGCGGCGATGGCCGAACGGCGGAGGATTTTTCGGGAAAGCACGGCGCTGCCCTTCTTCCTTCTCCCCTTGTGGGAGAAGGTGGATTGGCGCGCAGCGCCAAGACGGTTGAGGGGTGCTGGCCAGAGCGCTATTGGTGCCAAGCTGGAACACCCCTCATCCGACCTCGCTTCGCGAGGCCACCTTCTCCCACAAGGGGAGAAGGGAGAGCCGGCCGCGACCTCGGCTCCCTTTCTGCATCGCTGAAGATTGGCAAAATCCTTTGCGAAGGCGCCATCACCATGTCCCTGTTCGCCACCTTACCTTACGGCGCCTTGACCTCCATCATGCCGGTCGCGGTGCGGGCCGAATATTGCGGCCGGTACATGTCCTCGACGGTTGCCGCCGGGTGGGCATAGGTGCCCGGCGTCACCGCACGCACGACATAGGCGAGCGTGATGTTGCGGTCGCCTTCGCCGTCGTTCGGATTGAAGGCGGCGACGAAACGGTCGTCGCGGAATTCGAGATGGGCGGCGTCGGTCTGGGCCAGCCAGGAGAAGTTCGACAACTGGGCGCTGGAAACCAGGCCCGGATTGTCGATCTCGAACCCGGCCGGCAGCAGATCGGTGATCACCAGCCGCGACGGCCATTTGTTCTGCTCGTAGATATTGAGCACGACGACATAGCGTTCGTTCTGGGTCGCCTCTGTGACATTGGCTTCGGTGCCGTCGAGCTTGTAGTAGGTGCGGCCGATGGTGAAGCCGTCGCCGCCGGCCGGCAGCGGCTGGATCGGCGAGGCCACCGTGGTGACGACCGCCTGCAACGGGTTGCTGCCGGTGTTGGCGACGGTCAGCGGACTGTCGGCAATGTCGCTGCCGGCGATCTGGTCCGAATAGGCGCCGGCATGCGGCGCGCCATTGATGGTCAGCGCGATCGCATCATTGCCGGCCTTCAGGGCACGCGCCGCCAGCAGCATCCAGGACTCGTCCTGCGTGCTGGTCCATCTGACGGCAGCGCGCTCCTGCGTCACCCGCTTGATCAGCGCCGGCACGATCGTCGGCACCGGCTTTGATTCGGCGGCAAGCGCCAGCATCGCCGCGCCGTCACGCAGCGGCGAGCCATAATCGGACCTGTAGTAGTCGTATGCTGAGGTCGAATTGGCCAGTTGCAGGGCGGCCTGGAAGGTGACTTCCGAGCGTTGCGTGTCGCCATAGAGCGCCAGGCCCGCCGCCAATTGGGCGACGGCCATCGGGCTGGTAAAGGCTTCGAGCTGGGTGTCGGCATAGTAGCGCAGATCGCCGATCGAGGCCTTCTTGTTGCGGGCCAGAACATAGAGCGCATAGGCGATCTCGCTGCCGCGATCCTTGACGTCCTGGTCATAGCCGATAGCGTTTTGCAGATTGCTCAGCGCCTGGTTCATCGCCAGCGCAGGCACGTCGTATTTCTGCTCGCGCGCCCGGGTCAGGAAGTCGGTGACATAGGCGTCGAGCCACAGGTCGCCGGAGCCCGGACCCCACAGGCCGAAGCTGCCGGCCGAGGCCTGGTAGCTCAGCACCTTGTAGATGGCGTCCTGGATGCGGCCGTGCAGGTCGGCGTCGCTGGCCATGCCGGCGCCCGACGCCATCTCGTTGACATAGAGCAGCGGCATGGCGCGGCTGGTGGTCTGCTCGGCGCAGCCATAGGGGTAGCGGTCGAGCGTCATGAGCAGCGACGGTACGTCGAAGGCCGCCGCCTGTGAAACGCCGACGCTGACCGAAGCGCCGTCGAGCAGGCTTGCCGCCAAGAGCTCCTTGTCGACGCGCAGCGAGCCGCCGTTGCCCTTGAGGTCGACCACCATGCGGGTGGTCACCGGCAATTGCGCAGGGCGCACCGGGACATGGAGCGTCTGCTCGACAGCGGTGCCGTCGGCATGGGCGAGCTTGATGGTGATTGAGGCGTTGCCCGGCGCCTCAGCGATCAGCGGCACGGTCAGCGTCTGCCGCTTGCCCTTGGCCAGCGTCAGCTTGTCGGGCAGGGCGGCATTGCCGGTTGAAAGGTCGCCGGTGGTATCTATCGACAGTGCATATTCCCCCTCGGGGCCGTCGGCGTCGGTGACGTCGAGCCGCATGACGGCCGAATCGCCGGGCGCCAGGAAGCGCGGCAGGCCGGCAGTGATCACCACCGGATCGCGCACGATCACGTCGGACTGGGCATGGCCGACCCCGTCCTTGGTCCAGGCGACGGCCATGACGCGCACGGTGCCGTTGAACTGCGGAATGTCGAAGTCGACCCGCGCCTTGCCGTCAGCGTCGAGCTGAACCGGACCGGAGAAGAAGGCGACCAGCTTTTCGGTCGGCGGGCTGCCTTGCGACTGGATGTTGGCGCCGTCGCCGCCGCTGCGCAGCTTGCCGGTCGTGCCCAGCGAGCCGTCGATCAGGCGGCCGTAGAGGTCGCGTACTTCAAGGCCGAGCATGCGCTGGCCGAAGAACCAGGTCTCCGGATCCGGCGCCTTGTAGTTGGTCAGGTTGAGGATGCCGACATCGACGGCCGCGACAATGACATAGGCGTTGGCGCCCGGCTGCACGCCGGCCACCGAAACCGGGATCGACAGCTGCTGGCGCGGCATGGTCTTGTCCGGCGGCGTCAGGCTGACGGCGAGCTTTTTCGAGCCAGGATCGACCTTCAGCCATTTGACGCCGATTGCGCGCGCCGGCATGCGGGTTTCCTGCGCATCACCCGGCCTGAACAGCGTTGCCGTGACATAGGCGCCGGCGCCCCAGTCGTCACCGACCGGGATGTCGATGGTGCTGCCGCCGGCCGGCACGCTGGCGGTGACGGTCTTCAAGAGCTTGTCGGCGCCGATGGTGACGAGCAGCTCGCCGGCAAAATGCGGCGACACTTTGAGCTTGGCCACTTCGCCCGCCGCGTAATTGTCCTTGTCGAGGGCGATTTCGAGGCCGTCGGGCGTTTCGGTGGTGGTGGAGCTGACATACCAGCCGGCGTCGAATTCGTAGCTGGTCGCCGGGCCTTCCGGGTCCGATGTCTCGATTTCGAGCCGATAGCGGCCCCAGTCGACCGGCAGCGACACGGTGGCCTCGCCGTCAGCGGTCAGGTCGACCTGGCCGCTGGCCACCGACTTGGTGAAGGTGACCGGCTCATAATTCCAGGAATTGCTGGAGCGGTACCATTGGTAATTGCGTTCGACCTTGACCAGCGACCATTGCGCGCCCTGCAGCGCCTCGCGCTTGCCGTCGGGGTCGACGGCAATCAGGCTGAACTTCGCCGTGCCGCCTTGCGGCACCTCGTCGCCGTCGAAATCCGGGCGGATGCCGATCATCTGGCCCTGCGGCCGGATGGCGATGTTGAGCGAGCGTTCGACGGCGCGGCCGCCGGTCTCGCGCATCCTGACGGTAACCTTGGCGTCGACCAGCCTGGTGGTCGAGGGCAACTGGTCGACGGAAACCGGGAAGGCCGCCTTGCCGTCCTCGCCGACCACCGGCAGGCCGGTGAACGGCGTGACCGACGGTTCCGCCGACTGCTCGTCGGCGAGGCCGAAGGAATAGCCCTTGAAGCGGTCCCAGGCGCAGGTGGTCGACAGCGTCAGCTCGCCTTCGAGCGCCAGCCCGGCGGCCGGCGCGCCATAAAGGAAGCGGCCGTCGACGGTAACGTTGGCGGTCTCGCCCTGCGCGATCTCCCGGGTGTCGGAGGACAGGTCGAACTCGATGCGATCCGGCACGAAATCTTCGACCAGGAACATCTGGCTGGCGACCGCCGCCTGCTTGGGGTCGGTGTGGATCGCCACCGTCCAGGTGCCGCGCATGGCGTTGGGTTCGAGCGGCAGGTCGACGGCGTGGCCGCCGGCCGATGCGCTGTCGCTGACGATGCGGCGGTTCTCGACGCCGTCGGGACGGGTGAAGATGAAGGTCAGCGGCAGGTTCTCGACCGCCTTGGCGGCGCCGTCGCGGGCAAGTGCTGCGACATGGACGTCCTCGCCGGCGCGGTAGATGCCGCGTTCGGTCCAGGCATAGACATCGAGCGCGCCTGGCGCCGGACGCCCGGTGACGCCGCGATCGGAAAGATCGAAGCCGGCGCGGCCCATGTCGAGGAAGACGAAGTCGCTGTCGCCCTGCTTGGCCGTCAGCACGGCCGGCACCATGCCGCCGTCGCCGCGCGTCAGTCCCGGGTTGAACACGGCGCGGCCTTCCGCGTCCGTGGTCGCGGTGCCGAGGATCTCGTTGTTCCTGGCCAGCAGCGTCAGTTCAGCGCCTGATATCGGCTTGGCGGTTCCGAGCGAACGGGCAAAGACGTTCAGCCCGTCCTGCCCGGTATAGGTCGACAGGCCGATATCGGAGACGACGAACCATTGCGTGGCGCGCGAATCATAGTCGTTGTCGTTCTCGTCGACCGGCTGCGCGGTCAGCACATAGACGCCGGGCTTGCGCTGCGGCAGCGCTTCGTCGACCGGGAAGGAGGTTGTGACCTCCTTGTTCAGGTCGTTGGCGATGTCGAGCTGGCCCTGCCAGACTGGTTCGCCCATCTGATCGGAAATGTTGGAGATGTCGTAGCCGTCAAGCTGGCGCAGGAACTGGTAGCCGGACAGAAGCTGGGTCAGCGAGCGATCGCCGATGCGATAAAGCTTCATTTCGGCGGCGCTCATGTTGACGGTGACGACCGGGATGCCGCGGCGCGCGCCGGCCGGCAGCACGAAGCTGTCGCCGGTGAAACGGGCGGACGGGGCGCGGTCCTGCACATAGATCGACAGCACCACCGGGGTGGAGATCACCTCGCCGATGGCGGCCGGCAGGCCGGGGCGGAAGGTCACGTCGTAATGCTGGCCGTGCTCGAGCCCTTCGACGCAGATCTGCTTGTCCTTGGCCTCGACGCCCTTGGGCGCGGCGTTGTCGACGGTGACGAATTGCGAATAGTCGACGCCGGTCTTGACCAGGTCTTCTGAAAACTGTGCGCAGATGCGTGGCGCGCTGGTATCGGCGTCGACCGTGTGATCGACGACGCGGAAGCCCTTGCGCGCCTTGAGGTCCTGATAGGCGGCGGTGACCCAGGGCGAACTGACCAACGCGAGGCTCGCTTCGTAGGCCTGCAGGGCCGGCCGAGCGAGGTCGCGGCGATCGAGCCCGTCGCCAAGCAGTGCCAGCGCTTCGGCGCGGGTTTTTGTGGTGCGCAGCAATTTGTAGGCGTTGAAGCCGGCGGAGGTGGCGTTCGCCGGCAGCGTCGATGCCTCGGCGCTGTTGGCGGCCGGCTGCACGGCAAGCGTTTCCCGCGCCAGTTCAAGCCAGAGTTGGCCATCGTCGGGCAATACCGAAACCACAGCTTCATATTTTTGAACGGCCAAGCGGTGGTCGCCGGTCTGCGAGGCTTGCTTTGCCGCCTCCCGCAGCGCCGTCAGCCCTTCGGTGGGCTTAGTGTAGGCGGGGCCGGTTAGCCTGTTGCGGTATTGCTGGGCCTGGTCGACCATCCAGGCGGGGAAGAAGGCGAGTTCCGGCGGCGCGCCGATATCGGGATCGCCTTCGACGTTGACGACCTTGCCGGCGACGGCGCCCTTGAAGGGCTTTAGCGTGTTGTAGTCGGATTTGAGAAAACACCATCTGGCCTTGGGGTTGTAGGTGAAGGCGCGGCAGGCGGGATCGCCGAGACATGTCGTCGTGCACTGATCGAGGCTGACGTTCTGGTCGGATCTGAGATCGAAGCCGAAATAATCGGAATTGTCCGATGTCACCACCCGGCGCGCTTCGGCCGCTTGCGCGACACCGCCCCAGGCGAAAAAGAGAAGAAAAAGAATCGACAGACCACGAGCCGCGCGCATTGCCATGACACCCCTCCGGACACTGCTTACGTTACGTCCACATTACGTCCAGACATGTTCAAGCTTCAGTCCAGCTTGTCAACACGAGGACGCGGCAGGTTCCCGCCTGCCAACGGTTTCCTTTCCGGCCGATGACCGGTAGTACCTTCATAGGACAGATCACGCTTTCTTGCGGCGACGCAGAAGGTGTGAATTCCAAGCCCTGTCCATTTCGGACACTTGGATTGTGGCATTTGGATTGTGGCCCGTTTACGAGCAATTCAGAACTTCATTCCAATTTTAGCTTTGGCCGCTAGTGTAGAGTTGTAATGTCGGCGTATGAAAGGCAGATTTCGGGAGGAACCGCGCCACGGCGCGTGGTTTCGCTCGCCCTGCTTTCCGCCTTGCTATGCTCGACAGCACTGGTTGGCGCGAGCGGAAATGCGGTCGCTTTCGAGATCTTCGGCATCAAGCTGTGGGGATCGTCCGAGGATGAAGATGCCGACATCGTCGATCCGCTGCGCTATGCGGCGACCATCGAGGCGCCCGACGCCGACGAGGATCTCGCCGAGAAACTCGAAAACGCCTCGGCGCTGAAGGACGACGAAGAACGTCCGGTCTCCGGTTCGCTCGGCCTGCTGGCCAAGGCGCGTGCCGACCGCGATCAGCTTGTCGCCGCCCTTTATGCGGACGCCCGCTACGAGGGCGTCGTCACCATTACCATCGAAGGCAAGCCGCTCGACGATTTGCCGCCCGACGCCGAATTCTCGGGTCCGCAGCCGATTCCGGTGGTGATCAACATTGCGGCCGGGCCGAAGTTCACGCTTGGCGACATCAGGCTGGAGGGCGACGCGGCGGGGCTGGCTGGCGCCGATTTCGGCCTGATCGCCGGCGGCGATGCCGGTTCCGGTGCCGTGCTCAAGGCCGAGGCGTCGATCGTGCGGGCGCTCAAGGAGGGCGGCAGGCCGCTGGCCAAGGTGACGGCCCGCGAGATCGTTGCAGACCACGCCACCTCGACGCTCGACGTGACGCTGACTGTGGCCGCCGGGCCGGTTGCCGGCTACGGCGACACCACCGTCGAAGGCACCGACAAGGTCGACCGCGATTTCACCGAATATATGACCGGCCTCAAGCGCGGCCGCCAATATTCGCCGGAAGAGGTCGACGAGGCGCGCGACCGGCTGCTCGGGCTGGAAGTTTTCAACAGCGTGACGCTGAAGGAGGCCGACAGCCTCGACGCCGACGGCAACATCCCGATCGGCGTCGAAGTCAGCGAGCGCAAGCCGCGCTATTTCGGCATTGGCGGCACCTTCTCCAACACCGAGGGGCTCGGCCTCGAGGGCTATTGGGGTCACCGCAATCTGTTCGGCCGTGCCGAAAAGCTGCGCATCGAGGGCGCAATCAGCGGCATCGGCAGCAATGAGTTTACCGAGCTCAACTACAATGCCGGCATCATGTTCGAAAAGCCGGGCGTGGTCGGGCCGGCATCGAAATTCTTCGCCGGCGTCAGCACCGTATTAGAGCATCCCGACGCCTACGACAATTTCTCGGTTAAGGGCAACACCGGCCTGTCTTATGAACTCGACAGGCAGCAGACGGTTTCCGCCGAAGTCGCGCTCGATTATTCGAAGATCACTGATTCTTTCGGCAAGCACACCTATCTGATTGCCAGCGTTCCGCTGCGATATGTCTATGACAACCGCGACAGCCGGCTCAACCCGACGACGGGATTCAGGGCGTTGGCCTATGCCGAGCCGAGCTACGACATTTTGAACGGTGCGGCCTTCGTCAAGCTGAGGGGCGAAGGATCGGCCTATCAGTCGCTCGACACGGCTTCGAAATTCATCCTGGCCGAACGCGTCGTCATCGGCTCGATCGTCGGCGCCGGCCTTCAGGATGTTCCGGCCAACCGGCGCTTCTATGCCGGCGGCGGCGGCTCGGTGCGCGGTTATGCCTATCAGGGCATCGGTCCGAAGGACGCCGACGGACAGCCGATCGGCGGGCTTTCGTTGTTCGAGACCTCGGTCGAGATGCGCATCGCCATCACCGACACGATCGGCGTCGTGCCGTTCGTCGATGCCGGCACCGTCTCGACCAATCAATTCCCGGATTTTTCCGGCATGAAGGTCGGCGCCGGCGTCGGCTTGCGCTATATTACGCCGTTCGGACCGTTGCGCATCGATGCGGCGGTGCCGCTCAACCCGGATCCCGATGACCCGGATTTCGGCATCTATGCCGGTATCGGCCAGGCGTTTTGATGACAATGTTCAAGCGCATCCTCCGCATTGTCCTTTACACGCTGCTCGTCCTGGTGGCGGCGGTGATCGGTGCGCTCGTCGTGCTGACCAAGACCGAGCGCGGCCGCGCCAATCTCGCCGGCATCATCTCGACCGTGGCGTCGAGCGATGACCGGAAGGTCACGGTCAGCGGCATCGACGGCATCTGGTCCGGAGCGCTGACAGTCGACCATGTGGTGCTGGAGGATCGCCAGGGCGCCTGGCTGGTGGCGCGCAAGGTGGCCGTCGACTGGTCGCCGCTGGCGCTTCTGTCGAAGAACTTCAGCGCCGGCCGCGTCGGCGCCGATCGCATCGAGCTGGCGCGGCTGCCGGTGGCCGGCACGCAGCCGAGCCAAGCTGGCGCCACCACGCTGCCGGTGTCGCTCGACATCAAGCAGATCGACCTGCCGGAAATCGCGCTCGGGCAGGCGCTGGCCGGCAGCGGTATCGCCGAGCTCGCGGCCAAGGGATCGTTCAAGGCCGACGCGGCGCCATTGGCGCTCGAAACCAGCCTCAACATCACTCGCCGCGACGGCAGGCAAGGCAAGGTCGACGCCAACATCCATTTCGCGCCCGCCGATAACAAACTGGACCTCGATCTGAAGGCATCGGAGCCGGCCGGCGGCATCATCGCCAATCTCCTCAAATTGCCCGATGCGCCGCCGGTCAACATCGTCGTTACCGGCACCGGGCCGGTCGCCAACTGGAGCGGCATCGGTACCTTCGTCGTCGACGGCCAGATCGTGACCCAACTCACCGGTCGCCACCAACTCACCGACAAGGGCAACTATGTCGAGGCCAAGGGCGACGGCGACTTCCAGCGCTTCTTGCCCAAAAATCTGAAATCCTTGTTTGCCGGCAAGACCAGCTTCGACCTCGCCGGAACCGCGATTGTGACGGGCGGCGTCGAAGTCGAGCGCGCCAGCATCGACAGCGATGCCGTGCATGGCACCGCTGCGGGCATCGTCGACCCCAATGGCGCCAGCGATCTTTCGGTGGAGCTCGCCGCCAAGGGTCCACCGATCGTGCTCAGCCTCGGTGCCGCGGCGCAGCCGGTGACGGTGGCGATCACCGGCGCTACGGCCCGCGCGTTCGGCGGCGGCAAAGCGCCGATAATCGACATCGGCGCGTCCCTGGTCTCGGTGGTGGCGGGCGGCACGCGGGTGGACGATCTGGCGGCCGAAATCCATTCCGACGGCTTCGACATCCAGGACCGCAGCGGACCGGTCACCATCAAGCTTGTCGCCGGCGGCCTGAACACCGACGTGGCGACGCTGGCGCCGCTGGTGACCGGCAGGGTCACCGCGGACCTCGCCGGGTCGGTCAGCAAGGACGAGATCGTCGTCGATCAAGGCACGCTGCGCAGCGATGCGCTCAATGCCTCGGTGACGTCCAAGGTGACGCTGGCCGATCTGGCGATGACGCTCAAGATGAATGCCGATGCCGTCTCGACGGCGCTGCCGCCGCAGATCCGCCAGGTTCTCGGCGAGCGCGTGACATTCTCGGCGACCGCGACCCGCGACCCGCAAGGCTTGTTTGCCGCCAATGCGCTGCAACTCAATTCGGGCTCGCTCAGCGCCAGCGGCACCGCCAGCGCGACAGGCACCGACATCCAGGCCGACATCAGGGGCACGCTCGGCGACGTTTCGGTGCTGTCGCCGATGGTCGGCGTACCGGTCGGCGGGGCCGTCAATTTCGCGCTGACGGCGAGCGGCGCGCGCTCGGCGCCGGATTTCTCGGTCTCGGCCGACAGCGACAGCCTGACCGCGTCGGGCCGTACGGTCAAGACGATCAAGCTGACTGCGACGGGCAAGGCCGACATCGTCAATCCGGCTGCCGATGTCGCACTGACCGGGTCCGTCGACGACCAGCCGCTCGATCTCAGGGCATCTTTGGTGACGCGTGACGGAACGCGTTCCCTCAACGGGCTTAGCCTGTCGCTGGCCGACAACAAGGTCTCGGGCGATCTCGTGCTCGACGACAGTTTGCTGCCGCTCGGCACGCTGACCCTCGAAGCGCCCGATATCGGCCCGCTGGCGGCACTTGCCGGGCAGACGGCGGCCGGCGACGTGCAGGGCAGCATCCGCCTCTCGAATGATGGTGGCGCGCCGACGGTAGCCATCGATATGACGAGCGGGTCTATTTCGCGCGGCGATCTGGCGGCGAAGACCATCGCCGTCAACGCGCTGGTCGCCAACTATCTCAAGGCACCGGCGATCTCCGGCACGATCAAGGCCGATACGGTCAAATCAGGCGCCGCCGTGATCAGCGGCATCGGTGTCGATTTGAAGCGCGACGGCGACTGGACCGGGTTTTCCGGCGGCGCCACGGTCGTCGGCATTCCGGCCACCGCCGAAGGCAGGGTGAAGATCGCCGACGGCACGACAAGCGTCGAGATCGCTTCCGGCGAAGCGACCATTCGCGGCATCAACGCGGCGATCGCGCAGCCGTCGAGCTTAAGCATCGCCAATGGTACCGCAAGCATCGAAAGGCTGATGCTCGATGTCGGCGGTGGATCGGTGACCGTGTCCGGCACCGCCGGCCCGACGCTCGACCTCGCGGCGGAGTTTTCCGCGCTGCCGGCCGCCCTGGCCAATGATTTTTCACCCGGCCTCGTCGCCGCGGGCACGCTCGGTGGAACGGCGCAAGTGACGGGACCGTCGGCAGCCCCTGACATTCGTTTCAATGCGCAGCTCAGCGGCGCCGAGACCAGCCAGACCCGCCAGGCGGGGCTCGGGCCGCTCACCTTCGATGCGGCAGGCAGTTTCTCGTCCGCCGGCGGCATTGCCATCGACCGTGCGACACTTTCAGGTGACAAAATTTCCGGCAAGGCTGCCGGCACCATCAATCCGAACGGCGCCAGCGATTTTTCGCTGGACCTGGCCTCGACCGGCCCGAGCCTGCCGCTGGCGCTCGGCAGCACCGAAAGCCCGATCAATCTCGAGTTGCAGGCGCTGTCGGTTGAGGTCGCGGGGCAGGGCATGCAATCGACGCTGAATATCTCCGCGACACTGCCGTCGGTCGCCACCAACCTGGCCAAGGCTGAAGGCATCGCGCTTGCGCTCCATTCCGACGCCTTCGATCTGAAGGGCCGGACAGGGCCGATCTCCGGCACGGTGACGGCGGGCAAGATCGGCCTGGACAATCCGACCATCGCGCCGCTGCTCGCCGGAAAGATCACTGCCAAGGTCGCCGGCGATCTCGCTACCGATACCATCATCATCGACAGCGGCTCGGTGACGAGCGAGGTACTGGACAGCGGCTTTAATGGAAGGATCTCCCTGGCCGATGGCGCCATCGATCTCAACCTCAGGGCGGTTGCGGCTTCTGCAGCACTGCCGGCGGCAGTGCGCGGCGTGCTCGCCGAGCGGACGCAGCTCAGCGCGGCACTGAAGCGCGACGCCAACGGCAATGTTACCGCCAACGCCATCAGGCTGGTATCAGGTGCATTCAGCGCCGACGGGCAGGCCAGCCTCGCCGACAACAAGGTCAGCGCCGACGTCAAGGGCGCGCTGGCCGACATCTCGCTTCTGTCCGGGGATGCCAAGGGCGCCATAACGTTCGCGCTGAACGCGCAGGGCGCTGGTACAGCGCCGGACCTGTCGCTGACAGTCGACAGCGACCGGCTTTCGGTGGCGGCGCGAGAAATCACCGGGCTAAAGCTCACCGCGACGGGGAAGGGCGACATCGCCAGCCCGGCGGCCGATATCTCGCTCACCGGATCCGTCAATGACGAGCCACTCGATTTCAAAGCGTCACTGGTAACGCGCCAGGGAAAGCGGTCCATAAACGGACTAAGCCTGTCACTGGGCGACAACAAAGTTTCGGGCGACCTTGCTCTCGACGATCAATTCCTGCCGCTCGGCACGGTGGCGCTGGATCTACCCGATATCAGTCCGCTCGCAGCCCTGGCGCTGGAAAAAGCTAACGGCGACATGCGTGGCACGATCGTCTTCTCGAAGACCGGCAATGCGCCTGATGTCGCCATCAAGGCTTCGACGGCTTCGATTACACGCGGCGATGTTTCGGCAAAGACGGTCACCATCGATGCGCTGGTTGCCAACTATCTCGCCACACCGGTGATCTCCGGAAAAATCCGTGCCGACAGCGTCACCTCCGGCGGCACCGTCATTCGCGGCATCGATGTCGATCTCAAGCGTGACGGCGACTGGACAGGTTTTTCCGGCGGCGCCACTGTCAAGGACATTCCGGCCAGGGCCGAAGGCAGGGTGAAGATCGCCGACGGCACGACAAGCGTCGAGATCGCTTCCGGCGAAGCGACCATTCGCGGCATCAACGCGGCGATCGCGCAGCCGTCGAGCTTAAGCATCGCCAATGGTACCGCAAGCATCGAAAGGCTGATGCTCGATGTCGGCGGTGGATCGGTGACCGTGTCCGGCACCGCCGGCCCGACGCTCGACCTCGCGGCGGAGTTTTCCGCGCTGCCGGCCGCCCTGGCCAATGATTTTTCACCCGGCCTCGTCGCCGCGGGCACGCTCGGTGGAACGGCGCAAGTGACGGGACCGTCGGCAGCCCCTGACATTCGTTTCAATGCGCAGCTCAGCGGCGCCGAGACCAGCCAGACCCGCCAGGCGGGGCTTGGGCTGCTCAACCTCGATGCGGCAGGCAGCTTCTCCTCCGCCGGCGGCGTCGCCATCGACCACGCGGCACTTTCAGGAGACAAAATTTCCGGCAAGGCTGCCGGCACCATCAATCCGAACGGCGCCAGCGATTTTTCGCTCGACCTGGCCTCGACCGGCCCGAGCCTGCCGCTGGCGCTCGGCAGCGCCGAAAGCCCGATCAATCTCGAGTTGCAGGCGCTGTCGGTGGACGTCGCGGGGCAGGGCATGCAATCGACGCTGAATATCTCCGCGACACTGCCGTCGGTCGCCACCAACCTGGCCAAGGCTGAAGGCATCGCGCTTGCGCTCCATTCCGACGCCTTCGATCTGAAGGGCCGGACAGGGCCGATCTCCGGCACGGTGACGGCGGGCAAGATCGGCCTGGACAATCCGACCATCGCGCCGCTGCTCGCCGGAAAGATCACTGCCAAGGTCGCCGGCGATCTCGCTACCGACGGCATTGTCATCGACAGCGGGTCGGTGACGGGCGACGCGTTGAACACCGGCTTCAATGGAAGGATCTCGCTAACCGACGGCGCCATCGACCTCAACCTCAAGACCGACGCCGTTTCCGCGGCGCTGCCGGCGGCAGCGCGCGGCGTGCTAGCGCAGCGGACGGAACTCAGTGCCGCGCTGAAGCGCGACGCCAATGGCAATGTTATCGCCAACGCCATCAGGCTGGTATCAGGTGCATTCAGCGCCGAAGGGCAGGCCAGCCTTGCCCACAACAAGCTCACCGTCGACATCAAGGGCGCGTTGGCCGACATCTCGCTTCTGTCCGGGGACGCCAACGGCGCCATCACCTTCGCGCTGAACGCGCAAGGCGCCAGCACCGCGCCCGACCTGTCGCTGACGGTCAACAGCGACCGGCTTTCGGTTGCCGAACGCGAGATCTCCGGGTTGAGCCTCACCGCCACCGGCAAGGCCGATGCCGCCAACCCGGCGGCCAATGTCCAATTGACCGGAAATGTCGCGGGCCAGCCCCTGCAAGGCAGCGCCGTGCTGGCGACGTCAGACGGCAAGCGCGCCATCGACGGGCTTTTGCTGTCGCTCGGCAAGAACCGGATATCAGGCGACCTGGCGCTTGACGAGGCTTTCGTGCCTGAAGGAACCGTGGCGCTCGACCTGCCTGACATCGGACCGCTGGCAGCGCTTGCGCTGGAAAAGGCGGAAGGCGACGTGCGCGGGACGATCGTGTTCTCGAAGACCGGCAATGCGCCTGAGGTCACCGTCAAGGCTTCGACGGCTTCGATTACACGCGGCGATGTTTCGGCGAAGACGGTGACCATCGATGCATCGATCGCCAACTATCTCGCGGCACCGGTGATCTCCGGAAAAATCCGGGCCGACAGCGTCACCTCCGGCGGCACCGTCATTCGCGGCATCGATGTCGATCTGACCCGCGATGGCGACTGGACCGGCTTTTCCGGCGGCGCCACCGTCAAGGACATTCCGGCCAGGGCGGCCGGCCGCGTCAGGGTCGCCAATGGCACGACGACGGTCGAGCTCGCCTCCGGCGAGGCGACCATGCGCGGCATCAAGGCGGCGATCGCCCAGACCTCGACCATCACCATCGCCAACGGCACCACCAGCCTGGACAGGCTCGCACTCAACCTCGGCGGCGGCACGGCGACGGTTTCGGGCAAGGTCGGGGAGGCGCTCAATCTCAACGCGACGCTGGCGCGGGTGCCGATGTCGCTCGCCAACAGTTTCTCGCCCGGCCTCGATGCCGCCGGCTCGATCTCGGGCACGGTGAAGGTGACGGGCGCGCCGGCCAATCCGGCCGTCGCCTTCAAGGTCGACGCCGCAGGCGTCCAGACGTCGCAGACCCGCGGCGCCGGTTTCGGCGGCATGGGCGTTTCGTCCTCCGGCACGTTTTCCGGCAACAGACTGAGCTTCGAGGCCAGCATGAGCGATGCCGCAGGTCTCGGCCTCAAGGGCGGCGGCACGATGACGACCTCAGGCACGCCGACGCTTGATCTCGACTTTTCCGGCAAGGTGCCGTTCGCCTTCCTGACCCGGACGCTGGCCGCGCAAGGCCTGTCGTTGAACGGCACGGCCGACGTCAATTTGAAGGTGCGCGGCCCGGCGACGGCGCCGGTGATCTCAGGCACGGTCCGCACGTCAGGCGCCCGCCTGATCGATGCACGCTCGGGACTTGCGATCAACGATATCACTGCCGATGTGGCGATCGGCGATGGCGTCGCCAGGATCAACCGCCTGACCGGCAATTTGTCGACGCGCGGCAGCCTGTCGGCCAGCGGCACGGTCGGCATCAATCCGGCGCAGGGCTTTCCGGCCGACCTGTCGGTCAAGCTCGTCGACGGCCGCTACACCGATGGCAGGGTGGTCACCGCCAATCTCGGCGGCGACCTGACCATCAAGGGGCCACTCGCATCGGCGCCGGTGATCTCGGGTACGATCAACCTGGCCAAGACCGTCATCACCGTTCCCGAAAGGCTGCCGGGCTCGCTGGCGGCGCTCAACGTCAGGCACAAGAACGCACCGGCCGCCGTGCGCGCGCAGGACAAGGCGTTGCGCCCGGCGACGGCGAGCAGCAGCAGCGGTGGCGGCGGACTCAACCTCGATGTCACGGTCAACGCGCCCAGCCAGATCTTCATCCAGGGCAGGGGCGTCGATGCCGAGCTTGGCGGTTCGCTGCGGCTGACCGGCCCGGCATCGTCGCCGCAAGCGGTCGGCACCTTTGACTTGCAGCGCGGTCGGCTGTCGATCCTGGCCAAGCGGCTGACCTTCACCGAAGGCACGGTCGGCTTTTCGGGGTCGCTGGTGCCTTATCTCAATCTCACGGCGACATCGACGACGAGCAGCACCACCGTCACCATCGTGGTGTCGGGCGAGGCGACCAATCCGAAATTCAACTTCTCGTCGGTGCCGGCGCTGCCGGAAGACGAGGTTCTGGCGCAACTGATTTTCGGCCGCTCGATGTCGAACCTGTCGCCGCTGCAGATCGCCCAGCTTGCCGAAGCCGCCGCGCAGCTGGCCGGCATCGGTGGCTCGACCTCGCTGCTCCAGAACCTGCGCAACGCCATCGGCGTCGACGATCTCGACGTCATCACCGACGAGGAGGGCGGCACCGCGGTCTCGGCCGGCAAATATCTCAACGACCGCACCTATGTGACGATCCAGAAGGGCGACAAGCCGGGTTCGGGCAAGGCGGCGATCGATCTCGACGTCGGCCGCGGCGTCAAATTGCGCGGCGAAGCCACCGACGCCGGCGAAGCCAAGGGCGGCGTGTTTTATGAGCGCGAGTACTGAAGCCGGCCGACTCGAAAGGGCCCGACAGCCCTCGTCGCCGTATTGGCATTATCCGGGATCGGGTGGCGCGGTGCAAAGCTTCGCGCATGTCCGCGAGAATTCGAGATCGATTTCGGCGCAAAATCAACCTACTACAGCGTCCGCTGCGCGCCCGACGGGACGTGCGGCGCGGTAGTGGATGTCTCAGTTTGATCGCTGCCGGAGATTCGAACGAAATCTGCCGGGCAATAGCAATTTTGCGCCAAGACTGTCGTTATCACGCGAACTGCTTCCCTTCCAAAGTTGCACATTCCTTGGCATGTTCCCAGTCCGTGCCGTTTTTGACATCACGGCCCGGATGCGGAATGGTAAAAGGCAGAAAGCCAACAATGGGAGTTCTCGATGACAATCTACAAGAGTAATGGCGACCGTGTTCCGGATCACATCCTGGCGATGGCCCAAAAAGCCAAGGCAAGCAAGGTGGATCGCCGCGAATTCCTGGCTCTGGCCAGCGTGTTCGGAGCGTCGACCGCGATGGCTTACGGAATGCTCGGTCTGGCCGCGCCGACGCCGGCACTCGCTCAAGAGCCTAAGAAGGGCGGCGTGATCAGGGTTTCGATGTTCGTCAAGGACCAGAAGGACCCTCGCTCCTACGACTGGCCAGAAATGGCGAATGTGGCGCGCCAGTTCCTTGAGCCATTGGTCAAGTACACGCGCGAATTCACATTCGAGCCGGCTTTGCTCGAAAGCTGGGAAATTAACGACGACGCCACCGAATACACGCTCCACGTTCGCCAAGGCGTGACGTGGAACAATGGCGATGCCTTCGGTGTCGATGACGTGATGTTCAACCTTCTGCGTTGGTGCGACGGAGCAGCAGAAGGCAATTCGATGGCGGCGCGCATGGGCGCACTGGTCGATCCGGCGACGAAGAAGGCCAGGGATGGCGCGATAACGAAGGTCGATGACCATACGATCAAAGTCAAATTTCCGGCGCCCGACATCACCTTCATTCCGGGCGTCTCCGACTATCCCGGCATCATCGTGCATCGCGATTTCGAGAAGAACGGGTCGAACCTCGTCTCGCACCCGATCGGCACCGGGCCGTTCGAGCTTGTGTCCTACGATGTCGGCTCCAAGGCAGTGCTGAAGCGGCGCGAGAACGGCAAATGGTGGGGCGGCGAGGCCTACCTCGATGGGGTCGAGTTCATCGACTATGGAGCAGACCCGTCGGCCGCTGTCAGCGCCTTCGAGGCAGGAGAGGTCGATACCAACTACGAAACCGTCGCCGACTATGTCGATATCCTCGACGGGCTTGGGCTTGTGAAGTCCGAGGTCAACACAGCCGCGACCATCGTGGCGCGCATGAACGTCAACAACAAACCCTATGACGACCAAAAGGTTCGCAACGCGCTGCAGATGGCGGTCGACAACGCCACCGTTCTTCAGCTCGGCTATGGTGGCCGGGGCACGGTGGCGGAAAACCATCATGTTTCGCCGATCCATCCCGAGTATGTGGAATTGCCCAAGAAGGCACGCGATGCGGCGGGCGCCAAGAAGCTGATGGAAGAATCCGGCCATGCCGATTTCGAGCACGACCTGATCACCACCGACGAGGATTGGCACAAGAACAGCGGCGATACGATAGCCGCGCAGATGCGCGAGGCGGGTCTGAAGGTGAAGCGCACCGTGCTGCCGGGTGCCACCTTCTGGAACGACTGGACCAAATATCCCTTCTCGATGACAACCTGGAACATGCGTCCGCTGGGTGTTCAGATCCTGGTGCTTGGGTATCGCAGCGGCGAAGCCTGGAACGAGACCGCCTATGCCAATCCCGAGTTCGACAAAAAGCTTGCCGAAGCGACAGCGCAGCCCGATGTCGAAAAGCGCAAGCTGCTGATGAAGGATCTCGAGCAGATCCTGCAGGATTCCGGCATTATCATCCAGCCCTACTGGCGCTCGCTCTACAATCACTCGGCCACCTACGTAAAGAACCACGGCATGCACCCGACCAACGAGCACGATTTCTACCGGGTATGGCTCGACAAGGAGGCATGACCAGCGCGTATAGAGAGAGGGGCTGCAGCCCCTTTCTCTAGCTCAATTGTTGATCTTTCTTACCCCAACCAAACCGGCAGGGGCATAAAATGTTTGCATTCGTTCTCAGACGGCTCGGCACCATGCTTCTCACCATGCTGTGCCTGACGATGGTCGTGTTCTTCCTGGTCAATCTCGAACCCAATCTGAAAAAGCTGGCGATCAGCCAGACCGAAATGCATACCTCGGCCGAGCAGCTCGAAAGCTGGCTGGTCAACCATGGCTACCGCCAGAATTTCTTCTCCCGCTATGGCCAATGGCTGGGTATCGTGCCCAAACAGCCGGTCACAGACCCGGCAACGGGCAAACCCGCGCGACGTTTTTCCTTCTGCAATGATCCTGTCGAGCCGACCTTCTCCGGCGTGCTGCAGGGTGACTTCGGCTGCTCGACCAAGTTCAAGACGACGGTCGCGTCGAAGCTTTTCCCGGCGCTCGGTGCAACCGGAATCCTGATGTTCTGGGTGCTTGTGGTGATGGTGCCGATCTCGCTGCTGATCGGCATCCTCGCCGGCATGCGCGAAGGCTCGCGAACCGACCGAACCTTGTCGGTCGCCTCGATCGCCTCGACGGCGACGCCCGAATATGTTTCGGGCGTCATTTTCACCGTCATCTTCGCCTCATGGCTCGGCCTGCTGAACGGTTCGGCGGCTTCCGCCAGCCGGGGCATCACGTTCTACAACTTCACGCTGCCTGTGATGACGCTGGCGATCTACGGCATCGGCTATATCGCCCGCATGACCCGCGCCTCGATGGTCGAGGTGATGACCCAGCAATATATCCGCACCGCCCGGTTGAAGGGCCTCTCCTTCGGCAGCGTCGTCGTCAAGCACGCGCTGCGCAACGCCCTGATCGCGCCGTTCACCGTCATCATGCTGCAATTTCCCTGGCTGCTCACCGGCGTCGTCATTGTCGAGGTGATGTTCCGCTACCAGGGGTTTGGCTACACGCTGGTCGAGGCGGCCGGCAACAACGATATCGATCTTTTGCTCGGCTGCTCCCTGGTCTCGGTGTTCATCGTCCTGATCACGCAGCTCATTTCCGATGTCGGCTACGCGTTTCTCAATCCGCGTATCAGAGTTCAATAGGGGATCGAGCGGATGCAGCTTGAATATATCGGCGCCTTCAATGTGGTGCTTGGCGTGCTTGCGCGTTTCTGGCCGGTCTGGATCGCTCTCGTCCTGGTGATGGGGGCGAGCTTCGCCTACAAGAAGAGGCTTGGCCTCTACGGTCAGCTTTTCGACAGCGGCGTCGGCATTGCCGGCGTCGGCATCTGCCTGTTCTGGCTGTTCACAGCGATCTTTGCGTCGACCATTTCGCCCTTCAATCCACTGGCGCAGGTTTCGATCATGAAGGACGCGCTGCCGGGCGCGGTCGAGCCGCAATCGGGACTTGTCTACCTGTTCGGCGGCGACAAGCTTGCCCGCGACGTGTTCAGCCGCATGGTCTACGGCAGCCAGATCGTGCTGATCATCGCGCCGGCGGCGACCGGGTTTGCGCTGATGGTCGGCATCACGCTCGGCCTGCCGGCCGGCTATTATGGCGGCAGGATCGATACGGTGCTGTCATTTCTCGCCAATCTGGTGCTCGCCTTCCCGGTTATCCTGCTGTTCTACCTCCTGGTGACGCCGGGCATCATGGAGACACCTATACCCTATGCGATGGCCGGCGTGTTCTTCATGTTTCCGATCATCTTCTTCAGCGTGCTGTTCTGGACGCGCTACAAGAAACGGCCCGACCGGCTTTACATCCTGCTGGGGCTGACGCTGATCATTGGCGGCTGGGTCTATGCCGGCCTGGTCTTCGATGCCGATCCGTTCAGGATCATCCATATCGATCCCAACCAGCTCAACATCTTTGTGGCGGTGGTGTTCGCCTCCAGCCCCGGCGTGTTCCGCATCGTGCGCGGCCTGGTCATGGACATCAAAACGCGCGACTATGTGGCGGCAGCGCAGACGCGCGGTGAATCGCCCTGGTACATCATGCTGTGGGAGGTCCTGCCCAACGCGCGCGGGCCGCTGATCGTCGATGGCTGCCTGCGTATCGGCTACACCACGATCCTGCTCGGCACGCTCGGTTATTTCGGCCTGGGGCTGGCGCCCGAGAGCCCGGACTGGGGCACCGCGATCAAGGATGCCAGCCGCCTGCTGCGCTCCTTCATCCATCCGGCGCTGCCGCCGACGATCGCGCTGATGTCGTTCGTGCTGGGCCTTAACCTGCTGGCCGACTCGCTGCGTGAGCAATCGATGAAAGATTGATGGACGGGTTCTCGACCCGATATGCTGAAAGAACCAGGATTGGAGCGACCCATGAATGAGGCAGTTCGAAATCCCGCCGAGCCGATCAATGGGCCGACCAATGAGCCGATCATCGAGATCGAGAACCTGTCGATCTCCTTCTTCACCCGCAAGGGCGAGATACCGGCCGTCATGGATTTTTCCTGCACGGTCATGCCTGGTGAAGCGATGGGCATCGTCGGCGAATCCGGTTGCGGCAAGTCAACCGTGTCGCTCGGCATCATGCGTGACCTCTCCAACATCGGAAAGATCGTCGGCGGCCGGATAAAGTTCCAGGGCAAGGACATGGGCGAACTGTCCGACGAGGAACTGCGCGCCATCCGCGGCAACAAGATCGCGATGATCTACCAGGAGCCGATGGCCAGCCTGAACCCGGCGATGAAGGTCGGCCAGCAACTGATGGAAGTGCCGCTGATCCACGACAAGGTGTCGAAGGAAGAGGCTTATAAACGCGCGCTGGAAATGGTGCGCTCGGTCAGGCTGCCCGATCCAGAGCGCATGATGCGCTCGTTTCCGCACCAGCTTTCCGGTGGCCAGCAACAGCGCATCGTCATCGCCATGGCGCTGCTGTCGAAACCGGCGCTGCTGCTGCTCGACGAGCCGACGACGGCGCTCGACGTGACGGTCGAAGCCGGCATCGTCGACCTGGTCAAAGGGCTCGGCGAGAAGTTCGGCACCTCGATGATCTTCGTGTCGCACAATCTCGGCCTGATCCTGGAAACCTGCGACCGCATCACGGTGATGTATTCGGGCGAAGCGGTGGAGACCGGCAAGATCAAGGACGTCTTCGACCGGATGCGCCATCCCTACACGCAGGGCCTGTTCCGCTCGATCCCGCTGCCCGGCGCCGACAAGAATTCGCGGCCTCTGATCTCGATCCCGGGGCAATTGCCGCTGCCGCACGAGCGGCCGAAGGGCTGCAATTTCGGCCCCCGCTGCCACCATTTCGTCGAGGGCGTCTGCAACGCCGCCGAAATCCCGATGATCGCGGTCGACGGCCATGAAGGCCATTTTTCGCGCTGCGTGCGCTTCAACGAGATCGACTGGGAGGCACTGCCGCCCGGCGCCAAGAAGGTCAACGAGCGCGTCGAGCCGGGCGCGCCGATGCTCAAGATCGAGGACCTGAAAAAATACTACAAGGTCGGCGGCAGCGAGGTGTTCGGCTCGAGCGAGGGCCGCGTCGTCAAGGCCAATGAGACGATCTCCTTCATGGCGCGCGAATCCGAGACCGTCGCCATTGTCGGCGAGTCCGGTTGCGGAAAGTCGACGCTGGCCAAGGTGCTGCTCGGACTGGAGACGGCAAGCTCCGGCAGCGTGACGCTCGGCAACCAACAGATCCAGTCGATCGGGGTCGAAAACCGCAGCGTCGAGACGGTGTCGTCGATCCAGATGGTGTTCCAGAATCCGTTCGACACGCTCAACCCCAGCCATACGGTCGGCTCCCAGATCATCCGCACGCTGGAAAAATTCAATGTCGGCAACACCGTTGCCGATCGCCGCCAGCGCATGCTGGAACTGCTCGACCTGGTGAAGCTGCCGCGAGCGTTCGAGACCCGCAAGCCGCGCCAGCTTTCCGGCGGCCAGAAACAGCGCATCGGCGTGGCGCGGGCCTTTGCCGGCGATGCCAAGGTGGTGGTGGCCGACGAGCCGGTTTCGGCGCTCGACGTGTCGGTGCAGGCAGCGGTGACCGAACTGTTGATGGACATCCAGCGCAAGAACAAGACGACGATGCTGTTCATCAGCCACGATCTGTCGGTGGTGCGCTACATCGCCGACCGCGTCGTCGTCATGTATCTCGGCTATATCGTCGAGCAGGGCACGACCGACCAGATCTTTTCACCGCCCTATCATCCCTACACCGAGGCGCTGCTGTCTGCGATCCCGATCGCCGACACCAGCGTGATCAAGAAGCACATCGTGCTGGAGGGCGACATCCCGTCGGCGATGAACCCGCCAACCGGCTGTCCGTTCCAGACCCGCTGCGGCTACAAGAAGCTGGTGCCGGACAATCTTTGCGAGACGCAGGTGCCGCCGGTGAAGAATCTCGGCGATGGCCATATGAGCCTGTGCTGGCTTGCCGACGACGTGCTGGCAAAAATGGAGCCGGTGATCAAGTTCGACAAGGAGCATGCCGCCCATGAGGGGGTGCCGGACGACGCGTCGCAGGGCGTCGGTCCGGGCTTTGCCGGCGCTCCGCCGAAGCGTCCACGCGGCAAGACGCCGAAGCTGACCGACGATTAGGTCCGTGGCGCCATCAAGGCGCGCATTGGCGTAGCTGCGCGGCGTAGTCCCGAGCCATCTGCTCGGTGGCCCGGGCATAGCGCTGCACGCCGGCATCGCCGCGGTTGCCGCGGCCATAGGCCGTCCAGCCGAGATAATAGGCCAGATAGAGATTGTAGGTGTCGTTGCGGGCGACGCCGAGCCTGTCTGATGTCTTGGAATGGTACCAGCCGACGAAATCGACGGCATCGGCGAAGCTGGTGCGGCGCGCCGCCCAACTGCCGGTCTCGCTCTGATATTGCGCCCAGGTGCCGTCAAGCGCCTGGGAGAAGCCGGTGGCGCTGGAGACGCGTTTCCAAGGAATGAAGCCGAGCAGCTTCTTGCGCGGTGGCCTGGCGTTGCTCTTGAAGCCGGATTCCTTGCGCACCGTCGCCATCAGCACGGGAACCGGCACGCCATGCTTCCGTTCGGCGCGTTCGGCCGCCGCCTGCCAGTTGTCGAACCAGCCGTCATTCTGGTCGAAGACGGCGCAGACATCGTTGATATGGCGCGGCGGCGCCGCGCAGGCCGACAGCGCCAGCAGCACGGCAACAGCAACAATTTTACGAAAACTCGACCTACCCATCGCAGGAGGATTAGGCCGAAAACATAAAAGGAATCTTGCGGCGTTCCTTAACGGCTGATAGGCCGCTTTGGCCGCGACACACCGAGGATAGATATTCCGACGCGGGAAAGAAACCGATTTCATCGGCAAGCAGGCGGCACTCGCCGAGCGCCAGCAAGGCGGCAAGCTGCGACTGCGCGCCTTTGTCGTCGATGCGGCAGACGCCGACGCCATCGGCGACGAGCCGATCTGGTTCGACGGCGCCGTGCGCGGCTGGGTCACGTCAGGCGGCTACGCACACCATTCGAAGACGTCCGTGGCGATGGGCTATGTGCCGAAGGAGATCGCCGACGAGGCCGATGGTTTCGAGATCGAGCTGTTGGGCAAGCGCTACACCGCCCGGGTGCAGGCGACGCCGCTGTTCGACGCGAATCTCGAGCGGATGCGGGGGTGATGGCGCCGCCAGGTGGGAGGCCACCCAAAATGCGCGGGGTCGGCAGGACAGAGGGGGGCGCCGTAGAGCGCCAACCGCGACAAACAAACCGCCCTTCGGGTTACGCTTAACCAGCTACCGCACAGGCGCCGTTAGCGCGAAATGAGCACCCTGTGGGTCCGTGCACATCACGATCCAGCCGCCACCGGGAACCTCCATCGGTCCCATCAGGATGTTGCCGCCATTGTTGGTGACGCGCTTGGCCGCCGCGTCGATTGCGGGAACATTGAAATAGAACTGCCAGACCGGCACCGGAATCTGCTCGGGCTTGTTCATCATGCCGCCGATAGGTTCGCCGCCGGCGGCAAACAGCTGGTAGGTGCCCATCGGCCCCATATCCATGGCGTCGCCCTTGGTCCAGCCGAATTGCCCGGCATAGAAATCGAACGCGGCGCGCCAGTCGGTCGTGTAAAGTTCATGCCAGCCGATATGGCCGGGAGTGGTAGCCGGCACCGGCGGCTGGTCAGGGCCGTCAGGCTGCAGGAAGTTGAAGACCGCGCCTTGCGGATCGGCGAGGACGGCAAAGCGGCCGACGCCCGGAATGTCATCGGGTTCGCGATGAACCGCACCGCCGGCGTCCTTCAGCGATTTCGTCGAAGCATCGACATCCCCGGTATGGATGTAACCGACCCAGGCCGGCGGCATGCCCGTTTGGCGCACTTCGTCCGGCTGCGTCATCAGCCCGGCTACGCCGCGCTCGCCGACATTCATGACGATATAGCGCGGCATGCCGGGCGCGCCGTCGAAGGGCTGCGCCTTCCAGCCCACGACAGCGGTGTAGAACGCTTCGGCAGCGTCGAGGTCGGTGGTCATCAGTTCGTACCAGAAGAAGGGCATCGGAGACTTTGGCATTGTCGTGCTCCTTGGGTTTCCAGTTATCGATCATACGTGATCCATCTAGGACGATCTTCGCGACGGAATTCCGACAGCCAAGGCCATTTAGAAAAACATGAGTATGGATGTCATATTTTTGTCGTGGCTTTTCAGCGGCTTGCGTCGAAAATTGACCAATTGATAAAAAAACAAAACGTGCTAGCCTTGCCCAAAACAACAAGGAATGGGGAAGCGGAATGGCGACTGGTCATTTCAAGCAGGGCATTGCCGGCGGCCGGCTTTCGCCCGAGCAATATGCGGATAATTTTTCCGACCTGCATCCGCCGCTCGATCATCACGAGGCGCTGGTCGAGTCCGATCGCTGCTATTTCTGCTACGATGCGCCGTGCATGAACGCATGCCCGACCTCGATCGACATCCCGCTGTTTATCCGCCAGATCTCAACGGGCAATCCGATCGGCTCGGCCAGGACGATTTTCGACCAGAACATTTTGGGCGGCATGTGCGCCCGCGTCTGCCCGACCGAGACGCTGTGCGAAGAGGTCTGCGTGCGCGAAGTGGCGGAAGGCAAGCCGGTGCAGATCGGCCGCCTGCAGCGTTATGCCACCGATGTCGCGATGGCTGAGAACAAGCAGTTCTATGCGCGCGCAGCCCCGACCGGCAAGACGATCGCCGTGGTCGGCGCTGGACCGGCCGGGCTTGCCGCCGCCCATCGGCTTGCCCGCCATGGACATGACGTGACCATTCTCGAGGCCCGCCCGAAAGCCGGCGGTCTCAATGAATATGGCATCGCCGCCTACAAGAGCATCGACAATTTCGCCCAGGCCGAGGTCGACTATATCATTTCGATCGGCGGCATCGACATCCAGAACGGCAAGGCGCTTGGCCGCGATTACCAGCTGTCGGACTTGACCAGGAATTACGATGCGGTGTTCCTTGGCATGGGGCTTGGCGGCGTCAACGCGCTGCGCGCCGACGGCGAGGACGCGCAAGGCGTCGCCAATGCGGTGGAGTTTATTGCGGAGCTTCGCCAGGCCGGCGATCTGGCCAGCCTGCCGGTCGGCCGGCGCGTCGTCGTCATCGGCGGCGGCATGACGGCGATCGACGCGGCGGTGCAATCAAAACTGCTCGGCGCCGAAGAGGTGACGATCTGCTACCGGCGCGGCCAGGAGCACATGAACGCTTCCGAATTCGAGCAGGACCTGGCCGCCGCCAACGGCGTCATCATCCGTCACTGGTTGCAGCCGAAGCGGGTCATTGTGGAAGGCGGCAAGGTCTCGGGCATCGAACTCGAATATACGGCGATGCAAGGCGACAAGCTCGTCGGCACCGGCGAGCGGCTGACGCTCACCGCCGACCAGGTGTTCAAGGCGATCGGCCAGAGCTTTGTCCCGGCGGCGCTCAACGGCAGCGGCGCCTTGCTGGCGCTGGAAGCCGGCCGCATCAAGGTCGATGCCGAAGGCCGCACCTCGCTGCCAAACGTCTGGGCCGGCGGCGACTGCATTTTTGGCGGCGACGACCTCACCGTCTCGGCAGTCGCGCAAGGGCGCGACGCGGCCGAATCGATCCACCGGGCACTGACCTCGAACGGGAGGGCATGAGCATGGCAGACATACGCAACAATTTCGTCGGCATCAAATCGCCGAATCCGTTCTGGCTGGCCTCGGCGCCGCCGACCGACAAGGCCTACAATGTCATCCGCGCCTTTAGGGCGGGCTGGGGCGGCGTTGTCTGGAAGACGCTCGGCGAAGAGGGGCCGCCGGTGGTCAATGTCAACGGCCCGCGCTATGGCGCGATCTGGGGCGCCGACCGCCGCCTGCTCGGCTTGAACAACATCGAGCTGATCACCGACCGCGACTTGCAGATCAATCTGCGCGAGATCAAGCAGGTCAAGATGGACTGGCCCGACCGCGCCATCGTCGTCTCGCTGATGGTGCCTTGCGAGGAGCATGCGTGGAAGGCGATCCTGCCGGTGGTCGAGGAGACCGGGGCCGACGGCATCGAGCTCAATTTCGGCTGCCCGCACGGCATGTCGGAACGCGGCATGGGCGCCGCCGTTGGCCAGGTGCCGGAATACATCGAAATGGTGGTGCGCTGGTGCAAGGCCAACACCCGCATGCCCGTCATCACCAAGCTGACGCCCAATGTCACCGATATACGCAAGCCGGCGCGGGCCGCCCTTGCCGGCGGCACCGACGCGGTGTCGCTGATCAACACCATCAATTCGATCACCGGCGTCAATCTCGATAGTTTCGCACCGGAGCCGACGATCGACGGCAAGGGTTCGCATGGCGGCTATTGCGGCCCGGCGGTGAAGCCGATCGCCATGAACATGGTGGCCGAGATCGCCCGCGATCCGGAAACGTATGGCCTGCCGATCTCCGGTATCGGCGGCATCACCACCTGGCGCGACGCTGCCGAATTCATGGCGCTCGGCGCCGGCAATGTGCAGGTGTGCACGGCGGCGATGACGTACGGCTTCAAGATCGTGCAGGAGATGATCGCCGGCCTCGAAAACTGGATGGACGCGAAGGGCCATGCCTCGCTCGACGACATCGTCGGCCGCGCCACGCCCAATGTCACCGACTGGCAATATCTCAACCTCAATTACGTCGCCAAGGCGCATATCGACCAGGAGGCCTGCATCAAATGCGGCCGCTGCCACATCGCCTGCGAGGACACCTCGCACCAGGCGATCACCAGCATGGTGGACGGCAAGCGGCATTTCGAGGTGATCGAGGCCGAATGCGTCGGCTGCAACCTCTGCGTCAATGTCTGCCCGGTCGAGAACTGCATCACCATGGAGCCGCTGGCCGCCGGCGTCATCGACCAGCGCACCGGCAGACCGGTGTCGCCGGTCTACGCCAACTGGACAACGCATCCGAACAACCCGATGGCCAAGGTCGCGGCGGAATAGGGACGGGCGAGGTGCAACTCCCCAGAACTTGGGTTCCTCGCCCCACGAAGTGGGGAGAGGAACCCAAGTCCTGTAAAGTGGCGCCCGCAGGGCAATAAGGGGCGGCGCAATGATCTGAAAGGATCAGTGCCGGAATGCCTGAAACGTCATAAACCCGCCACCGAATCTCCAAAGTGGGCATTTCCTATTGCGGATAAAAATTATCCACGATAAGATATATCCATGAATTTGGACTCAGAAAAATGAAGCTGAGCGAGGGCGTTGAAGCGGCCATCCACTGCGCCGCCATGCTTGCCGGCGTGGAAGGCGCGGCGACCGTGCCGGGTGCGGCCATGGCGGAAGCGTTCGGCCTGTCGCCAAGCTATCTGCTCAAGCATCTCAACGCGCTGACGGCGTCGGGTATCCTGGAATCGGTACCCGGGCCATCGGGCGGTTACCGGCTGGCGCGGCCGGCGGAGCGCATAACGCTGCTCGACATCGTACTCGCCGTGGAAGGACGCGAACCGGCCTTCCGTTGCGGCGAAATCCGGCAGCGCGGGCCTGCCAGGCTCGATGCCTCGGCCTATGTCAAACCCTGCGGCATCAGCGTCGCGATGCTGAAGGCCGAACGCGCCTATCGCGCCGCTCTTGCCGAGGCCCGGCTGTCCGACATCGTGGCGGAATATGTGAGCGATGCCGATCCCCGTTCGGTCGCCGCCAACTGCGCCTTTGTCGAGCGCCATCAACGACCGCAGAAATCCAGTTCAACCAAGCAAGCGTGAAAGGCAAAAAAGACGATGAAGCAGAGGCTGCAATTCTTCGGCGCGGCGCCGGAAATCATGAAGGCGGTGTCGGCGCTCAACAAGGCGGTCGACGAATGCGGGCTCGAGGAAGGCCTGCTGCATCTGGTCAAGCTGCGGGCGTCGCAGATCAATGGCTGTTCCTATTGCGTCGAGATGCACAGCCGCGAGGCGCGTCACGATGGCGAGACCGAACAGCGGCTCTATCTCGTCTCCGCCTGGAAGGAATCGCCGCTGTTTTCCGAGCGCGAACGTGCTGCCTTCGCCTGGACCGACGTGGTGACGAAGATCGCCGACAGCGGCGTGCCGGACGATCTCTACGCTCGCACGCTTGAACACTTCTCGGAAGAGGAACTGGTCAAGCTGTCCGTTGCGATCGGCATGATCAACACCTGGAATCGGCTCTGCGTTCCCTTCCACGCCATTCATCCGGTAGCGGCGGCCAAGGCCGCCTGAGCGCACGAAACTGGATGCGCGGCCTTAACGGCGCGCGTCTCTTTTTGCTTTGGGATCAAGACCATGTTGTTGAATTTTGAGAATGAGATTCTGGTTGCCGCCCGCCTGCTGCTCGGCGGCGCGTTCGTCTTTGCCGGCCTCCGCAACATCCAGAATGCAGGCTTCCTGACCCAGCTGATGACGACACGCGGCGTGCCGCAGGCGCGGCTGATGCTGTGGCTGGGGATCGTCCTGCAGATCGTTTCCGGAGCACTGGTAATATCAGGTGTCTGGACCGCCGCCGCCGCTCTGTGCCTTGTGCTGTTCCTAATTGTCGCCACGCCGATGTTCCACAATTTCTGGAATCATCAAGGGCCAGAGCGCGCGTCCCGCATCAACGGCTTTGTCGGCAACGTGGCGTTGACCGGAGGAATTCTGGTGCTGATGGGCCAGGCGCTTTAAGGGGTACCGCGCAGCCGATTTGGTATGAATTGTCGCCTGCGCATTAATCGCTCCGTTGCGATTGCCTCGTATGATTGGCTCAGTTTCGCTTGTCGGAGCGTTTATGGAGCAAAGCTGGAATAGCTTCTGGGAAAGCGTTTCGCAGGCCTTTCACCTCGCGCTCTCGCCGCTTCGGGCGCTTGCCGAAACATTCGGCTATTTTCCGAGCGATATACAACTCTGGTGCTTCGTCTGCGGTCTCTTTTTCCTGGTGCTTGTCGTTCCCCACACCTATGGCGATCTGGTGCTTCGGCGCCGTCGCGCCTACGCGACCGGCAAGGTGGTAAAGATTGACATGTCGGACGACGGGCCAAGCACTCCGATCATCGAATTCGTCGATCGTCTCGGCAAGGTCCGGCGTTTCGACTCGAACCTGCCGGTCAATGACGCGACCGGTTCGGTCGGGGTTGAGGTCGAGGTGATATACGATCCGCTGCATCCGAACCGGGCGCGAGAGGTCGGGCGGCCGCTCATGAAGATGGCCCACACGGTGTTTTGGTATGCGATTATCGCCGCGCTGATGACCCTGGCCTTCTGGCCCGGTCTGACGTCCGATTGAGCCTTCGTCTGCGACCGTGCGCTACTTACGCTGCAAATCGCAGACCGCCGTCGCAGGTCAGCACCTGGCGCTTCCCGCCGAGCGGCGCAGCGCACTGGACTATCGAGGTCAGCTCTTCGGCTTCAGCCCGTCGATGAACAATTGCTCGAGAAACCTTGCCGCGTCCTCGAAGCGGCCGTCGCCGCCGCGGTCGGGGCCGAGCACGGCGCGGACCTGAACGTCGAAATCGGCATAGTGCTGCGTCGTCGCCCAGATCGAGAAGATCAGGTGCCAGGGGTCGGTGGGCGCGATCTTGCCGGCGCGCATCCAGCCCTTGATGACTGCGGCCTTCTCGTCGACCAGCGTCTTCAGTTCGCCTTCCAGCATCGGCATGATGCGCGGCGCGCCCTGCAGGATCTCGTTGGCGAACAGGCGGCTTTCCCTAGGGAAATCGCGCGCCATTTCGAGTTTGCGCCTGATATAGCTGCGCAATTCGGTCAGCGGGTCGCCGATGTCGTCGAGTTCGCGCAGCGGCGCCAGCCAGGTATCCAGAAGCCGCTGCATCAGCGTCTCATGGATATCCTCCTTGCGGCGGAAATAGTAGAGCAGGTTCGGCTTCGACATGCCCGCGGCTTCGGCGATCTGGTCGATGGTCGAGCCGCGAAAACCGTTGGTTGAGAACACCTCGAGCGCCGCCTCCAGGATCAGTTCGCGCTTTTCCTGCTGGATGCGGGTACGGCGAGGGGCCGGAATTTCGATGTCGGCCGTCACCACGGCATACCATGGGTTGGAGAGCGATCTGGACCAATTCTCTGGCCCAGTTTTTCTCCGGCCTGTGGAGCGCGCCTCAGCTGCCGCATTTCCGCTAGTAATCCCTTGACCGCCGACAGGGCGGTGCTAACGTTTGTCCAATCGGTCAAAATTTGCGTAGCACGAAAACGCAGCAGAGACCAAGTGTCGGGAAGACCAAGCGTTAGCCGCACCGAAACAGGTTACAAGGGGAAGTCTTGGTCATGTCCAACCGGCTGAAAGTCACGCCGAACGATCTCAGCGCATTCTGGATGCCGTTCACGGCAAACCGGCAGTTCAAGCAGGCGCCGCGCATGATGGTGTCCGCCAAGGACATGCATTACACGACGAGCGACGGTCGCACGGTTCTCGACGGCACCGCCGGCCTGTGGTGCGTCAATGCCGGCCACTGCCGGCCCAAGATCACCGAGGCGATCCAGAGCCAGGCCGCAGAGCTCGACTATGCGCCGGCGTTCCAGATGGGTCACCCGATCGTCTTCGAATTGGCGAACCGTTTGGTCGACCTGGCGCCGGAGGGCATGGACCACGTGTTCTTCACCAATTCCGGATCGGAATCGGTCGACACCGCGCTGAAGATGGCGATCGCCTATCACCGCGCCAAAGGCGAGGGCTCGCGCACCCGCCTGATCGGTCGCGAGCGCGGCTATCACGGCGTCAATTTCGGCGGCATCTCGGTCGGCGGCATCGTCACCAACCGCAAGATGTTCGGCACGCTGCTCGGCGGCGTCGACCACATGCCGCACACCCATCTGCCCGAGAAGAATTCGTTCACCAAGGGCGTGCCCGAGCATGGCGCGGAACTGGCCAACGAGTTGGAGCGCATCGTCGCGCTGCACGACGCCTCGACCATCGCGGCCGTCATCGTCGAGCCGGTGGCTGGTTCCACCGGCGTCATCCTGCCGCCGAAGGGCTATCTCGAGAGGCTGCGCGAGATTTGCACCAAGCACGGCATCCTGCTGATCTTCGACGAGGTCATCACCGGCTTCGGCCGACTCGGCACGCCGTTTGCCGCCGACTATTTCGGCGTCACGCCCGACATCATGACCACCGCCAAGGGCGTCTCCAACGGCGTCATTCCGATGGGCGCGGTGTTCGTCAAGAAGGAAATCCACGACGCCTTCATGACCGGCCCCGAGCATATGATCGAGTTCTTCCACGGCTACACCTATTCGGGCAATCCGATCGCCTGTGCGGCAGCACTCGGCACGCTCGACACCTATAAGGAAGAGGGCCTGCTGACCCGCGGCCAGGAACTGGCGCCGTATTGGGAAGACGCGCTGCATTCGCTGAAGGGCGAGCCGAACGTCATCGACATCAGAAACATCGGCCTGATCGGCGCGATCGAGCTGGCGCCCATCCCCGGCAGTCCGACCAAGCGTGCCTTCTCGGCTTTTGTGAAAGCGTTCGAGCGCGGCGCGCTGATCCGCACCACCGGCGACATCATCGCGCTGTCGCCGCCGCTGATCATCACCAAGGGCCAGATCAACGAATTGATCGACCATGTGCGTGAAGTGCTGAGGGCTGTGGATTGAGAGACTGGGCGCAGCTTTCCCTGGGGACGCTGCGCAATCGATGAGGTTTTAGAAATGGCCGCTCCGGGCGAGAATCTGCGAATTAATTCAGACCGTTTGTGGGATTCGATAATGGAGATGGCGAAGATCGGCCCGGGCGTTGCCGGCGGCAACAATCGCCAGACATTGACCGACGCGGACGGCGAGGGGCGGCATCTGTTCAAGCGCTGGTGCGAGGCGGCGGGACTCGAAATGGGCGTCGACGAGATGGGCACGATGTTTGCCCGCCGCGAAGGCACCGAGCCCGATCTGCCGCCGGTCTATGTCGGCAGCCATCTCGACACCCAGCCGACCGGCGGCAAGTATGATGGCGTGCTCGGCGTTCTTGGCGGGTTGGAGATCGTGCGCTCGCTCAACGAGCTCGACATCAAGACAAAACATCCGATCGTCGTCACCAACTGGACGAACGAGGAAGGCGCGCGCTTTGCGCCGGCGATGATGGCATCCGGCGTCTTCGCCGGCGTCCTCGACCAGGCCGACGTCTACGAACATATCGACAAGGACGGCAAGAAGTTCGGCGAGGAGCTCGAACGCATCGGCTGGAAAGGCAGCGAGAAGGTCGGTGAGCGCAAGATCCACGCCTTCTTCGAGCTGCATATCGAGCAGGGCCCGATTCTCGAGGACGAGGGCATCGACATCGGTGTCGTCACCCATGGCCAGGGGCTGAAATGGCTGCAGGTGACGCTGATCGGCAAGGAGGCGCATACCGGCTCGACGCCGATGCCGAAGCGCCGCAATGCCGGGCTCGGCATGGCGCGGGTGATCGAGCTGGTGCACGAGATCGCCATGGACTACCAGCCCGACGCCGTCGGCGCGGTCGGCCACATGGAGGTCTATCCGAACTCGCGCAACATCATCGCCGGCCGCACCGTCTTCACCATCGACATCCGCTCGCCGGAAAAGGAAGTGCTCGACGCCATGGACGGGCGCATCCGCGAAGGCATCGACACGATCTGCGAGGCGCTCGACATCAAATATCAAATCGACCAGGTCGGCCATTTCGATCCGGTGACTTTCGATCCGGGCTGCGTCAAGGCTGTGCGGGATGCGGCCGAGCGCCTGGGTTACACGCATCGCAACATCGTCTCCGGCGCCGGCCACGACGCCTGCTGGATCAACCGCGTCGCGCCGACGGCAATGGTGATGTGCCCTTGCGTCGACGGGCTGTCGCACAATGAGGCTGAGGAAATCTCCAAGGAATGGGCGGCGGCCGGCGCCGACGTGCTGTTCCACGCGGTGGTGGAGACGGCGGTGATTGTGGAGTGAACTTGTGGGCGTCCGGGAGGAAGATCGAAAACGCAAAGAGTATGAAAAGGCTTGGGAAGCAGGGCTGCGGCCCGCGATCAAAGGAAAGGGATGGCGCAAGTATTGGAGTTCGATTTCTAGGCAAGACGGATCTTGGTTCATCTGTGCAGAGTGTGTTCTCCTTTGGCCGACACGTAGGCTGCAATTTCATCTGCAAGCCAAACCAATGACGTTGGATCCGTTGCTTTGGAAAATCATGGGGATACAGGGCAACGAAGCGAAGCCCTTGTCGTTCAGGAAATGGGGTGCGTTTACCTGTGAAGCGCCGACTCTTGCAGAGAAAATCGTTGAATGCGGAGATCCGGAGCAGATGGCTTCTGATTTTGTGCAGTTCGCGACCTCCGAGGGGTCGTCAGTTTTGCGCGAACTGTCTTCGAAATCCTTCTCCGGTGTTCTGGCCGAAAAGACAGGCCAGGATTTATTTGGAATGCTTTCGACAACGAAGATTGTATCTTTGCTGAGCGAGGAAAAATACGAAGACGCAATATCGTTTCTGACAGGCAAATTCGAGAAGGGCGTTTCGATCAACGTTGTTCGGCTCGATGCCGAAGGGCGCGCGAGATCAACCAGTTTTTTCGACTTGGCACACGACTACGCACTGTCGTTGAAAGAACGAGCGGCGGTGGAGACGACGGGGATTGTGGAGTGAGAATCGTCAAGCAAAGCACCGGGCAAATGGCTGTCCCGGTCGACGGCCTCTACCAATGCTTCCCAAAGAACGAAAACAATCGCGGCAAAGCTGTTCGATTTGCCACCATCGAGAAAGCAGCAGCGTTTCTTTGTGAGAACGTCGATTGGGGAATCTACATGAATCCAGGAGGCGCCTTGGTTTATCGAGACATAGTGATCGAGCGGGATCAATAGTCGGGAGATAACAATGTCCAAAGTCATCAAGAACGGCACCATCGTGACCGCCGATCGAAGCTGGAAGGCCGACGTGCTGTTCAAGCACGGCAAGATCATCGCCATCGGGCCGGACCTGCATGGCGACCACGAGTTCGACGCCAGCGGCTGCTATGTGATGCCGGGCGGCATCGATCCGCACACCCATCTCGAAATGCCGTTCATGGGCACCTATTCGGCCGACGATTTCGAGAGCGGCACCCGCGCCGCGCTTGCCGGCGGCACCACGATGGTTGTCGATTTTTGCCTGCCGGCGCCGCAGCAGTCGCTGCTCGAGGCACTGCAGATGTGGGACAACAAGACCTCGAAAGCGTCCTGCGACTACTCCTTCCACATGGCGATCACCTGGTGGGACAAGCAGGTGTTCGACGAGATGGCCACTGTCGTCGACAAGGGCATCACCTCGTTCAAGCATTTCATGGCCTACAAGGGCGCGCTGATGGTCGATGACGACGAGATGTATTCGTCGTTCCAGCGCTGCGCCGACCTTGGCGCGCTGCCGCTGGTCCATGCCGAGAATGGCGACGTGGTTGCCGCCTTGTCGCAGAAATTGCTGGCCGCCGGCAACAACGGCCCCGAAGGGCACGCTTACTCGCGGCCGCCGGAAGTGGAAGGCGAGGCGACCAACCGCGCCATCATGATCGCCGACATGGCCGGCGTGCCGCTCTATGTCGTGCATGTCTCCTGCGAGCAGGCCCATGAAGCCATTCGCCGGGCGCGGCAGAAAGGCATGCGGGTGTTCGGCGAGCCGCTGATCCAGCATCTGACGCTCGACGAGAGCGAATATTTCAACAAGGACTGGGACCATGCGGCGCGCCGGGTGATGAGCCCGCCGTTCCGCAACAAATTGCACCAGGATTCGCTGTGGGCCGGCCTGCAGGCGGGATCGCTGCAAGTGGTGGCGACCGACCATTGCGCCTTCACCACCAGCCAGAAGCGCAACGGCGTCGGCGATTTCACTAAGATCCCGAACGGCACCGGCGGGCTCGAGGACCGTTTGCCGGTGCTGTGGACGACGGGCGTCAACACCGGCCGGCTGACGATGAACGAATTCGTCGCGGTGACCTCGACCAATATCGCCAAGATCCTCAACATGTATCCGAAGAAGGGCGCCATCGTCGAAGGCGCCGACGCCGACATCGTCGTCTGGGACCCGAAGCGCACGAAGACGATCACTTCCAAGAAGCAGCAGTCGGTGATCGACTACAACGTCTTCGAAGGTTTTGAGGTGACCGGCCTGCCGCGTTTCGTCTTCTCGCGCGGCGAACTGTCGATCCAGGAGAACGAGGTCAAGGCGAAGCCAGGCCATGGCGAGTTCGTCGCTCGCGAGCCGAATGCCGCGGTCAACCGGGCGCTGTCGACCTGGAAGGAAATCTCCGCGCCGCGCAAGGTGGAACGGTCAGGTATTCCGGCGACCGGGGTGTGAGTTTGCGCGGGTTTGTCGAAGTCGGCGCCGCCCCTCCGGGGCAGCGCAAACCTGAAGCGATTGCACTGTCTCCATGCCCGATACCAATTGACCGGCGGATAGCCCGCCTGTCAAAGCCGGCCTCAGGCGACCAGCCCATCCAGTTCCGGCAGCAGCACGACGCTTTCCTGTTCGTTGGGATCGGTGCGAGCGATGACCGCCGAGGCCGGGCTGTCGCTCAGATTGGCCGGCAGATGCGGCACGCCGGCGGGGATATAGAAAAGGTCGCCGGCCTTGGCCACGGTCTGCTGCTCGAGCCTGTCGCCGTACCAGGTATGGACCTCGCCGGAGAGCACATAGATCGCCGTTTCATGGCTTTCGTGCATATGCGCCTTGGCGCGGGCACCAGGCGGCATGGTGAGCAGGTGCATGCAGATGCCGGTAGAGCCGACCGTCTCGGCGGCTATGCCGGTGAAATAACTCAGTCCCTGCTTGCCTTCATAAGAGCTTTCGGGGCGGATAAGATGGCATGTGGGTTTGGACGACATCGGGCAAACTCTCGATCGAGTGGGACAAGATAAGTGGTAAGCAGCATTTTGGCAAAAGCAACAGGAGTGCGGCCGGCGCGGCGGCGACGCGAAAAGCCAGGCTGTGGCCTATGACGGGACAGTCGCCAGCCGTCGTTTCGGCAAGCAAGCTCGGCCTGACCTTCCAGACCAGTGACGGTCCGGTGCAGGCGCTGTCGAATGTCGACCTGACCATCGGCAAGGGCGAATTCGTCTCCTTCATCGGGCCGTCTGGCTGCGGCAAGACGACCTTGCTGCGGGTCATCGCCGATCTGGAAAAACCGACATCGGGAAGCATCGCCGTCAACGGCATGACGCCCGAGCAGGCGCGCCAGAGCCGCGCCTATGGCTATGTCTTCCAGGCGGCCGCACTTTATCCGTGGCGCACGATCGAGCGCAACGTCGCGCTACCGCTGGAGATCATGGGTCTCTCGAAGGCAGAGCAGGCGGCGCGCATCAAGCGCACGCTCGACCTGGTCAACCTGTCCGGCTTCGAGCAGAAATACCCGTGGCAGCTTTCCGGCGGCATGCAGCAGCGTGCCTCGATCGCGCGGGCGCTGGCCTTCGATGCCGATCTTCTGTTGATGGACGAGCCGTTCGGCGCGCTCGACGAGATCGTGCGCGACCACCTCAACGAACAGCTTCTGGAGCTTTGGGAGCGGACCAACAAGACCATCTGCTTCGTCACCCATTCCATTCCCGAGGCGGTCTATCTATCGACGCGGATCATCGTCATGTCGCCGCGCCCGGGCCGCGTCAGCGACGTCATCGAATCGACGCTGCCGAAAAAGCGGCCGCTCGACATTCGCGAGACGCCGGAGTTCCTGGCGATCGCGGCGCGGGTGCGTGACGGGCTCAGGGCAGGGCACAGCTATGAGGATTGAGCGGGATGGGCTCCCTCCTCTCCCCGGCGGGGAGAGGGTGGCCGGAGCGAAGCGGAGGTCGGGTGAGGGGGCGGCGCCGACAGATCCGACCAAAAGAAATGCCGGGGCAACCGCTCGCGCTCGAAAGCTGCGGGTCGACGAAACCGAGGCTGAGTACCGACTTTGGGGGGATCTGAGAGGACGTCATCTCAACGGCTACAAATTTGTGAGGCAAGTGCCGCTTGGACCTTTCATCGCGGATTTCGTTTGTCGCGAGAAGGGTCTGATCGTCGAATTCGATGGCAGCCAGCATGCGGATTCACCAACCGACCCCGCCAGGACGGCCTGGCTGAATGGCCATGGTTATTCCGTTCTCCGGTTCTGGAACCATGAAGTTTTGGCCGAGCGCCGAGCGGTCCTTGATACGATCCTGGCTTGCCTCGACGGAAAGATTTCTACCCCCTCACCCGACCTCCGCTTCGCTCCGGCCACCCTCTCCCCGTTGGGGAGAGGAGGGCGCCAGTCGCCCGAGGGCTGCTGATGGACTCCTTTCGCGACAAGCTCGTTCCGGTGACCTCGATCCTCGCGGGCGTGGTGGTTGTCTGGTATGTTTTCGCCGTCATCCTCAACGCGCCGTTCCAGCGCGATCTCGACCGCCGTGCCGGCGCGACGCCTGATATTGTGGAATTTATCGGCAAGACGATGTCGCAGCCGAAGCCGACGCTGCCGGCGCCGCATCAGGTGGCGGTGAATTTCTTCGAGAACACGTTTCTGCGTAAGGTCACCAGCAACCGCAGCCTTGTCTACAATGCCTGGGTGACGCTGTCCTCGACGCTGCTCGGCTTCGCCTTCGGCACGGCGCTCGGCATCGTGATTGCCGTCGGCATCGTGCATGTGGCGACGCTCGACCGCAGCCTGATGCCGTGGATCATCGCCTCGCAGACCATTCCGATCCTGGCGGTGGCGCCGATGATCATCGTGGTGCTGGCGGCGATCGGCATCACTGGCCTGATCCCGAAAGCGCTGATCTCGACTTATCTGTCATTCTTTCCGGTGGTGGTCGGCATGGTCAAAGGGCTGCGTTCGCCCGAGCTTACCCATCTCGATCTGATGCACACCTACAATGCCAGCCCCTCGCAGACCTTCTGGAAACTGCGGGTGCCGGCGTCGGTGCCGTTCCTGTTCACCTCGATGAAGGTGGCGGTGGCCGCCAGCCTGGTCGGCGCCATCGTCGGCGAACTGCCGACCGGCGCTGTCGCCGGCATCGGCGCCAAGCTGCTCGCCGGAGCCTATTACAGCCAGACCATCGACATCTGGTCGGCGCTGGTGGCGGGCTCGGTGGTGGCGGCGCTGCTGGTGATGGTGGTCGGCATTGCCGGGCGCATCGTCGACCGCGCCATGGGCGGCAGGCCGGCATGAGCGGTCTCCTCAGCCTTTCGTCGATCACGCCCCGCTCGTGGCAGGGGTATGCTGCGCTCGCCCTGCTTGCTGTGGCTCTGCTTCTTTGGCCGCTTGTCGATGCGGCGCCCGGCTATGGCGTCGGTACTTCGGCTTTGATTTTCTTGTTGCTGCTCCTGGCAATCGAGGCCGACAATTTCCCCCCGGCACTTGGGGTGGTGTTGCTCTTCCTTGGCGCGCATGGCGCGGCGTGGCTGCTGCTCGCCGGCATAACCGGCAATGAGGGCACCGCTCGCGTGTCGTTCTATCTGCTGCTTGCCGCGGCATGGCTTCTGGCCTGGCGCTGCGTGACGGTGCTGTCCGCGCTTCGCCCGGCCTCGCGCTGGGCGGCGACCGCTTTGCGGCTGATCATTCCGGCGATCTTTGGCGCCTGGATCCTGATCATCTGGGAGGCGGTGACGCGGGGCGCCGGCATTCCCTTCATCCTGCTGCCGCCGCCTAGCGCCATCGGCGTGCGCATCGCCAATTCGCTGCCGGTGCTGGCCGCCGACGTGCGGCAGACCATCTTCAAGGCGGTTATCTTCGGCTACGTCGTTGGCAGCGGCGCCGGCTTTCTTGCCGCCATCGCGGCCGACCGCGTGCCGTTCCTGCGCCGCGGCTTGCTGCCGATCGGCAATATGGTGTCGGCGCTGCCGATCATCGGCGTGGCGCCGATCATGGTCATGTGGTTCGGCTTTGACTGGCAGTCGAAGGCCGCCGTCGTCATCATCATGACCTTCTTCCCGATGCTGGTGAACACCGTCGCCGGGCTTGCCGCCTCCGGCCATATGGAACGCGACCTGATGCGCACCTATGCGTCGAGTTACTGGCAGACGCTGTTCAAGCTGCGGCTGCCGGCGGCAGCCCCCTTCATTTTCAACGCGCTGAAGATCAATTCGACGCTGGCGCTGATCGGCGCCATCGTCGCGGAGTTCTTCGGCACGCCGGTGGTCGGCATGGGATTCCGGATTTCGACCGAAGTCGGACGGATGAATATCGACATGGTCTGGGCCGAAATCGCAGTTGCAGCACTTGCGGGTTCGGTCTTTTATGGCGTGGTCGCTCTTGTCGAGAGAGCAGTCACGTTTTGGCATCCCTCCGTCCGTGGTGGATAGGGCGGTGGCGGGTTTGGAATCAGGGGTTGAATTGAAGGTCCTGGTCCTAAAAGGGTGAACACTTAACTCCAGAGGGTAAAAGCATGAAAAGACTTGTTATCTCGATGCTGGCCGGCGCGATGTCGCTTGCCGCGTTCCAGGCGATCGCCGCAGACAAGGTGACGCTGCAGCTGAAATGGGTCACGCAGGCCCAGTTCGCCGGCTACTACGTCGCCAAGGACAAGGGTTTTTATGAGGCCGAGGGCCTCGACGTCGAGATCAGGCCGGGCGGTCCCGATATCGCGCCCGAGCAGGTGATCGCCGGTGGTGGCGCCGACGTCATCGTCGACTGGATGGGCGGCGCGCTGGCCGCACGCGAAAAGGGCGTGCCGCTGGTCAATATCGCCCAGCCGTTCAAGAAGGCCGGCATGCAGCTGGTCTGCCCGAAGGATGGCCCGGTCAAGACCGAAGCCGACTTCAAGGGCCATACGCTCGGCGTCTGGTTCTTCGGCAACGAATATCCGTTCTACGCCTGGATGAACAAGCTCGGCCTGAAGACCGACGGCGGCCCGGACGGCGTCACCGTGCTGAAGCAGAGTTTCGACGTGCAGCCGCTGATCCAGAAGCAGGCGGATTGTATTTCGGTCATGACCTACAACGAATACTGGCAACTCATCGATGCCGGCTACAAGCCGGAAGAGCTGATCGTGTTCAACTACTCGGCCATGGGCAACGACCTGCTTGAGGACGGGCTCTACGCGTTGGAGGACAAGCTCAAGGATCCGGCATTCGAGGACAAGATGGTGCGTTTCGTGCGCGCCTCGATGAAGGGCTGGAAATACGCCGTCGACAATTCCGACGAGGCGGCCGAAATCGTCATGGACAATGGCGGCCAGGACGAGAACCACCAGAAGCGCATGATGGGCGAAGTCGCCAAGCTGATCGACAATGCCGACGGCAAGCTCGACCCGGCGACCTACGCGCGCACCGCCAAGGCGCTGCTCGACCAGAAGATCATCAGCAAGGAACCGACCGGCGCCTACACGACCGCCATCACCGACAAGGCGATCAAGTAAGGGCCATCAAGTAACGGCGGTCAACGCCTCGGGGGCTGCAATTCGAAAAGGGGCGGGCGACCGCCCCTTTTTGTCAGGGATGTAACATAGCCGTTACCGGGTGGAAACATCCGCTCGCCACAACCGTTGTTCCAGTGCATCCTGCTTCAGCGGATGTCATCGCCACAACGGAGAATTCCATGCGCATGCAATCCTTCTCGCCGATGCTTTCGGCGCTCGCCGTTTCGGCTTCCCTCCTGGGCGCTTCACCGGCCTTGGCCGAGATGATGAAGATGAAGGCGACGCTCGATGGCGCTCAGCAGAACCCACCCGTCACCACGGAGGGCAAAGGCGAGGCCACTGTCGGCTTCAACACCGAGACGAAACAGCTGACCTGGAACGTGATGTATTCAGGTCTCAGTGGACCGGCGACGGCCGGACATATTCACGGTCCGGCAGCCAAGGGTGAAAATGCCGGCGTCGTCGTCCCGTTCAAGGGCGCGCCGAAAAGCCCGTTCAAGGGGGCGGCGATCCTGACCGACGCCCAGGCTGCCGACCTGATGGCCGGCAAATACTACATCAACATCCATACGGCGGCCCACAAGGACGGCGAGGTCCGCGGGCAGATCGAGAAGGCGGCAACGATGTAGCGCAATCGCCCGAGGGATCGCTGCATTACATTAGCCTGTCGAATTTTGCGGGACAGCGCTGCGAAGGATCTCGGCCTATGCCTCTGACGCTCAGGCCCTGTCCCTTATCTGGGTCATCGTCCGGGTCGGCGTGATCGCCTCGGGGTCGAGCCTGATCTCGACGATCGACGGCTTGCCGCTGGCACGGGCGCGTTCGAAGGCCGGCGCGAAGTCGGCCGTCTTCTCGACCGTTTCGCCATGGCCGCCATAGGCGCGGGCGAGCGCCGCGAAGTCGGGATTCTTTAGGTCGGTGGCGACGACGCGGCCCGGATACTCACGCTCCTGATGCATGCGGATGGTACCGTAGATGCCATTGTTGACGACGACGACGATGATCGGCAGATCATACTGCACGGCGGTGGCGAACTCTTGGCCGTTCATCAGGAAGCAGCCGTCGCCGGCAAAGGCGATCACGTCGCGCTCGGGAAACAATTCCTTGGCGGCGACCGCTGCCGGCGTGCCGTAGCCCATCGAGCCGGAGGTCGGCGCTGCCTGCGTGGCAAAGCGCCGGGAACGGTGGAAACGGTGCACCCAGGTGGCGTAGTTGCCGGCGCCGTTGGTGAGGATCGCATCGTCGGGCAGCATTTTTTCGAGATAGTTCATGATCGGCCCCATCTGGACGGCGCCGGGGCCGCTTTCGGGCGGTGTCGACCAGTCGAGATAGGCGGCGTGCAGCTTCGCTGTTTCATCCGCCCAGACCGGCGTGGCGGCCGGCTTGCGCCCGGCAAAGGCTTCGACGAAGGCGGACGGCGAGGCGTTGATCGCCAGCGTCGGCCGATAGACACGGCCGAGCTCGCCGGCGTCAGCATGGACATGGACCAGCGACTGGTCGGGATAGGGGCTCTTGAGCAGCGTGTAGTCCGAGGACGGCATCTCGCCCATGCGGCCGCCGATCAGCAGCACGAGGTCGGCCTGCTTGATAGCGGTCGCCAGCTTCGGGTTGATGCCGATGCCGACATCGCCGGCATAGTTCGGGTGGAGATGATCGAACAGCATCTGGCGGCGGAAGGAGCAGCCGACCGGCAGCGACCAGGCTTCGGCGATCGACCGCATCCGCGCGACGGCCGCCGCATCCCAGCGCGTGCCGCCGAGGATCACAAAGGGGCGCTTTGCCTTATTGAGAAGCTTTTCCAGAGCATCGAGTTCGGCCTCGCCCGGCCGCGTTTCGACCGGCGTGTGGGGCAGGGCTTCCGGCGCTTCCGCCAGGCTGGTCAGCATGTCTTCCGGCAGCGAGATGACGACCGGGCCGGGGCGGCCGGACGTTGCCACCGCGAAGGCGCGGGTGACGAATTCGGGAATGCGCGCGGCGTCGTCGATCTCGACCACCCATTTGGCGATGTCGCCGAAGAACCTGACATAGTCGACCTCTTGAAACGCCTCGCGCTGCTTGGCGTGGCTGGCGACCTGGCCGATGAACAGGATGACGGGCACCGAATCCTGCATGGCGATGTGGATGCCGGCCGAGGCGTTGGTGGCGCCGGGGCCGCGGGTGACGAAGCAGATGCCTGGCTTGCCGGTCAGGCGGCCATGGCAGTCTGCCATCATCGCGGCACCGCCTTCCTGGCGGCAGACGATGGTGCGGATCGGCGAGTCGTGCAGCGCGTCGAGCACCGCAAGGTAGGATTCGCCGGGCACGCAATAGATACGGTCCGTTCCGTTGGCTTCGAGCGCATCGACAATCAATTGTCCGCCGGTCTTCATTTTCCTGACCTCTCCAGTTCGGCAAGGATTTCTTCGGTGTGTTCGCCGAGGCGCGGCGAGGGCCGCTCATAGACCAGCGGCGTGCCCGACATGACCATCGGCGCGCGCACCGAGGGCAACAGATTGCCATGGCTGTCGTCGAGGTCGAGCCGCATGCCGCGCGCGATGGTCTGCGGGTCGGCGAACATCTCGCCGATCGTGTTGATCGGGCTGGCAGGCACGCCTGCCGTCTCCAGCCTGGCCAGAAGCGGATCGCGATCGAAGGTTTTTAGCGCCTCGATTAGATGCTCGCGCAGCTTCGCCCGGTTGGCGACCCGGGCGGGGTTGGTGGCGAAATCGGGGTCGGATGGCAGCTCGTCCAAGCCGACGGCGGCGCAGAATTTGGCGAACTGGCCGTCATTGCCGATGGCCAGGATGATATGGCCGTCCTTGACCGGCACCACTTCATAGGGCGCGATGTTCATATGCGCGTTGCCCATCTGCACCGGCGATTTTCCCGAGACCAGATAGTTGAGGTTCTGGTTGCCGAGCGCCGAGATCTGGCTGTCGTAGAGCGCCATGTCGATATGCTGGCCTTCGCCAGTCTTTTCGGCATGGCGAAGTGCGGCCTGGATGGCGATCACCGAGTAGAGGCCGGTGAAAATGTCCGAAATGGCGACACCGGCCTTTTGCGGCTCGCGGCCAGCCTCGCCGGTGATCGACATCATGCCGGCCATGCCCTGGATGATGAAGTCATAGCCGGCACGCGGCGCGTAGGGCCCGTCCTGGCCGAAGCCGGTGATCGAGCAATAGACCAGCCGCGGGTTGATTTCCCTGAGGCTTTTATAGTCGAGGCCGTATTTCTTCAGCCCGCCGAGCTTGAAGTTCTCGATCAGCACATCTGATGTCGCGACCAGCCGGCGCACTGTCTCGGCGCCCTCCGGCGTCGAGAAATCGATGGCGATGGAGCGCTTGCCGCGATTGCAGGAATGGTAGTAGGCGGCCGAGAGGTTTTCGCCGTCATGGCTCATGACGAAGGGCGGACCCCATTTGCGGGTGTCGTCGCCGCCATCAGGGCTCTCGACCTTGATCACGTCGGCGCCGAGATCGGCAAGCAACTGCCCGGCCCACGGTCCGGCCAGGATGCGGGCGAGCTCGATTACGCGGATGCCTTTCAGCGGAGGCTCGGTCATGGATCACCGTGATTGATCGGAAACCCAGCCTGTATCAATCCCGCGTGCCGAAGTCACGGCTCTTGCAATGGGCCAATCTCGATCAGGCTTGTTTCAGCACGCTGTCGGCCCATGCGGCGAAATCGTCCATGATGATATTTCGATTCACCTCGTTCAGGCTTTCGTGGCGGGTCTCGGCGTAAACCTTTGAAACGAGATTCGAGAAGCCCATCCTGTGCAGGCGGCCAGCGAGCTGGCTGACCGCCTTGCCGCCGCCGGTGGCGGGGTCATTTTCTCCGCCGACCAGGCATATCGGCAGGGTCGTGCGGACGCCGGAAAAATTGGCGTCGTCGGCGCCGTCGAAGACAAAGCCGAACAGGTCGCGCCACATCGACACCGAGGCATCCCAGCCGCACAGCGGATCGGCGATGTATTTGTCGACTTCGGCCGCGTCGCGTGACAGCCAGTCGAACGGCGTGCGGTGATCGGGGACGGCTTTGCCCCAGGCCTGGAAGGTCAGTCTCGGCAGCATGCGCGACGGCATGTCGGAGCCGAGCCGGAATTTTTCCCAGGCCAGGATGATCTGCGCCGCACGGCCGGCCAGCCCGGCGGAAAAATTGGCGTTCCAGATGCCGGCGGCGTGCAGCCGGTTCGAATGATGAAGCATGAAATTCAGCGCGACGAGGCCGCCCATGGAATGGCCGAAGACGATGACCGGCAGGCCGGGATGGTCGCCGGCGATCAGGTCATGCACGGCGGCGACATCGGCGATGACCTTGGCGCCGCCATCCGCTTTGGCGAATGTGCCGAGCGGAGCGTCTGGCGCCTTGGTTGCGCCATGGCCGCGATGGTCATGGGCATAGACATGGAAGCCGCACTCACCCAGAAAGGTGGCGAAGCGGACATAGCGCGCCGCGTGTTCGGCCAGTCCGTGATTGATCTGGACGACCGCGCGCGGGCGGCCCTCGGCGCGTTTCACGTAAAGGTTGAGCGCCGCACCGGTCGGCGATCGCAGCACGCGCTGCTGGCTGAATGACATTGTCGCTTCGTCTCCAACGCGTCTTTAGCACCTGCGAACGTTTGTGTGCGCCGACGCCGGTTTTGCGTCAATCCGTGTTTGCGCAGCGCAGTTCTTGCCCGCAACGCGGAGCATCGCAATTCTGACATGGAGAATTTGCTACCGAGAGAGGGGCGGCAGTCTGTTGCCGCAGCATTCTTCAACCGGAGAGTACCCATGCGTACGCTGACAGGTGTTGTTTTCGGATCGGCGCTTGCCGCCGTGCTGACGGGTGCTGCGCGGGCCGAGGTCAAGATGAGCGGCTCTTTCGTCGCCGACGCCACCTGTCAAGCGACCCAGGCCATCAAGAGCGGCAAGAACCCCGGCAATATCGCGACCGATGCGGGACAGAGCTATCAGCTTCTGGCTGGCAACAAGGATGCTCCCACGCACTACCTGATCCGCGTGCCGGGGGCCGATCCGGAGCGCCGCTGGGTGAAGGTCGATTGCGGCCATGTTTCGGGCGCGTCAACGATGCCGACAGCACCCGTGCCGGCCGACCGAGAGAAGCCTGCTGCGCCGGCTTCGGGAAAGCCCGAATATGTCCTCGCGCTGAGCTGGCAGCCGGCGTTTTGCGAAACCAGGCCCGGCAAGACCGAATGCAAGGCGCAGACCGCGGCCGGTTTTGAGGCGACGCATTTCACCTTGCACGGGCTGTGGCCGCAGCCGAACGGAAATTTCTATTGCCAGGTGGCGGCGGCCGACAAGGCGAACGACAATCCGGCGCAATGGCAGGACCTGCCGCCGGTCGAGCTCGAGCCGAACACGCGCTCGGAGCTCGACCGGGTGATGCCGGGCACCGCATCCGCTCTCGACAGGCATGAGTGGATCAAGCATGGAACCTGTTACGGCAAGAGCCAGCAGGCATATTTTTCCGATGCGCTGAATTTAACACGCGCCGTGAACGCTTCACCAGTGCGCAATGTTTTCACGCAGAGCATTGGTCAGGAGCTGACGTCGGACCAGATCCGCAGCGCCTTCGACCGAGCCTTCGGTCCCGGCGCCGGCGAGCGGGTTCGCGTCTCCTGCGTGAAGGATCCTTCGAGCGGTCGGCGGCTGATCGGCGAGCTGACGCTCGGCTTGGCCGGCCCGATCGGCCCGAACTCCTCACTCGGTGAGCTGTTGCTGGCCTCAGTGCCGACGAACAATGCCGGCTGCCCGAAAGGCATCATCGATCCGATCGCATTCCAGTGACACGCCGAGCCCTGCGGGAGCTTATGCGCCAGCGTACCCGAAAGTACGCTCCGTTCCGGTTCTCGCGATCCACCATTCTCGACGCGATCGCGCCCGTCTCGGCCCGAAGGCCGCTTTGAAATGCCAAAACAGTTTGCCGTTCGGCGCGGCATCGCCTACATAGCGCGCAACTTCCATTCAATCCGACATTCCAGTCGACTTTTCAGGGAAAGCGCGCGTGGCACGCCAGTTCATCTATCACATGGCCGGCCTCAACAAGGCCTATGGCACCAAGAAGGTGCTCGAGAATATCCACCTCTCCTTCTACCCGGACGCCAAGATCGGCATCCTCGGGCCGAACGGCGCCGGCAAGTCGACCATCCTCAAGATCATGGCCGGCATCGACAAGGAGTGGAGCGGCGAGGCGTGGCTGGCCGAAGGCGCCACCGTCGGTTACCTGGCGCAGGAGCCGGCGCTCGATGCGAGCAAGACCGTGTTCGAGAACGTCATGGAAGGCGTCGCCGCCAAGACCGCGATCATCGAACGCTACAACGAATTGATGATGAACTATTCCGACGAGACGGCCGACGAGTCGGCCAAGCTCCAGGACGAGATGGACCGGCTCAACCTGTGGGATCTCGAACAGCAGGTCGAGATGGCAATGGAAGCGCTGGGCTGTCCGCCCAAGGAAGCCGACGTCACCAAGCTGTCGGGCGGCGAGCGCCGCCGCGTGGCACTGTGCCAGCTGCTGCTGCGCCAGCCGGACCTCCTGCTGCTCGACGAGCCGACCAACCATCTCGACGCCGAGACGACGGCGTGGCTGGAAAAGCATCTGCGCGCCTATCCCGGCGCGGTGATGATCATCACCCACGATCGCTACTTCCTCGACAATGTCACCGGCTGGATCCTCGAGCTCGACCGCGGCCGCGGCATTCCCTATGAGGGCAACTACACCAAATATCTCGAAGCCAAGGCCAAGCGGCTCAAGCAGGAAGGCCGCGAGGACGACGCGCGCCAGCGGGCGATCGGCCGCGAGCGCGAGTGGATCCAGTCCAGCCCCAAGGCACGGCAGACCAAGTCGAAAGCGCGCATCCAGGCGTTCCAGGATCTGCTGGATGCAGCCGACAAGCGGCGTCCGAGCGACACCCAGATCGTCATTCCGCATGGCGAGCGGCTCGGCAATGTGGTGATCGAGGTCGACAGCCTGTCGAAGGGTTTTGGCGACACGCTGCTGATCGACGATCTCGAATTCAAGCTGCCGCCCGGCGGCATCGTCGGCGTCATCGGCCCGAACGGCGCCGGCAAGACGACGCTGTTTCGCATGATCACCGGCCAGGAAAAGCCGGATGCCGGCACGATCCGCGTCGGCGAGACGGTCAAGCTCGGCTACGTCGACCAGAGCCGCGATGCACTCGACCCGACCAAGACCGTGTGGGAAGAAATCTCGGGCGGCGCCGAAGTGGTCAAGCTCGGCAAGTTCGAGGCCAACACCCGCGCCTATTGCGCGTCGTTCAATTTCCGCGGCGGCGATCAGCAGCAGAAGGTCGGCAACCTGTCCGGCGGCCAGCGCAACCGCGTCCATCTGGCCAAGATGCTGAAGATCGGCGGCAATGTGCTGCTGCTCGACGAACCGACCAACGATCTCGACACCGAAACGCTGGCGGCGCTCGAAGACGCGCTGGAAAACTTCGCCGGCTGCGCCGTCATCATCTCGCACGACCGCATGTTCCTTGACCGTCTGGCGACGCACATCCTTGCCTTCGAAGGCGACAGCCATGTCGAGTGGTTCGAGGGCAATTTCGAGGATTACGAGCAGGACAAGATCCGCCGTCTCGGCCCCGACGCCGTCAATCCGCACCGCATGACGTATAAGCGGCTGACGCGGTAGCAACGGATTGGTTGCAAGCCTCCCAGGCTGCTCGTAGAATTACCGGAAGGAGACAGACATGCTTAATGTGGAGCTTCCTACCGCGCTGGAAAAGCGCCTTGAGATCGTGGCAAGGAAAACTGGCCGGACAAAACACGACGTGGTCGTTGCCGCCATTATCGAGCAAATTCAGGATTTGGAGGACGGACTGATCGCCCTCGAACGCCTTAACGACGATAAAGGTGACTGGCTTTCTCTGGCCGAAGTCAAGGAACGACTGGGATTGGACGATGCAAGCGCCGGCAGTGACGGTTGAACGTGTGGATAATTCGTGTCGAGAAGCGTGCGCTGAAGGATATCTCCCGATTGCAAAGGTCCGATCAGCGTCGGATTGTCGACTTCCTGGAAAACAGGCTCGCCCGGCGCGACAATCCACGCGAACTTGGCGAAGCGCTAACAGGACCGCTTGCAGGTCTCTGGAAATATCGTGTGGGTTCATTCCGAATACTGACAAGGATCGACGATAGCGCGCTCGCAATTTGGGTGGTTCAAGTCGGCGACCGTCGCGAGGTCTATCGGTGAATACAGTCGCAAAAGCCAAAACCGACTGGTCCGCCGCCCAATATCTCAAATTCGAGCACGAGCGCACGCGGCCGGCGCGCGATCTCGTCGCGCAGGTGCCGGTGGCGGCGCCGCGCCGGGTGGTCGACATCGGCTGCGGGCCGGGCAATTCGACGCAATTGCTGGTCGAGCGCTGGCCGAGCGCGCAGGTCAGCGGTTTGGACACCTCGCCTGACATGATCGAGAAGGCGAGGGCGCGTCTGCCGGAAGTGGCCTTCGAACTGGCGGATGCGGCGGCGTGGCAGCCCGAAGAGCCGGTCGACGTGATCTTCGCCAATGCGGTGTTCCAGTGGCTGCCGGAGCATCCGGCGATCTTCCAGCGGCTGATGGGATTTTTGGCGCCCGGCGGCGCGCTTGCCGTGCAGATGCCCGACAATATGGGCGAGCCGTCGCACCGGCTGATGCGCGACACGGCGGCCGAAATGCCGTTTGCCGAAAAGCTCGAGGGTGCTGTACGCGGGCCGCTGCCGCCGGTGGCGTTCTATTACGATCTTTTGTCGCCGTTCTCCGACCGGCTCGACATCTGGCACACCGCCTACAATCATCCGCTGGCCGATGCCGGGGCAATCGTCGAATGGCTGAAGTCGACCGGGCTGAAGCCGTTCCTCGATCCGCTCGACGAGGACGAGCGGCGGCTTTTCCTCAAACGCTACACTGCCAGAATAACCGAAGCCTATTCGAAGACGGCAAACGGCAAGGTGCTGCTGCGTTTCCCGCGCCTGTTCATCGTCGCGCGGCGCGCTGCCTAGAAACGATTGGCCACACCGAGACGCACTGCCTGGCTGCGCTTGATTCGGTTTCGTCACAATGCGCATTTCAGCCACGCAAGCTTGTGGTCTTTTGCCTCAGGCCCTTGATTTAAGCCGGCATAAACTAGCTTGATGCGAATAATGTTGCGCCGAACTCTCGCCGCGCCCACATCAAGCCGCAGCGCCTGCGCATGGGGACGAACTGAAAATGCATCGCGTCATCATCAGCGGCATCGGCGTTGAAATCCCCGAGCCTTCGATCACCAACGAGGAATTGGTCGACAGCTTCAATGCCTGGGTCGAGATGGAGAATGTCCGCCGCCAGGCTTCGGGCGAGACGCTGCTGCAGAAATCCGACAGCGCCTTCATCGTTCATGCTTCGGGCGTGCAGACGCGCCATGTGATCGAGCGGGAAGGCATTCTCGACCCGACCCGCATGGCGCCGCGCATTCCGGCGCGGCCGGACGACGCGCTGTCGCTGGAAGCCGAGTTCGGCATCGCATCGGCCAGGAAAGCGCTCGACCATGCCGGCCTGGAGCCGTCAGACATCGACCTGGTGATCTGCTCGGCCTCGCATCACCAGCGGCCCTATCCGGCGATCGCCATAGAGATGCAGCAGGCGATGGGCACGAAGGGCGCCGGTTTCGACATGGGCCTTGGCTGCTCGTCGGCGGCGGCGGCATTGCATATCGCGGTCAATCTGGTGCGGGCGGGCGCACACAGGCGCGTGCTGGTGACGACGCCCGAGATCATCACCGGCCATCTCAACTTCCGCGACCGGCAGACGCATTTCATCTTCGGCGATGCTTCGGTCTCGATGATCGTCGAGGGGCTCGCCCAGGGCGACAAACGGCCGGGACGTTTCGAGGTGCTCGACACCCGGACCTGGACGCAGATGTCCAACAACATCCGCACCAATCTCGGCTATTACACGCGCACCGCCCAGGACGATCCGTATATGATCAACCTGGAGGGCAACCTGATCAAGCAGGTCGGCAACAAGGTGTTCAAGGAAGTCACCGTCGCCGGGCATAAATTCATCGTCGAGTTCCTGGCCGAGCATGGGCTGACGCCGCAAGCGATCCGGCGCTTCTGGCTGCATCAGGCCAATGCCCGTATGAACGCCATGATCCTGAAACTGTCGTTTGGCCACGAGGTCGACCATGACCGCGCGCCGATGGTGCTGGAGCGCCTCGGCAACACCGCCGGCGCCGGTGCGGTCGTCGCCTTGGCGGAAAACCACGCCGACATGAACGCCGGCGACTATGGCCTGCTCTGCGCCTTCGGCGCCGGCTATTCGATCGGCGGGGCGCTGTTGCGCATGCTCTGATCGATCTTGGCGCGAACGGCCCTGCATTGGAGGGCGCCGGTGTAATCGCATCAGTCTGCTTGATTGGAGCATCAGTGCTTTCGACTGGACCTGATGAGCAGACTGCGGCTAATTGCGGCTAATTGCGCGCATCATGCAAGGAATGAAGCCCACGCCGGATCTCTTCCCCGAGGTCGAAAACCCGGTCGAAATCATCTCGGCGCGGAAGCTTGCCGCGCGGGTGGCCGCGCTTTACGTCGCGCCATCAGATCATTTCGAGACACGCGCGGATGAATTGCGGCTTGGCTTCGACGGCATCGACGGCGATTTCCACGCCGGCGCGACGCGGCGCTCCGGCGGGCGCGAGCCCTGGTATCCACGCAGTACCGAGATACGCAGCGAGCGGCAATTGTCTGTTGTGGCCGCGGACGAACGGGCGATCGTGGCAGGGCGGATGGCCATCGCCGAGATCAAGCCGGAATGGATCGGCGCCAATCTGTTGATCGAAGGCCTGCCGCATCTCTCGATGCTGCCGTCCGGCACGCTGCTGTTCTTCAAAGGCGGCGTCACCGTCAAGGTCGACGCGCAGAACGGACCTTGCCGCATCGCCGGGCGATCGGTCGCCGAAAATGCCGGAATGGCCGACCACGAAGCCGGCGCGCTGTTGTTTCCGAAGGCGGCAAAGCGGCTGCGGGGCCTTGTCGCCTGGGTGGAAAAACCAGGCCGCATCACGACCGGTGAGGAGATTCGGTGCGTGTCCCCGAGCAGTGGATTTGCCGGGCCTGAGGCCAGGAATGGTCAGGGATAGCGCACCGGGCTCGACCAGCCCGGGTCTTCGTGCTTTTGCCAATAGATCGCCATCAGGCGCCTGGTAATCGCGCCGACCTTGCCGTCCGCGACCGGAATACCGTCGATCATCGTCACCGGCATGATGCCGCCGGCGGTCGAGGTGATGAAGACCTCGTCGGACTGACGCAGCGCAGCGACGCTGACATCGGCCGCTGCAACGGCAAGCCCTGCCTCCGCGCAGAGATCGAAGACGGTGCGACGGGTGATGCCGGGCAGCACGCCGGCAGCCGGCGTCGACAGTTTACCGTCATCCACGCAAAAGACGTTGAAGCCGGGGCCTTCCGCGACATTGCCGTTGAAATCGAGGAGCAGCGCGGTCTCGGCGCCGCGGTCATAGGCGTCGTAGAGGCCTCGCACCAGGTCGAGCCAGTGGTAGTTCTTGATTGTTGGGTCGATCGAGGCCGGTGGGATGCGCACCTTGTCGCTGATCGCCACATGCAGGCCGCGCTGCAATTGCTCGGCATTGGCGACCGAGCCGAATGGAACGGCGAACGCAATGAAGCGGTTGACCGCGTCGCGCGGGTCGCGGCTGAAGGTCGGCGAAGCGCCGCGCGTGCACAGCATCTCGACATAAGCGGCGCGATGACCCGACAGCGCCACGCAATTTTCGAGGATCCCGGCGACGCCATCGCGGTCGAACGGCATCGTCATGCGCAGCTTTTCCAGCCCGCCGAAGAAGCGATCGAGATGCAAGTCGAGGCGGAAGAAGCGACCGCCCCAGACATGCACCGTGTCGTAGGTGGCGTCGGAATGCAGGAAGCCCCAATCCAGCACCGAGATCTTGGCTTGCGACATCGGCAGATATTGACCGTCCAGGAAGGCAACGCCGTCCGGATAGGAGTGCGGGTCTATGTGATGGACGGAGAGCGAGGGCAGTGGTTTGGCATGCGGATCGATCGAGTTGCTCATCACGTCCTCCGTCAGGTCGTCTCCGTCCAGACGCGATAGAGCGCTACGGCGGGTGGCACAAGACACAGGCCGGGGTTGCGGATGAGCCATCGAGAGACGTTGTCATTCCTCATCGTTATCCTCGAGCAGACGTGTGGCGCGCCAGCGGGTCAGCACGATGTTGGTCTGTTCCATGACGAAGAAGCGCGCCGAGTCGCGGTCGTAGCCTTCGGCCAGCAGCTTTTCGTAGTCGGTGTGCACGTGACGGATATGGGCGATAGTCGCCAGCCACACCGCGATCGTCGGCGGCAAGCTCTTCATATGCACCGCGCCGGCGTCGGCGCGGATCTTTTCCATGTCGGCATAGGGCGCCAGCGGCAAAAGCGCTGTCAGCGCCTTGGCGATGGCGCGGCGGCGGCCGGTCGGCGCGCTCATTGCCCATCCCGTCCGGGCTCGTCCCGTCCGGCAATGGTCGCGTCGGCAAAGGCATCGGTCGAAGCGAAATAAGGCTTGATGTCGATGAACGACGTGCCGTCGAGCACGTCGATGGCATCGATATCGATACGGCCCGTTTCGATATCGAGGGCGACGAGTTTTGCGATGTGCAATCCGACCGGGTTCGGCCGGGCCGGGGAGCGCAGCGAAAAAACGCCTTTCGGTTCAGCCGCATGGCGGGGTTTCTGGACAATCAGGGTCCGCGGTGCGTGGTGCAACCAGGACAGGACGATGACGTGGCTGGCGCGTTCAAGCCCGAGCAGGCCCTCGCGATAGGGCAGGTCGATCGTGAGAACTGCCGGCTGTCCGGTTTCCCGCGCGGCTTTCATGTTCTTGGGGCAAGTTTCTCGCGTGGTCCAGGGCGAGGCGATGCGGCCGATGAAGACGACATGGCCGTCCGGCGGCATATTGGCGGGATCAGTTTCCAGAAGCTTTTCGCCGCTGCGCGTTTCGAACATGGTTTTCCACCCCGATCATGCATCCGGCTGTTGGCGATCCGCCACGCATGCGTCATTTTCTTGTCCGGGAGCGACATTGCGCTTGCAAGCCAACCAAAATCGACATAAACATATGTTTATATCTTTTTCAAAGAGAATGCTCGCATGCATGTCGCGCTCGACACCATGGTAGATACATTGAAGGCGGCGGCCGAATCCAGCCGGTTGCGCATCCTGGCGTTGCTGTCGCGCGGCGACCTCACCGTTTCCGATCTCACCGAAATTCTCGGCCAGTCGCAGCCGCGCGTCTCGCGCCACCTGAAGCTTTTGCTGGAGGCGGGGCTGATCGGCCGCTACCAGGAGGGCTCATGGGCTTTCTTCCGGCTGTCGGATACGGATGCGGCGCGGGATTTCGTGCTCAGGCTGGTCTCCGGTATCCGGGGTGCCGATCCGCAGGTCGAGCGTGACCTCGAGCGGTTGGCGGCGGTCAAGCGCAAGCGGCAGGATCGCGCCGCCGAATATTTCTCCGTAAATGCCGCAAGCTGGGACCACATCCGCTCGTTGCATGTGCCGGACCGCGCCGTGGAGGCAGCGCTGCTCAAGCTCGTCGGCAAGCGGCCGTTCCAGTCGATGCTCGACCTTGGCACCGGCACCGGGCGGCTGCTCGAGATCTTTTCGCCGCTCTACCGGCGCGGCATCGGCATCGACATGTCGCGCGAGATGCTGACGGTGGCGCGCGCCAATCTCGACAAGGCCGGCATTTCGAACGCGCAGGTGCGCCAGGGCGACATTTTTGCGCCGCCGGTCGAGCGCGACGCCTTCGATCTCGTCACCATCCACCAGGTGCTGCACTATCTCGACGATCCTGCTCGCGCCATCCGCGAGGCAGCAAGGCTGCTGCGTCCGGCAGGCCGGCTGGTGATCGTGGATTTCGCTCCGCATTCGCTGGAATTCCTGCGCGACGTCCACGCGCATGTGCGGCTCGGCTTTTCCGACCGGCAGATCACCGAGTGGTTTTCGGAGGCCGGGCTCGACCTCGAGGAGAGCCAGGAATTCGAGCCGCGCGCCGGCAACGAGCCCAGTCTCACCGTAAAACTGTGGCTCGGCCGTGACCAGCGCATGCTGATCGCCGATCCGTCCAACCACGCACAACCGGCCAATGCCTTTCCGATAGGGGAAACCGCCTGATGAACCAGTTCCGCTTTTCCCGCCGCCCTGACATTGGCGACAAGATCAGGGTTTCGTTCGAGTTCTTCCCGCCGAAGAGCGACGAGATGGAAGCAAGGCTGTGGGACACAGTTACCCGGCTGCAGCCGCTCAAGCCGAAATTCGTCTCCGTCACCTATGGCGCTGGCGGCTCGACCCGCGAGCGCACGGCGCGCACGGTCAAACGCATCCTCAACGAAACGGCGCTGACGCCGGCGGCGCACATGACGTGCGTCAATGCGGCGCGTCATGAGGTCGATGAAGTCATTCAGGAATTCGCCGACATGGGTGTCACCCGCTTCGTCGCCCTGCGCGGCGATCCGGCCGAGGGCGTCGGCGCCGCCTACCGTCCGCATCCGGACGGCTATGCCAATGGCGCCGAACTGGTGGGGGCGCTGAAAGGTGTCGGCGATTTCGACATCTCGGTCTCCGCCTATCCGGAAAAGCATCCGGAGAGCCCGGACTTCGCCACCGATATCGACATGCTGAAGCGCAAGGTCGACAATGGCGCGACGCGGGCGATCACCCAGTTCTTCTTCGACAATGACCTCTACGAGCGCTATGTCGAGCGGGCGCGGCGGGCCGGCATCTACATACCGATCGTCCCGGGCATATTGCCGGTCCACAATTTTACCCAGGTCGCCAATTTCTCGGCGCGTTGCGGCGCGCTGGTGCCGGCGTGGATGGCCGAGCGCTTCGAGGGGCTGCAGACGGACCCGCAGACGCATGCGCTGGTGGCGTCCGCGGTGGCGGCCGAGCAGGTGCTGGACCTTGTCGAGCGCGGCGTCGGCGATTTTCATTTCTACACCATGAACCGCGCCGATCTGGTCTTCGCCGTCTGCCACATGATCGGCATCCGCTCGCATGAGGCTGAAGCCGCGGGGTCCGCCGCGGCGTAAGTCCCTGTCAGATCTGGGATGCAAAAAAGGCCGGGTAAAAACCCGGCCTTTTTCAATGACTTGGACTATTTTGTGCTGATCTTCCGTTGCTTGGCGGGTCTATGGAAGAAAGCCCATAATCAGCGCCCCGATGAAAGCAAATGCAGCACAAATCATCAATGCGTTGATTGGCCTCGTGAGTCCCATGTCATAGCCTCCTCTTAAAGAGCTATGGCCAGAGTCTAGGGGCATTTCTGCCACAGGCAAGCGGAAACTATGCTGCAATGCGACGACATTGTGGAATTTACGACAGACCATTTGCCGTTAGGCATTGAAACTCTTCGGCAAAATCCCGCTTCCGCCCTGTGTAAAAAATGTGACGAAGCTGGGGCAAGGATAGATATGGCAGCGCTACCGTTGCCAAGAGTCGGAATCGATTTTCGGGTCGATGCCAAGATTCCACGAATTGGCGCGTCGTTTGCGCCTTTGATTGGATGCGCGCCACTTTACCGTCGGCCGAACAGGCGGCCGTCGATGGTGACGAGGCCGAGCGCGATCAGCGCCATGCCGCCGAGCTCGAACAATTCGAGCCGTTCGCCCAGGAACAGAAAGCCGAGCAGGATGGCGCTGGCCGGCACGATGAGCGTGACCAGCGAGGCGTTGGTGGCGCCGGCCGAGGCGACGAGGTTGAAGTAGAGGATGTAGGCGAAGGCGGTGGACAAAAGGGCCAGCGCCAACACCGCGGCCCAGACCGGCGGCGAGGCCGAAAACAGATTGGCAGTGCCGTGGCCAAGCAGCACGATCGGGATCATGATGATGGTCGAGGCGGTCAATTGTCCAGTGGCGATGACCGGTGACGGCACACCCTTGAAGCGGCGGGCGACCATCAGGGCCACCGCATAGGACAGCGAGGCGCCGACCAGCGCGAATTTCGCCCAGACCGGCCCGCCCAGCCCGGCAAGCAGGCCCGGACCGATCATCACCGCCGTGCCGATGATGCCGAGCGCGATCCCGGCAAGCTTGTTCCAGGAGAGTTTTTCGTCTGATGTCAGCGCGTTGGCGAGGATCAACGTCCAGAACGGCGTCGTCGAATTGAGCACCGAGGCGACACCGGCGCCAAGCTCGGTCTGGCCGGCGAAGATCAGCGAGAACGGAATGACGTTGTTGACGAGCGCCAGCAGAAAGAACAGGCCGGCTTGCGGCAAGGCGAGGCGGAAGGACAGACCGCACAGGCCGAGATAGAGATGCAGCGCCAGCGCCGCGATGGCGACGCGAAACAGCACCAGCACCAGCGGCGCAATCTCGGCAACCGCAATGCGGGCAAAGAAGAACGAGCCACCCCAGATCGCACCGAGCAGCAGAAGCTGTGCCCAGTCTTTCAGGGCCATGGGTCCGCGCATTGCCGTCGTCGTTGTGATCGCCATAGATGGTCCTCCCAAGCTGGCTCTGAATGCCAAGTCGATCAGGCGTCTGTTCAGGCCATATTCCGTTTTATGGCAAGGGCCACCCGAAACCAGATCAGTGGACTAGCATTCCATCGTCTGCCGTAGCGCCGCAGCGCCAGGGGTGCGAGACACAGAATTGTTTTCATTCCCGCATAGGTTGGATTAATTGTGCGCAGTCTAAGCCGAGGGATTCGTCCATGCAGCAATTCGAAAATGCGCGCGAAGCGGCGCTGGCGCTTCGCCCGGACGATCCGATCTATTGCTTCCGCCCGCAGGTGCTGAAGGCGGACGCCAGGCAGTTCATGGGCATGTTTCCCGGCAAGACCGCCTATGCGGTCAAGACCAACGGCGAGCAGATCGTGCTGAAGGCGCTGGTCGAGGCCGGCGTCGGCGCTTTCGACGTGGCCTCGCCCGGTGAGTTCGCCGCCGTGCGCGCGGTCGCGCCCGACGCCGAGATGCTCTACATGCATCCGGTCAAGGCACAGTCGGACATCAAGTTGGCGCTGGAGAAATATGGCATCCGGGTCATCTCGCTCGACCACGAGGACGAGATCACCAAGCTGACCCGCGTGGTGCGGGCGCACGATATCGATCCGGGTGCGATCACCGTGTTCGTGCGCATCCAGACGAAAGGATCGGCCGCCTACGAACTGTCGAAGAAGTTTGGTGCCGGGCCGGCCAACGCAGTCGATCTGGCCGAACGGCTGAACCGGACGGGCTACAAGGTCGGGCTGTGCTTTCATGTCGGCAGCCAGATCGAGGATCCCGACACCTATGAGCGGGCGCTGGCCTCGGCCGACTGGGTGCGCAACCGCGTCAGCTTCGACATTGCCGGGCTCGACGTCGGCGGCGGTTTTCCCGCCGAATACGGCCATGATCCCAACCGCAAGCAGATCGAGATGCCGTCGCTCGGCCAGATCATGTCGCGGCTGTCGGGCGATCTGAAGGAATACCAGTTCGACCAGATGCCGCTGGTGGCGGAGCCGGGCCGGGTGATCGTGGCGCGCTGCCTGTCGCTGATTGTGCGCGTGCTGCTGCGCAAGGGCAAGCGGCTCTACATCAATGACGGCATCTGGGCGTCGCTGTCGGATTCATGGACCGGCAAGATCACGCTGCCGGCGCGCTTCATTCCAGACCCGGCGATCCGCTCGCGCAATGGCGAGGAGAAGACCATCGTGCCGTTCAAGGTGTGCGGCGCAACCTGCGATTCCGTCGACATCCTGTCGCGGCCCTTTTGGCTGCCGGAAACGGTCGATACCGGCGACTGGATCGAGATCGGCCATATCGGCGCCTATTCGCTGTCGCTGAGGACACGGTTCAACGGCTTCTACCCCGACACCTTCGTCGAGGTAACGACGCCGTTCGACGAAGGCGACGCGCCGCAGGGGTTCGCCAGCCTGGAGACGATGGCGGATTGAATGGTGAGTAGTGAGTAGTCAGTAATAAACAGTGACTACCTAATTCCACTGCCACTACAACCATTCACTACTCACTACTCACTACTCACTACTCACTACTCACTACTCACTACTCACTAAGCCACGCCGCCGCCGGCCTGAATGTTTTCGCCAGTCAGCCAGCGGGCCTCGTTGGAGGCGAGGAAAACCGCGACATCGGCGACGTCGCGCGGCGCTCCGATCCTGCCGAAGGGCGACATGCCGGCGGCCACGGCCCTGTCTCGCTCTGGGAGCAGTTCGGTGTCGGTAAAGCCCGGCGAAAGCGCATTCACGGTGACGCCGCGCGGTCCGAGCTCGCGCGAGAGGACGCGGACGAACTGCTCGACGGCTCCTTTGCTGCCGAGATAAAGGGCGGTCTGGGTAAAGAACATCTTGGTTCCACCGGTGGAGACGGCGATGATGCGGCCACTGTCGCGCACGCGGCGCGCCGCTTCCTGAAGCGTGATGAAGGTGCCTTTGGCATTGGCGCCGAAGACGTGGTCGAAGTCGGCTTCGGTGGCCTCGACGAACGGCTTTATGACGGCGATGCCGACATTGGCGACAACGATGTCAATCGCCCCCATCTGCTTCTCGGTTTCTTCGAACAGCCGGCGAATGTCGGAAACGCTGGAGATATCAGCCTGAATGGCGAAGGCCTTGCCGCCATTCTCGCGGATGGCAGCCACGGCTTCCTGGGCGGCTTTCTCGTTGCCGACATAGTTGACGACCACGGCCGCCCCGTTTGTCGCGAGCCCCTCGGCGATGGCGCGGCCGATGCCGCGCGAACTGCCGGTCACGAGCGCGATTTTGCCTTTAAGCGAATGATACATAGCTGCTGTCCCTTTTTCGTCCGGCTACGGCCGTTCCAAATCGAGCGTCGGTTCCATGTCGAAGTTAAGGGCATGCTATTGCTCAAATAATAGCCTATTATCGAACAGGCTTGTTAAGTCTGGGGTACATAATGCGAGGGACCGAATTTTCCGAGCTAAAGGCGTTCGCGACGATCGTCGAGGAAGGCAGCTTTGTTCGCGCCGCGGCCAGGCTCAGGATTTCGCCGCCGGCGCTTAGCCAGACGATACGCGGGCTGGAGGAGCGTGTCGGTGTCCGGCTGCTCAACCGCACGACCCGCAGCGTGTCGCCGACCGCTGCAGGCGAAACGCTGTTTGCCCGCCTCGCTCCGACATTCAGCGAACTCGAAGGGGCCGTCGCCGACGCGCATGCATCACGCGATCGACCGGCAGGCTCGCTGCGCATCAATGTTCCACGCATCGCCGCCATGCGTTTCATCGTGCCCATGCTCGGCGATTTCCGCCGCGCCTATCCCGATATTGACCTCACCATCATCGTCGACGACATGCTGACCGATATTGTCGAGGGACGATTCGATGCCGGAATCAGGCTTGGTGAGCGGCTGCATAAGGACATGGTGGCGGTGAAACTCAGCGGGGAGCTGGAGATGGCCGCAGTGGCGGCGCCCAGCTACCTCAAGGATCACCCCATGCCCCGACATCCCGCCGACCTGCACCATCACCAATGCATCAATTTCCAGTGGCCCGGCGCCGGCAACATCTATCGATGGGAGTTCGCGCGAGGCCAGCGCGCTTTCGAAATAGCCGTGAACGGCGGTCTTACTGTCAACGACACGGAACTGATGATCAGGGCGGCCCTGGATGGGATCGGCGTGGCTTATATGCTGGATTACCAGGTTCGCCGGTGGATCGAAACCGGCAAGCTCATCCGTTTTCTCGAAGCCTGGTCGCCCAGATTTCCAGGCTTTTACCTATACCATACAAGCTCCCGGCAGGTTCCGCCGGCGTTGCGTGTGTTCATCGACTTCCTGCTTGCTGGGCGGTGAAGTGGGAATAGTGAATAGTGAATAGTGAATAGTGAATAGTCAGTAGTCAGTATTCAATAGTCAGTATCTAGTTCCATTCACCATCCATCATTCACCATTCACCATTCACTACTCACTACTCACTACTCACTACTCCACTAACCTCCAGTTTCGCCAAAAGCTCCGGCGTCGGCCAGCCGTCGACCGGCAGCCCTAGCCGCATCTGCTCCTTGCGTATCGCCTCGCGGGTGTTGGTGCCCAGGATGCCGTCGACCGATCCCACGTCATAGCCTCTGGCCTCGAGCTTTGTCTGCAATGCCCTCATCTGGTCGCCGTTGAGGCCGGGTTCGGGATTGCGTGGATCGAATCGCGGCGCACCCGTCAGCCGCGCGGCGAGATTTGCCGCGGTCAGCGCATAGGTGAAGGACTGGTTCCATTCGAGGTAGACGTCGAAATTGTCGTAGACCAGGAAGGCCGGCCCGTTGCGGCCCATAGGCAGTGCGAGGCCTGCCTTCAGGCCGTTGTCGACAAGCGGCGTGCCGTTCGGGTTGGTGACACCCCACTGAGCCCATTGCGTCAGCGGCAGCTTGTTGGTGCGGCCGGTCTGGTCCCATGGCAAGTCGTCGGGAACGCGGACTTCCTCGATCCAGGGCTGGTCGCGTTTCCAGCCGCGCGACATGATCTTGTTGGCCGTGGTCATGATCACATCAGGCGCGTTGCCGCGCAGGTCGATCACTTCGTCGCCGTCGCCGTCGACGCCGCGGCCGAGATAATCGGAAGGCAGCATCTGCGTCTGGCCGATTTCGCCCGCCCAGGCGCCGGTGACATCGGCCGGGATCACGCCGCGGTCGATCAGCGTCAACAATGGCACGATCTGGGGCCGGAAGAGCTGCGGGCGACGACAGTCGTGTGAGAGCGTGACCAATGCGTTTAGCGTCTGGAAATCGCCCTGCACGACGCCGAAATCGGTTTCCAGCGCCCAGAAGGCGGCAATGACCGAGGCCTGAACGCCGAATTCGCGATCGGCGCGGGCAAAGACGTCGGCATATTTCTTCAAGATGACCGCGCCCTGCTTCAGCCGATAGGCCGATATCATGCGGTTCGAAAACTCGATGAAGGTCTGGGTAAAGACGCCTTGGGCGCGATCGCGCGCCAGCACCTTTCCATCGAGAGCGGCGGTTTCCAGCGCCTCAAGTCCGGCAGTGCCGACGCCGGCATTCTTCGCCTCGGCCGCAACGCCCTGCTTCCATGCCTCGAAATCGCCGCCGCATTGCTGTGCCACCACCGGCGCCGCCGTGCCGGCCAGAAACAGCGCCGCGAGAATTTCCAAGCGCAATCGCATCGCCATCCTCCCGAGAAGATTACCGGCGGTTGCAGGCGTCCTTCATTGGCTGTGTCGAAAAGCAGGCTGCAGGCCCGCTGTCAACGGGTGTTCTGCCGCAGCCATTTGTTCCAGGCGGCTTCCGAGCCGTTGAACAGGTTGATATCGGCCTTTCCGGAGATGCCCGGCACAATACCGGTTCCGGTGTACTGCCAGAAGGTGAACGGGTGGCTGCCGTATCTCTTGCGCGGGTGGCCGGCCACCGAACGCAGCCAGTAGGGATAGCCGCGGAAGGCCGACAGGCCGTTGTCGTCGAAGAAATCGATCGAGGTGTAGATGATCGGCTTCTTGCCATAGTGCTTTTCGACGATTTCGAGGAAAGTGCTCATCTCGCTGCGCACCGTGGCCGCATTGGGGCGCAGCTTGCAGGTCGGCGATTGCGGGTTCCATTCCATGTCGAGAACCGGCGGCATTGCCGAGCGGTCTCTGGGCACGTTCTGGATGAACCAGCGCGCCTGCGTCGCGGCCGGTGTGCAAAAATAGTAGAAATGATATGCGGCGCGCGGGATTCCGGCGGCTTTCGTGCGGCTCCAATGCTCGTTGAAATACGCGTCGAAGCGATCGCCACCTTCCGTCGCCTTGATGAAAACGAAGGAAATGCCGCTGGCCCTGGCCGCCGGCCAATCGACCGAGGTCTGGTATTTGGAGACGTCGGTGCCATGAACGGCATAGCTCCACGGTGCGCCGCTGTCCCACTCATGCGGGTCGGAGTCGTCAAAACGGGGCGCACGCACCGCAACGGTCGGCGCGCTCGATGAGGGAGGCGCAAGATCGTCGACGGTCGAGCAGGCGCCCAGCAGCGTCAGCAAGATGAAAGCCGCGAAACGGCGCATCGCTACTCCTGAACCGGTTTCAGCCGGCCGCTGATGGGTTGTTGCTGCAGGTGGTCCCTCGACCGTGCCCCCAAGCGATCGCCCCACAGGACCGCTCTCCTATCCCCAAAGCGCGCCGCTTCGGCGCGCCTTAGTCTTTGCTTTTATGCATGTCGTTATCCCAAAACCGCTGCGCACTTTTGGGCGACATGCATCAGTACATCGCTGATCATGGTTGATATTCCGTTGACAGCGCTCGACCAGAACCGCGATTTTGCCGAAGCAATGACGGCAAATCGATGGCATGCGTCCGGGGGGAGTCGGAAAATGCAGGTTGCTCTGAGGCTGATGAAGTGGCTGCTCGGGCTGGCCGTACTGGCCCTCGCCGCACTCGCCGCCTGGCTTTCCATCGCGCCGCCGGAACTGATCCGCGTCGGCTCGGGCTATACGGCCAAGATCGTCTGCTCGAATGTCTTTATCGCCGGACGCGATGCCGATCAGGTGCTCGCCGTCGACGTGCAGGCGCCGGGCCACCCGCTGCTGCGGCTGATGCGGGTGTCGGTCGACTGGGAGCAGAGGACGGTTTCGGCCGGGCTGTTCGGTGTGTTCGGCAAGAGCGTCGCGGTCGTTCGGGACGGGCTTGGCTGTGCTTCGGTTCCGGATTTCGACATCGCCAGGGCCAAAGCAGTCGCCAGGCCGGCGCTGACACCGGCGCCGCCGCTCGCCGCACTCTGGCCGGAGGGCGACAAGGTCGATGCCTCGCAAAACCCCGAAATCGCGAAAATCCTCGACGATCCTGCAATGACCGGCGCCGGTATGCGGGCGGTGGTGGTGGTCAAAAACGGCCGCATCGTCGCCGAGCGTTATGGCGCAGGCTTTACCGAAAAGACGCCGCTGCTTGGCTGGTCGATGACCAAAACGGTCAATGCCGCGATCGTCGGCACGGTGGTGAAGGACGGCAAGATGGTGATGACGAACCAGGGCCTGTTCGGACCCTGGAAAGCGGACGGCCGCGCCGCCATCAGCCTCGCCGACATGATGGCGATGTCGAGCGGGCTCGAGTTCAACGAGGATTATGGCGACGTCACCGACGTGACGCGGATGCTCTATCTCGAGCCCGATATGGCGGGCTTTGCCGGATCCAAGCCGCTGACCGGCCAGGTGGGCAAGGTATTTTCCTATTCAAGCGGCACGGCAGCGATGCTGTCGCGGCTTTGGCAGGATGCGATCGGCGACAAGAACAAGGCGCTGGCGTGGCCAAGGATTGCACTGTTCGACCCGCTCGGCATGCGGAGCGCGGTGCTGGAGACCGACGAGCACGGCACTTTCGTCGGCTCGTCCTATCTCTACGCCACCGCCCGCGACTGGGCGCGCTTCGGCCAGTTCCTGCTGCAGGATGGTGTCTGGAACGGCCAGGAGGTCCTGCCCGCCGGCTTCGTCGCCTGGATGCGGGAAGCCGCACCCGCTTCGAAAGTCTACGGCAGGGGCCAGGTGTGGATCGAGGGGCCGGGCGACGAGGAGAGCCCCGGCGCCGGCATCGCAGCGGGCCTGCCAAGCGATAGCTATTGGATGGAAGGCCATGATGGGCAGACGGTCGCCATCATCCCCTCGGAGCAGTTGGTGGTGGTGCGGCTCGGCCTGACGCCGGCCAAACTCGGCTACCGGCCGCAGATCATGCTGGCAGCGCTGGTGAAGGCGCTGCATTAGAGGAATGCGGCGGTCGCTCGCCGCAGGCTCTATGCAGCCGTCGCCAAAGGCCTTGCACGATCAACACGCGCCCGCTCGTCGGGCGAGGAGCGAAGCGATGCGGCGCAGACCCTCGGATTCCGTGACCTTGGAGCGCTGCTGCGGTGCAGAACCTTGACGGCGGTGCGAGGCGCCCCCCTCTGTCCTGCCGGACATCTCCCCCACAGGGAGGGAGATTGGCAGCTCGCGCGCCTCACCCTTCTTTCAACGTTGATGATTGGCGAAACCGGACGCGACATCTGATCTCCTCCCAAGTGGGGGAGATGTCCGGCAGGACAGAGGGGGGCGCGAAGGATCACTGCTGTTTTCATTCTGAGCCGCTGCATCCTTCGGCTGATGTCACGGAATGGATCCCAGTCGCTTCGCTCCTTGCTCGCTCTGGGATGACGAAGGCGTGGTGGGATTTGGCTAATCGCAGACGTTGGAGATTGGCAGCTGCAGGCCGGTCGCCAGCGACCGTCCACAGGGCTCAGCCAAAGAACCAAATCCTCTGTGCCGAGGAGCTAGACGGCGGTCTTGATCACGGCCAGCCAAGTGTAACCGCGATAAAGCGTTCTAAACCGAAGGGTTGCGCCGGTACGTGCAGATTCCGTTTCCAGGACGTCCCGCAGGGCCCCACGCGGCTCGACGTGGAATTTTCTCAGCCAGCCGCGAAGCAACGTGCGGAACCAGCGGGGCAGGGCCTCCTGCTGGCCAAAATCGACGACGTGCAGCGAGCCGCCGGGTGACAGAGCCGCAAGTGCCGCGGAAATCGTCTTCTCCCAGCCGGGGATCATCGACAGCGAATAGGAGACAAAAATGCGGTCGAAACGTTCGACGGAAAATAGCGCCTTCGCGTCGAAATCGGTGGCGTCGCCGCGCGCCAGCTTGACGCGGCCGGACAGGCCTTCGCGGGCCATGGCAGCAGTGGCCGTTTCCAGCATTTCGGCTGAAATATCGAGACCGAAGAAGCGGGCGTCGGGATACAGGCGGGCGGCGAGGACGATGTTGCGGCCGGTGCCGCAGCCAAGCTCGAGCACGGTGCCGCGCGCCGGCACTTCCAGCCCTGATATCAGCCGGTCGCGGCCGAGCAGGTAATATTTGCGGGTCAGGTCGTAGATGTGGCGCTGCCAGCGGTAGACGCCGTCCATCAGTTCGCCGTGGTCGGCCGGCGCTTCGGCGTGCCTGGCCGGCAGTTCGGTCGCGCTCATGCGGGCTGCTTCACATAGAGGTGGAAGCCGCCATAGATGGCCGAACGGTCGCGGGCCGAGAATTCGCGCGAGGCCTCGTCCGCATAGCTCCACTGGTCGAGCAGCGAATTCGAGACACGGCCGGGCAACAGGCTGGGTTCGGCGGCGGTGCGGAAGATGACGCGGGCATGAGTGGACGCGGTGCGGGTGATCTCGGCCCACAGCGCATTGAGCTGGTCGTCGGTCATCCAGTCCTGTGCGTCGAGCAGGACGAAGCGGTCGACGGAACCGGCATCCTTGCCGGCAAGCAATTCGACCAGATTGGCATGGTGGATGGCGACGCGGCCGACATTGTTGCGGATCGCCTGATAGTTGCGTTTTTCGAGATAGGCAGGCAGCGCCGCCTCGCCGGGATTGGGGTAGCGGCGGGCAAAAGCCTGCCAGGCGAAATAGTTGTTCTCTAGCGGAAAATCGCAGGCGAGCTTTTCCAGCCGGGCCTTCAGCACGCTGGCCATGGTGCCGTCGCCCGAGGTGATCAGCGAATCGTACTGTGCCGGGGGAATGCCGAGGCCGAACAGCGAGGCTTTTCGCGATGTTGCCCATTTCAGCAGCGGCTTTTCGAAGACCGGCGCCAGCTCGTCGTCGAAGAAGCGGCGCTGGTCGGCGAGGCTTTTGGCTTCCATGATGCGGGCCGGATCGACGCCGAATAATTTGGCGGTGCGATGGCCCATGGCAATGAACAGGCCGAGCAGGCCGGTCTGGTAGAAATTGCCGTCGAAGACGGCGATGCGGCGACGCCGGCGCCAGTTGCGATGTTCCCAGTAATGGCGGCTGACCGGGTCGAGATGCGGCGCGATGAAGCGGTCGTAGGCTTGCGAATTGTGACGGGTCTCGGCAGCGCCGAAGAAACGGAACAGGTCGCCCTGCGACGGCAGATGGCGCACCGCTTCGAGCTTCATGCGGTTCAGCGCGATATGGGCGGCGTTGAGATCGACGGCGTCGATCCGTTCGGGTGACCGGGTGAGATAGGCAAGGATGTTGCAGCCGCCCGAGGCGATGGTGACGACGCGGTGGCCCTGGCCAAGCTGCATTGCCTCCATGTCGACGTCGGGGTCTTCCCAGATTTGCGGATAGACGAGGCCGGAAAACAGCAAGGCGAAGAGCCGCTCGGAGAGGCCAGCCTTGGACAGCGGGCGATTCTGGTAGACGGCCTTGCCAACTTGCTTGCCGCGGCGAAAAACCAGTTCTCCGGAAACATCCGTCATGACAAGGCGATTCCCCGTTTGCTCTGGCGCAAGCGGGTAGCGCAGGTGGATGACAGGCCGGTGACAGTCGGAGGCATCGATAATTCTACTCCGGCGGTCATCTGATGCGGTTTTCTGTGCTACTACAGCGCCGCGCGTCCCCAAGGACGCGCAAAGGACGCTGTAGCATTTTGATTTTGCGCATGATCCTTTCCGAAAATCGTTCCGATTTTCGGGGTCATGCGCGATGCTCACGGACCCAAATGTCCGCTCCGCTTCGGTTCTCGAAAACCACCCCACCTGACTCGCCGGAGCGAATTCTGGATGCCTCCTTAGCGGCGGCCGAATCCGCCCGGCGTCGGCGTCGTCACGATGACGGCTTCGCCGGCCTCGAGCAGCGTCTGGTCGCAAGCCTTCAGGACTTCGATGCGGCCATCCTTGCGGCGGACCTTGGTCGAGCCGACCTCGCCATCGCCGCCGCCGTCCAGGCCTTGCGGCGGGCGGTTGCGATGTGAGGACAGGATCGCGCATTCCATCTTTTCGAGGAAACGGATGGTGCGCTCGGTGCCGTCGCCGGCACTCCATTTGCCTTTGCCGCCGGAGCCTTCGCGGATGTGGAAATCCTCGAGCAGGACGGGGAACCGCAACTCCAGCACTTCCGGGTCGGTCAGGCGCGAATTGGTCATGTGGGTGTGGACGCCGGAGGTGCCGGCAAAGCCGCGACCGTTGTTCATCCGGCCTGCCGGCGAGCCGGAACAGATCGTCTCGTAATACTGGTACTTTTTGTTGCCGAAGGTGAGGTTGTTCATCGTGCCTTGCGCATTGGCCATCGCGCCCATGGCGCCGAACAGCGCATTGGTGACATGCTGCGAGGTTTCGACATTGCCGGCGACGACCGCGGCAGGGTAGGTCGGCTTCAGCATGCAACCCTCGGGAATGATGATGTGGATCGGTCTCAGACAGCCGGCATTCATCGGGATCATGTCCTCGACCATGACGCGAAAGGCATAGAGCACGGCTGCGCGGGCGACCGGCTCGGGGGCGTTGAAGTTGTTCTTCATGACCGGCGACGTGCCGGTGAAGTCGACGGTCGCCTCACGCTTTTGCCGGTCGATCGATATCTTCACCTTGATGATTTGGCCGGTGTCGGTCGGATACTCGTATGCGGAGCTGTCGGGCAACCGCTCCAGCACGCGGCGCACGCTTTCGGCGGCATTGTCCTGGACATGGCCCATATAGGCCTCGACGACGCCAAGGCCGAAATGCGCGACCATCTGGCGCAGCTCGGCAACACCCTTTTCATTGGCGGCAATCTGCGCCTTGAGGTCGGCGATGTTCTGGTGCGGATTGCGTGCCGGATAGGGGTGGTCGGTGAGCAGCGTCTCCAGCTCCTTCTCGCGGAACCGGCCGCGATCGACGATGCGGAAATTGTCGAACAGCACGCCTTCCTCGTCGACGGTGGTGGCGAGCGGCGTCATCGAGCCGGGCGCCGTGCCGCCGATATCGGCATGATGGCCGCGCGAGGCGACGTAGAAGAGGATCTCCTCCCCCCTTGAGGGGGAGGTGCCGCCGAAGGCGGCGGTGGGGGTCTCCCCAGAAGGCACCGCCAGAGCGTCGAACCCAGTCGAGCCGACCCCACCCGGCCGCGGAGCCTGTCCTCGGGCTTGCCGGAGGCAAGACCCGTGGGCGGCCACCCTCCCCTCAAGGGGGAGGGAAAAGACAGGCGTCACCACCGTAATGTCAGGCAGATGCGTGCCGCCATTATAAGGCGCATTCAGAGCAAAGACGTCGCCGGGGTGAATGTCTCCGGAATTGAGCCGGATGATGGTTTCCACCGAACGGTCCATGGAACCGAGATGCACCGGCATGTGCGGCGCATTGGCGACCAGCGCGCCATTGCGGTCGAAGACGGCGCAGGAGAAATCCAGCCGTTCCTTGATGTTGACCGAATAGGCGGTGTTTTGCAGCGTCACGCCCATCTGTTCGGCGATCGACATGAACAGGTTGTTGAACACCTCCAGCATGACCGGATCGGCCTCGGTGCCGAGTGCCGCCAGCCGGCGCTTTTTCTCGATGCGGCGCAGGAGCACGTGGTTCTTGGCGGTGATTTCGGCCTGCCAGCCCGGCTCGACGACGATGGTCTGGTTCGGTTCGATGACCAGGGCAGGGCCGCCAAGCTTGTGCCCGGGTTTGAGCGGCTCGCGGCGGAAGATGCCGGCGTCTCGCCATGTGCCGTCGACGAAGATTTTTCGATTTTCCGAAGGGCTTGCGGCGATGTCCTCAAGGATTGAATCACTTTCCTCGCGGACGGCGCCGCCGCTGTCGATGCCTTCGACGCCGACCGATTCCACGATCATCGGCTTGTCGTCATAGACGAAGCCGAACTGCGCCTTGTGGGCGGCTTCGAAATCCGCCTTGGCGCGTGCGATCAAGCCGTGCTCGAAATTCACCGGCAGCGCGGTGTCGGTGCCGTCGTAGCGGATCTGCAGCACCGGTTTGGAGGCGACGGCGTCCTCGGCAATGCCTTGCGCGGCAAGCTCGTCGATGACGGCTTTGCGCAACGTTGCGATGAGCTCGTCGATCGCCGGCCTGGACACTTCCGCCAGCGGTTTCAGCAGCGCCTGCTGGCGCGAGGAAAAAATCGAGGACAACCCAATGCCATAAGCCGACAGCAGGCCGGAGAACGGATGGATCAGCACCGCCTCCATGCCGAGTGCATCGGCAACGAGGCAGGCGTGCTGGCCGCCGGCACCGCCAAAACAATTCAGGAGATATTCGGTGACGTCGTAGCCGCGCTGCACGGAAATCTTCTTGATGGCGTTGGCCATGTTTTCGACGGCGATGGTGACGAACCCTTCGGCGACCGCCTCCGGCGTCCGGCCGTCGCCGATTTCGGCGGCGAGCGCTGCGAATTTCTCGCGCACGGTTTGCACGTCGAGCGGCTCGTTCTGGCCGGGCCCAAAAATGGCCGGAAAGAAATCGGGCTGCAGCTTGCCCAGCATGACATTGGCGTCGGTGACGGCCAGCGGGCCGCCGCGCCGGTACGCGGCCGGGCCGGGATTGGCGCCGGCCGAATCCGGCCCGGCGCGAAAACGGCCGGCCTCGTAGTGCAGGATCGAGCCGCCGCCGGCGGCGACGGTGTGGATGCGCATCATCGGCGCGCGGATGCGCACGCCGGCAACCTCGGTGTCGAAGGCGCGCTCATAGCCGCCGTCATAATGGGCGACGTCGGTCGAGGTGCCGCCCATGTCGAAGCCGATGACCTTGTCGAAACCGGCGAGCTTTGCAGTCTCGACCATGCCGACGACGCCGCCGGCCGGACCGGACAGCAACGCGTCCTTGCCCTGGAACATATCGGCGGCGGTAAGGCCGCCGGACGACATCATGAACATCAGGCGGGGAGATTCCCTCCCCCTTGAGGGGAGGGTGGCGGCGAAGCCGCCGGGTGGGGGCGCCTCGACTGGGTTCGACGCTCTGGCGGTGCCTTCTGAGATGACCCCCTCTGGCTGCTGCGCAGCCCGCCCTTCGCTATGGCTCCGGGCGTTCGTCGCTGAAAAAGCCAAATCGTTGGCTTTTTCTCGGCCTTTGGCCGATCGCTCCTCACCCCCCTCGAGGGGGGAGAGGACGCCCAGCTCTTCCGCCACCTTCTGCACATACCTTGTCAGAATCGGCGACAAATAAGCGTCGACCACGGTCGTGTCGCCGCGGCCGACCAGCTTGATGAGCGGCGACACCTCATGACTGACCGAGATCTGCGAAAACCCCAGTTTGCTGCAGACTTTTGCAACCGCCTTTTCGTGGTCGGGATATTTCCAGGCATGCATGAACACGATCGCCACCGCGTCGATGCCGTCGGCCCTGGCTTGTTCGATGGCCGGGCGCATGGCGGCGATGTCGAGCAGCCTTTCGACGCTGCCGTCGGCGCGCACGCGCTCATCGACCTCGATGACGCGCTCATTGAGCTGTTCGGGAAGGATAATCTGCTTGGCGAAGATATCGGGCCGCGCCTGATAGGCGATCCTCAGCGCGTCGCGAAACCCCCTGGTGATGAGCAGCAGTACACGGTCGCCCTTGCGCTCCAGAAGCGCGTTGGTGGCAACGGTGGTGCCCATCTTGATGTCGCCGATCAGGCCGGATGGGATCGGCGCGCCGGATTTTAGTCCGAGCAGATCGCGAATGCCCTGGATCGCGGCGTCGGCATAGGCCTCGGGATTCTCGGACAGCAGCTTGCGCGGGTGCAGCCCGCCTTGCGGGTCCCGGCCGATGACATCGGTGAAGGTGCCGCCGCGGTCGATCCAGAAATCCCATTTGGCGGTCACGGCAGCTCTCCCGGGCATTTTATTGATTCAAATGTGCTAATTCGCCGTGGATTGGTGTTAATTCGCCATGGCTTCGCCGGCAACGCAAGAGCAGATGATGTTACATATGGAAACGCAATGTTATGAAACCCATGGGGCACTTGGTGCATTCTGTCCTCGATCGTCACCGGTAGCGGGGGCGTGATTAGAGGAGAGATGTCATGAAGAAACTCATTCTTGCGTCGGTTTCGGCGCTTGCCCTGCTTGGCGTTGCGGCTTGCAGCGACAGCGGCACGGGCGGGGACGCCACCACCACGCAGAGCACCAATCCGCCGGCCAACGAACAGCCGATGCAGCCGGCTCCTGACGCGACCAAGCCGGCCGAGCCGGCTCCGGCACAGCCTGCGCCGGCGCAGTAATTCTTATGTGATGAACAGAAGGCCGGCATCGTGCCGGCCTTCTGACTTCAGGACAGTCTTCTTGCGGCCGCCGCCGCAAGCTTGGTGGCCTGTCACTTTTTGCCCAGCAGACGGGGCCGAAATGGCAAGGTGACGAAGGCTTGCAGTTTCGCGCGCTATGGCGGCTCCTGCCTGCTGATTTCCATGATCGACGGTTGCGCAAGCTGCTCAGGCGGCCGCGAAACCGGCTGGGCCGGCCCTGCGGCATCGTCTTCAGCTTGATAGCGGTGGGCTTGATAGCGGTGGCCAGTTAGCCCTAATAGGTGCCCATGTCGATTTGGGACCGCCTCGGCGACTTCATCACCCGCGTTTCGTCCTCAACCTCGTCCGGCGTCGCCGACGTGGTCGAGGCTGTGCGCACGGTTTTCTCCGGCGACCCCGACCTGCGCCGGCGCGTCGCCTTCTCGGTGGCGATGATCGCGCTGTCGGCCAAGATGGCCAAGGCCGACGGCATCGTCACCCAGGACGAGGTGCGCGCCTTCCAGCAGATCTTCGAAGTGCCGAAGGACCAGACGCGCAATGTGGCGCGGCTCTACGATCTGGCCAAGCGCGACATCGCCGGCTTCGAGACCTATGCCGCGCGCATGGCGCAGCTTTGTGGCTCCGGCCATTCGAACTGCGCGATGCTGGAGGACATTCTCGACGGGCTGTTCCATATCGCCAAGGCCGACGGGCTGGTCCACGAGCGCGAAGGCCAGTTCCTGCATCGCATCGCCGAGATCTTCCGGATCGAGGAGGCGCACTACCAGAGCATTCTGGCCCGGCACGTCGATATGGGTGCGGCCGATCCCTATGTCGTGCTCGGCATCGAGCGGGGAAAAACCTTCGAGGAGGTCAGGAAGCGTTATCGCAAGCTGGTTTCGGACAACCATCCCGACCGGCTGATCGCACGCGGCCTGCCGCAGGAATTCATCAAGATCGCAACCAGCAGGATAGCGGCGATCAACGCGGCCTACGAGATGATCGAACGGGGCCTGCGGCACGCATGAGCGGCTTCCTGCCCGACGAGCCGAGCGCCGAGGTAAGGGTATCGCCGAATTTCGGTCCACGACGCGAGAAGCCCGACATGATCGTGCTGCACTACACCGGCATGGAGACCGGCGCCGGCGCCGAAGCATGGCTGTGCGATCCGGCCAGCGAGGTTTCGTCGCACTATCTCGTCCATGAGGACGGCCGCATCGTCCAGATGGTCAGGGAAAGCGACCGTGCCTGGCATGCCGGCAAGAGTTCCTGGTTCGGACGCAGCGACATCAACTCCTGTTCGGTCGGCATCGAGATCGTCAATCCGGGACATTCGCTCGGCTACCGGAATTTTCCGAAACGGCAGATCGATGCCCTGATCGGCCTGTGCAAGGGGATTGTTCAGCGCCATTCCATCCCGGCTCAACGGGTGCTCGCCCATTCCGACGTGGCGCCGGGACGCAAGATCGACCCGGGCGAGAGATTCCCCTGGAAGGCCCTGTTCGAGGCCGGTGTCGGCCATCTTGTCGAAGCGGCATCCGTCAGGCGCGGCGCGGTGCTGAAGGCCGGCGACGCGTCTGCCGAGGTCGAGGCGTTGCAGTCGATGCTGGCGCTCTACGGTTATGGCGTGGAGATATCAGGCGCTTTCGATCGGCAAACCGAAATCGTGGTCGAGGCTTTCCAGAGGCATTTCCGGCAACGCAAAGTGGATGGCGTGGCCGACGGATCGACAATTCGCACGCTGGAACGGCTGCTTGGCTCGGTGAGGGCAGTTCCGTCCAAGTAGTCTTTTCCTGGCTGTAAGTTACAGCCTGTCATTTAAAGTGACTTGCCCCGCCTTTTTTGCCGCCAATTCGACCGTCAAAGGCGATCCGTGCAAGTTGTCGGACCTACAGCCTCCCAAATGTTCCGACGTTGATTGGCGTAGCTGCGTGAAGTTCTTCGCGCGGTTCAAACAGAACAGGATCCCATGCAGAAATTGACCGTTTTAACGGCAGCTGTTGCTGCCGGCGTAATGACTTTTGCCATCGGTGCGGCCAATGGCGCGCCTTTGAGCCAGCGGGCCGACCAGGGTTTCATGACCGCGTCCGATAAGACTGCCACGCCGAAAGCCGGGCAAGATGCCGGAGAAAAAAGGACAGCCTCCGCAAAGGCGAAAAAAGTTGCTGCGGTGAAAGCGAAAAAGCCAGCATCCGCAAAGGCGGAAAAGGTCTCTGCAAAGAAGGCAGTCGTTGCAAAGAAGCCAGTCCTTGCAAAGAAGGCAGTCTCCAAGCGGCATGTGAAGCGCAACAGGACCCGCATCGACCAGGCGACGACGGCGTCGATCGGCCGGCAAAGCCGGGCGGCGGCGCCGAAGCCGGCGGCCGCTGGCGATAGCGGCCAGTATTCGACGGTCATCGAGCGTCATGCGGCCAGCAATGGTGTGCCGGTCTCGCTCGCCAAGGCCGTCATCATGATCGAGAGCAGGTTTCAGCCGAACCAGGTCGGCCGCGCCGGTGAGATCGGCCTGATGCAGATCAAGCCGTCGACGGCGCGGATGATGGGTTACAGCGGCTCGATCAAGGGTCTCCACGATCCCGAGACCAACATCAAATACGGCATGAAATACCTCGCCATGGCGCGCAACCTCGGCGACGGCACGACCTGCGGCACGATCCTGAAGTACAATGCCGGCCATGGCGCCAAGCGGATGAACCCGATTTCCGCGGCCTATTGCGGCAAGGTCAAAGTGCAGCTGGCCGCGCTTGGAGCGCCGGCGTAATAGACCGGGACCTGCTTTTTTGTTTGCGTTTTCGAATGTGAATCCCTTTATACGCCTTGCCAGCTGGCCGGGCGGCCGCACCCGCGAAGCCGAAAGGCTGCGGGTGAGGAAAGTCCGGGCTCCATGGAGACACGGTGCCGGTTAATGGCCGGCGGGGGCGACCCTAGGGAAAGTGCCACAGAAAGCAAACCGCCACGATCCGTCGTGGTAAGGGTGAAAGGGTGGGGTAAGAGCCCACCGCGCGACTGGCAACAGGAGCGGCACGGTAAACCCCACCGGGAGCAAGACCGAATAGGGGCGGTGCGAGGGGAAACCCTCGAGGGCTGTTTCCGGCTCACCGCCCGGGTAGGTTGCATGAGGCGCATGGCAACATGCGTCCAAGATGAATGGCCGCCACGTTCTCGCGCCGCAAGGGGCGAGGGCCATACAGAACCCGGCTTACAGGCCAGCTGGCAATTTTCGTCCAGATTCTACAAGGAAATCCCCTGATATCAGCAGGTTGCGTCTTCGGGCGCGCTTGCTGGTTCAGGCGCTTCATTGACTGAATCAGCTTTCACTGGGCTGTGCATGGAGCAAGCGTTTCTTGAAACTGGTGCGATTAAATCGTACCTTCCTGGTGCGGACGGTATCAGGAGCGCACCATGGGTCAGGTCGACAAACGCAGCATCACGCTCTCGCCGGAACTGGCGGCGGCGGTCGACGATGTGGTCGCCGCCGGCGAATATGCTTCGGCGAGTGAGGTGATCCGCGACGCGCTCAGGCAATGGAAGGACCGCCGGGACTTGCACGGCTACACGGTCGTGGAGTTGCGCAAGCTGGTGCAGGAGGGGATCGACAGCGGACCGGGACGATTTGCGTCGATCGATGAAATCAAGGCCGAAGCGCGTAGACGATTGAAACCCGATAACGCGGCATGAATTTGCTGCCCATCATCCGAACTGCAAATGCAGAAGAGGATTTGATCGCGATCTGGCTTCATATTGCTCGAGGCGACGAGGCTGCAGCGGACCGGCTGCTCGACCGGATCGAAGCGCGCTGGCAGCAACTGACGACTTAATCCTTTCTCGGGCGCACCGCGCGAAGACATTGCGCCCGGCATCCGCCATCTGGTCGTCGGCGAATACCTCACCTTGTACCGTGTCGATCAGCTTTTGCCGGAAGTCGCCGGACTTAGCGACATTCCTTGAATGTGGTGCGATTAGATCGTACCTTCCAGTGCGTCGATATTAGGAGCGCACCATGGGTCAGGTCGACAAACGCAGCATCACGCTTTCACCGGAATTGGCGGCGGCGGTCGACGATGTAGTCGCCGCCGGCGAATATGCTTCCGCGAGTGAGGTGATCCGCGACGCACTCAGGCAATGGAAGGACCGCCGTGATTTGCACGGCTACACGGTCGAGGAGTTGCGCAAGCTGGTGCAGGAGGGGATCGACAGCGGACCGGCGCTGGACGGGCCGCCAATCATGGAACGACTGCGCGCCAAATATCTGAAAATGGCCGAGGCCAAAGGCCTTGAGGAGTGAAATACCGCCTGCTTCCCCAGGCATTAATCGACCTCGAACTTATTGGCGACTACATTGCCGAACACAATCCTGATGCGGCGATCCGCCTGGTGAATGTCTTGGAGAGGCGTTGGGATTTGTTGACCCTGCATCCTTTCTCGGGCGCGCCGCGCGAAGACATTGCGCCCGGCATCCGCCATCTGGTCGTCGGCGAATACCTCACCTTGTATCGTGTCGGCGAGGATGCAGTCGAGATCCTGCGTGTGCTGCATGGCCGGCGCAATATCGAAGCCGACGATCTGGCTTGGTGATCGGTTCGTTCAACCGTCGACGCCGTCCAGCGACGCCTCGATCGCCTGCCAAAGCGCTTCCACCGGCTCGCAGCCGACCGACAGGCGAACAAAGCCCGGCGGCACCGCATCACCCCAGCGGGCGCGCCGCTCGGCCGAAGAGTGGACGCCGCCGAAGGAGGTCGCCGGCTGGATCAGGGCGCAGGCGCCAATGAACGTTTCGGCCCTGGCTTCACTCCCCAGGTCGAGGCCGACAAGGAAGCCGAAACGTTCCATTTGGGTGGTCGCCAGATTGTGCGAAGGGTCATCCTCCAGTCCAGGAAAGCGGACGGATTTCACGGCCCGATGATTTGTCAGGCGTCGGGCGATCAGTTCGGCCGATTTGCACATGCGGTCGAAGCGGACTTCCAGCGTCTCAAGGCCCCGATGGACCAGCCAGGCTTCGAATGGTCCGGGGATGGAGCCCGACAGTTTGCGCCACTCGCGGATGGCGGTGATGATGCCGGCGTCACGGCTGGCGACATGGCCGAACAGCGCGTCGGAATGGCCATTGGGCGCCTTTGTGTCAGCAGCAACGACGATGTCGGCGCCGAGATCGAGCGGGCGCTGACCATAAGGCGTCATCGTGGTGTTGTCGGCGACGACCAGCGCGCCGGCCTCGTGCGCAAGGCGCGCCACGCCAGCCAGGTCGCAAATGTCCAGCCCGGGATTGGATGGTGTCTCGACGAACACCAACCGGTAGCCGGAAAAACCGCCGTCCACAAAGGACTTGGTCGGTCGTGTGTCGAACGGGAGGTCGAAAGGTTTGAGGAAGCGCTCGGCAAGCAGGCGCGGCGTGTAGTAACCATCGGACGGCAACAGGATGCGATCGCCCGCCTTGAGCAGCGCGAAGAAGACCGCCGCGATCGCGGCCATGCCCGACGGGAACGCTACGGACGGCGCGTCCTCGAGGTGGCCGAGCAGGTCTTCCACTGCTTCCCACGTCGGATTGTCGTAGCGCCCGTACTGGCTGACGCCGGCCGGATTGCCGGGCAGATGGAAAGTGGTCGTCATTGTCAGCGGCAGCGAGACCGGATCGCCCCTGGCGAGCTTGACGCCACGCAAATGCGCGAGGGTGGCGGCGCGCGACTTCGCTGTTTCGGACATCGTTTTTTCGAACCCTGACTTTGAGGAGAAGGATGCGCAGACGCTATGCCGGGTGACACCGGCAGGCAAGCGCCGAACCGCGCCGGAAAACCGCTCTAAACGGTTCGTTAGGCTTAATGGAGCATAAGCACGGGAGTGCCGTCAAAGCTGCCCTCATCGGTTGTGGCGCGCGTTTGTGAAGCCTATTCCCGTTGACGCCCATAGTACCCCATGATATCCCATTTAGACATTCAAGCCTTCGTTCCGCGTCAGGGTGAAGCGTACGCCAATCGGGCAGCCGCGGCGGCTGCGCGTTCGCCCGTTTTCGGCTTTCGCAAAGAAGTGAGTTTTGGGCGGAACGAAGTGAGTTTTGGGCTGGGACCGCGCTGCGGCGGCGCGGGCGGGAAGATGCAGAGGGGTGCGGCGGCGCAAGCGGCCGTAACGCGTAATGGACCGGTTTCTGTCGAGCGCGGTGAACAGGATCGATGCGAAGGGGCGGGTGTCCGTTCCAGCGCATTTCCGTGCGGTTGTGCAGAAGCGCGGTTATTCGGAACTCTATGCGCTGCGCTGCCTGGACCGTCCGGCGATGGATGTCGGCGGGCTCGACCTGCTCGACCGCTACGAGCAGCGCATCGCGCAGGAAGACCCCTTCCTGCAGACCTCGGACGACATGTCGTTCTTCTGCCATGGCGATGGAACCTTTCTCAAGCTCGATCAGGACGGCCGCATCTCGATGACCGATTTCATCCGCGAGCACACCGGCATTTCCGCGGAAGTGGCTTTCGTCGGCCGCGGCAATTTCTTTCAGATCTGGGAACCTGGACGGCTCACCGCCTATGGGGCGGAAGCACGCGCCCGGCTTTTGCAGCTTCGGCAGGGGACGAAGCCTGGGGAGCGGCCGGAATGATGGCGGGCTACGGCGATGACCCTCACGCCGTTGGCGGACCGGCCCGTCACATTCCGGTCCTCCTTGCCGAAGTGCTGGAAGCGCTTTCGCCCAAAACGGGCGAGGTGTTCGTCGATGGCACATTCGGCGCCGGCGGCTACTCCAAAGCCATTCTGGCGAGCGGCGCCTCGGTTGTCGCAATCGACCGCGATCCGGATGCGATTGCTGCCGGTCGTGTTCTCGAGCAACAATCGGGCGGCAGGCTCCGGCTCGTCCAGGCGCCGTTCTCGACATTGGACGAGCATGTCGAAAGCGCCGGCGGCGTCGTGCTCGACATCGGCATCTCCTCCATGCAGATCGATCAGGCGGAGCGCGGTTTTTCGTTCCGTGCCGACGGACCGCTCGATATGCGCATGGCGCAAGTGGGCTTGAGCGCCGCCGATGTCGTCAACTCTTTCAAGGTGGGCGATCTTGCCCGCATCTTCGGGTTTCTTGGCGAAGAGCGCCATGCCGGCCGCATCGCCCGCATGATTGAAAGCCGTCGCGAAAAACATCCGTTCGAGCGCACGCTCGAGCTTGCAGACGCCATTGAGACGCATATCGGCCGTGCGCCGAAGGACAAGATCCATCCGGCGACCCGCGTCTTTCAGGCGCTGCGCATTTTCGTCAACGACGAACTCGGCGAACTGGCCAAAGCGCTGTTTGCGGCTGAACGCGTGCTGAAACCGGGCGGGCGGCTGGCCGTGGTGACGTTCCACTCCCTGGAAGACCGCATCGTCAAGCGCTTCATTGCCGATCGCGCCGATGCGGCGAGCGGATCGCGGCACCTGCCCGAGGCGCAGGCGCGCAGCGCCACCTTCAAAAAGATGGGCGGCGGCGTGACGCCTGGTGAGGCCGAGATATCAGCCAATCCGCGGGCGCGCTCGGCAAGGCTGCGCGCTGCGATCCGCACCGACGCGCCGCCGCGCGCCGGCGATTTTTCGATTTTCGGTCTGCCAAAACTTCCTGACCCAAAACTTCCCGGCGTCGAGCGGCCGGGAGAGAGGTGAGCACGTGTTTCGTACCAGCGACATAGTCCTTATCGCCGTCATGGTTTCGGCCGCGGCCTTGACCTTCAAGACCAAGCGCGAGGCCGAGGAACAATTGGCGGCGGTGCACAAGATCCAGGCGCAGATCCGCTACGAGGAGGATACGATCGATCTCCTGAAGGCGGACTGGAGCCTGCTTACCCAGCCGTCGCGCCTGCAAAAGCTGGCCGATATCTACAAATCGCAACTCGCGCTCGAGCCGGTCAGCGCCCGCCAGATCATCGGGCTGGACGATCTGCCGGCAAAACCCCTCACCATCGAGGACCTTTCGTCCGAGCGGCTGGGCGGCATGGCCGACAGTTCCGGCAAGGAACCGATGGGCAACGACCCCGTGGTCACCGGAGGCATCGTCCAATGACCGCCAAACTTCCAGGGATCGCCAAACTTCCGGGGATCGCAAGAGTTCCGTTGCTCGCCAGTCTGCTGACGCGCCGCGCCAAGTCCGGCGACGACGGATCGATTGTGGTCGAAGGCGCCCGCAAGGCGACCGGCGGCAAGGGCAGGACCCGCGTCGTGATGACGATGGCGGTGTTTTTCGGCATCTATCTGACCATCACCGGGCGGCTGGTCTATCTCGGTTTCCAGAACCCCGACCTGTCCGGCGGTCCGCAGAGCCGGGTGACGGCGTCACGGCCCGACATCGTCGACCGCAACGGCGAAGTTCTGGCGACCGACATCAAGACGGCGTCGCTGTTTGCCGAACCGCGCCGCATTGTCGACGCCGACGAGGCGATCGAAAAACTGGCGACGGTGCTTCCCGAAATCGACTACGAGCAGACCTATCACAAGCTGAAGAGCGGCGCCGGCTTCGTCTGGCTGCAGCGGCAACTGACGCCCAAGCAACAATCTGACATCCTGCAGCTCGGCATTCCCGGCGTCGGCTTCCGTACCGAAAAGCGCCGCTTCTATCCGGCCGGCGAAACCTCGTCCTACATTGTCGGCCTCACCAACATCGACAATCAGGGCATCTCCGGCATGGAGAAATACATCGACGAACAGGGGCTGAGCGATCTTCAAGCGTCCGGCTTGGCGGTGGCCAAGGATCTGAAGCCGGTGCAGCTCTCGATCGACCTGCGCGTCCAGCATATCGTGCGTGACGAGGTCGCCACCGGCATGGAAAAATACCGCGCAATCGCGGCGGGCGCCGTCGTTCTCAATGTCAAGACCGGCGAAGTGGTGGCGATGGCCTCGGTTCCCGACTTCGATCCGAACAACCCCTATAATGCGCACGACAAGGACCGCTTGAACCGCATGTCGGCCGGGCTCTACGAGATGGGCTCGACCTTGAAGAGCTTCACCACCGCCATGGCGCTCGATTCCGGCAAAGTGACGCTGGAAAGCCGTTTCGACGCTACGCGCCCGATCAGGATCGGCCGCCAGACCATCCATGATTTTCATGGCAAGTCCCGGGTGCTGTCGGTGCCCGAAGTGTTCATCTATTCGTCCAACATCGGTTCGGCCAAGGAAGCCGAAGCGGTCGGCATCGAGGGGCACCGGGAATTCCTGCATCGCCTGGGCATCCTCGAGAGAATGCAGACGGAACTGCCCGAGGTCGCCCGCCCGACCGAGCCCAAAATCTGGAAACAAGTCCATTCGATCACCATCGCCTTCGGTCACGGTGTGTCGACGACGCCGCTGCAGACGGCGGTCGGCTGTGCCGCGCTGATGAACGGCGGCTATCTGATCCAGCCGACATTCCTGAGACGGGCGCAGGAACAGGCGATGCCGGTGGCCAAGAAAGTGGTCAGCGACAAGACCTCCGAGAACATGCGCTATCTCTACGCACTCAATGCCGAGAAAGGCTCAGGCAGGAACGCCAAGGTTCCAGGTTATCGCGTCGGCGGCAAGACGGGAACGGCCGAGAAGGTTGTCAACGGCCGCTACTCAAAGGACAAGAACTTCAACGCCTTCGTCGCGGCTTTCCCGATGGACGATCCGCAATACATCGTGCTTACGATCGCCGACGAACCGAAGCCGGAAAAACCCGGCATGGGTGCGACGGCCGCCTCGAATGCTGGCGTCATGGCTGCAAACATTATCCGACGTTCGGCTTCCATGCTTGGCGTGAAGCCAGATTTCAGCCATGAAAATGGCGCAACGCTGGTTTCCTATCAGTGATTCTGAGGGCGCGCCGGCAACTGCGCGCTATTTTGTTGCTATGAACGGGGTTCGATGAAGCTGAAAGACCTAGCCGGTATCCTGCCTGTCGAGGGGACAGCGTCCTTCGATACGGAGGTTACCGGGATTTCTTCGGATTCCCGCCAGGTAGGACCAGGCGTGGTCTTTTTCGCGCTCGCCGGCACCAAGACCGATGGCGTGGCCTTCGCCGCCGATGCCGCCAAGCGCGGCGCCGCAGCGATCGTGGCCGGCAAGGGCAGCGACGTCGCCGGACTGCCGGTGCCGGTTTTCACCGTTGACGATCCGCGCCTGGCGCTGGCGCTGAGTGCGGCCCGCTACTTCGGCAGGCAGCCGCAAACCATGGTCGCGGTGACCGGCACCAGCGGCAAGACATCGGTTGCGGCTTTCACCAGGCAGATCTGGGAGCAGTCAGGCTTTGCCGCTGCTTCGATCGGCACAACCGGCGTGGTGGCGCCGCGCCGCAACGAGTATGGGTCGCTGACCACCCCCGACCCGGTCGACCTGCACAGGCTGCTGCGCGAACTGGCGGATGCCGGCGTCACCCATGCATCGATGGAGGCCTCCAGCCATGGTCTCGATCAGCGCCGGCTTGACGGCGTGAAGCTCGCAGCCGGCGGGTTCACCAATCTCGGCCGCGATCACATGGACTATCATCCGACAGTCGAGCACTACCATCGCGCCAAGCTGCGCCTGTTCGACGCGCTGCTGCCGAAGGGCGCGCCGGCCGTCATCTTTGCCGACGATCCCTGGTCGGATCCGACGATCCAGGCGGCAAGGGCGGCGGGACTGGATGTGCTGACGGTCGGCCGCCACGGCGAGTTCCTGACCCTGAAGCGGGTCGAGCATGAACGCCACCGCCAACGTGCCGAGGTGGAAGTCGATGGCGTTCTCCACGAGATCGACCTGCCGCTGGCCGGCGATTTCCAGATCGCCAATGCCCTGGTTTCGGCCGGCCTCGCAATCTCCACTGGAACACCTGCCGCCAAAGCCCTGATGGCGTTGGAGAAATTGAAGGGCGCCCCGGGCCGGCTGGACCTTGTTGGCACCACTGCCAACGGTGCGCCGGTCTATGTCGATTACGCGCACAAGCCGGACGCGCTGGAAAATGTGTTGGCTTCGGTGCGGCCGTTCACCACCGGCCGCGTCATCGTCGTGTTCGGCTGTGGCGGCGACCGCGACCGCGGCAAGCGTCAGATCATGGGCGAGATCGCCACGCGGCTCGCCGATGTCGTCATCGTCACCGACGACAATCCGCGCTCGGAAGTGCCCGAAACGATCCGTGCTGCGATTCTTGCCGCTGCACCCGGCGGCATCGAGATCGGCGATCGGCGCAAGGCGATCCACCAGGCAGTCGCCATGCTCCATGCCGGCGATACGCTGATTGTGGCCGGCAAGGGGCATGAGGAAGGCCAGACCGTCGGCGCCGAGACGCTGCATTTTTCCGACCATGAGGAAGTCCGCGCCGCGCTCCAGGAGCGCGCGGCATGAGCTTCCTGTGGACCTCAGAGGATCTCGTCGCCGCCATGGGCGGACGACCGCTCGGTCCGATGCCGGAGGGTATCAGCGGCATCTCGATCGACAGCCGCAGTCTTGCGCCGGGCGATGCCTTCTTCGCGATCAAGGGCGAGGCGATGGACGGCCATGATTTCGCGACCGCCGCCATCAAGGCCGGCGCCGGCGTGCTGGTCGTCGCCGAGGGCAAGCTGCCGTCGCTCGGGCGGCTGACGGCGCCGATGATCGTCGTGCAGGACGTCTTGGCCGCGCTGGAAAAGTTGGGGCTGGCCGCCCGCGCGCGCTCGAATGCCAAGATCATCGCGGTGACCGGTTCGGCGGGCAAGACCACCACCAAGGAAGCGCTGCGCCATGTGCTGTCCGTGGTCGGCAAGGTGCACGCATCGGCGCAGTCTTTCAACAACCACTGGGGCGTGCCGCTGACGCTGGCGCGGATGCCTGTGGATTGCGACTATGCCGTGTTCGAGATCGGCATGAACCATCCCGACGAGATCCGGCCACTGGCCAGGATGGTCCGGCCGCATGTCGCCATCGTCACGATGATCGCCGCGGCACATCTCGGCTTCTTCCGCAATCTGGACGAGATCGCCAAGGCCAAGGCCGAGATTTTCGAAGGGCTGGAACCGGACGGCGCCGTCCTTCTCAACCGCGACGACCCGCGCTGGAAGCTTCTGGACAAGATGGCAAGAGCCGCCGGCGTCGAGCACATCTACGGCTTTGGTGAGAATGCCCGTGCGACCTTCAAGCTGCTGAAATGCGCGCTGCATGCCGATCATTCCGTCATCGCTGCCAAGATCGGCGGTCAGGAGATCACCGCCAGGGTAGGCGCGCCGGGCCGACACATGGTGCAGAATGTGCTGGCGGTGCTGGGCGCCGCGCACCTGGTCGGCGCCGACATCGCCAGGGTGGCGCTGGCGCTGGCCGATCTTTCGGCCGAACGCGGACGCGGCAAGCGCCATGTGCTGCGCCACCCGAAAGGTCCGATCACGCTGATCGACGAGAGCTACAACGCCAATCCGGCGTCGATGAGCGCAGCAATGGCGCTGCTCAACGCGACGCCGGTGTCGGGCGAAGGCAGGCGCATCGCGGTGCTCGGCGACATGCTCGAGCTCGGCGACCATTCGGCGAAGCTGCATGCCGCCCTTGCCGATCTCATCGTCGGCACCGACACGCGCACGGTCTTTCTCGCCGGCCCGCAAATGCGGGCGCTGGCCGACATCCTGCCTGACGAGATCGAGACAGAGTATCGCGCCGGCGCAGAGGATCTGAAACTGGTGCTTCTGTCGGCGCTGAAGCCGGGCGACGTGGTGATGATCAAATCGTCGAAAGGCATCGGGTTTTCCAAACTGGTCGACGCACTGCTCAGCAAATTTCCGGCGGCAGCCGCAACCGCCAAACAGGCCTAGAGCCAGGTCGGGGGACCGAATCGCATGTTCACACTGCTCGTCGAATTCGCGGACAAGATCTCGGTCTTCAACGTTTTCCGCTACATAACCTTCCGCACCGGCGGCGCGCTGATCACCGCGGCGCTGATCGTCTTCATCTTCGGCCCGGCCATCATCAATTCGCTGAGGCTGCGGCAGGGCAAGGGCCAGCCGATCCGCGCCGACGGGCCGCAGACGCATTTCAAGAAAGCCGGCACGCCGACCATGGGCGGGCTGATGATCCTGTGCGGCATCATCGGCTCGTCGCTGTTGTGGGCGAACCTGTCCAGCATCTATGTCTGGGTGGTGCTGCTGGTGACCCTGGGTTTCGGCTCGATCGGGTTCTACGACGATTATCTCAAGGTGACGAAGCAATCGCATCTCGGCTTTTCCGGCAAGGCGCGGCTGGGGCTTGAATTCGTCATCGCCGGCATCGCCGCCTGGGTGATCATGCACAATGGCCAGGCGCCGTTCTCGTCGTCGCTAACCTTCCCCTTCGCCAAGGAGTTCCTCATCAATCTCGGCTGGTTCTTCATCCCGTTCTCGTGCTTCGTTATCGTCGGCGCCGGCAATGCGGTGAACCTGACCGATGGCCTCGACGGGTTGGCGATCGTGCCGATCATGATCGCGGCGGCGTCCTTCGGCGTCATCGCCTACCTGTCCGGCAATGCGGTGTTCGCCGAGTATCTGCAGATCCATTTCGTGCCCGGCACCGGTGAATTGGCGGTGGTCCTCGGCGCGGTGATCGGCGCCGGCCTCGGCTTCCTGTGGTTCAACGCACCGCCGGCGGCGATCTTTATGGGCGATACCGGCTCGCTGGCGCTGGGCGGCCTGATCGGCACGGTTGCGGTTGCCACCAAGCACGAGATCGTGCTGGTCATCGTCGGCGGCCTGTTCGTCGTCGAGATCCTGTCGGTCATCATCCAGGTCGGCTACTTCAAGATGACCGGCAAGCGGGTGTTCCTGATGGCGCCGATCCATCATCATTTCGAAAAGCTCGGCTGGACCGAAAGCCAGGTGGTGATCCGCTTCTGGATCATCGCCGTCATCCTGGCGCTGGTCGGCCTGTCGACCCTCAAGCTCCGATAGGAGGCCGCTTGATCCCCGCCGCATCCTTCGCAGGCAAGCGCGTCTCGCTCTTCGGGCTCGGCGGCTCGGGGATCGCCACTGCGCGCGCCTTGATCGAGGGCGGAGCGGAGGTGCTCGCCTGGGACGACAATCCCGGCAGTGTCGCCAATGCCGCGGCCGTCGGTATCGCGACCGGCGACCTGCGTGGCGCCGACTGGGCGAAGTTCTCGGCCTTCGTGCTGTCGCCCGGCGTGCCGCTGACGCATCCGAAGCCGCACTGGACAGTGGAACTGGCGCGCGCTTCAGGCGTCGAGATCATTGGCGACATCGAGCTGTTCTGCCGGCAGCGGACCTTGCTGGCGCCGGCAGCGCCGTTCATCGCCATTACCGGCACCAACGGCAAATCGACGACCACGGCGCTGACGGCGCATATCCTGAAATCGGCCGGACGCGACACGCAGATGGGCGGCAATATCGGCCGCGCGGTGATGACGCTCGATCCGCCGGAACCGGGGCGGCACTATGTCGTGGAATGCTCGTCCTACCAGATAGACCTGGCGCCCTCGATCAACCCGACCGCCGGCGTCCTGCTCAACCTGACGCCCGATCATCTCGACCGTCATGGCACGATGCAGCACTACGCCGCGATCAAGGAACGGCTGGCGGCCGGCAGCGAGACGGCTATCGTCGGCGTCGACGATTCCTGGTGTGCCCAGCTCGCCGACCGGCTGGAACGGGCAGGTCGGCACGTCATCCGCATTTCGAAGCGGCTGCCGCTGACCGACGGCTATTTCGCCGACGGCACCGACCTGATGGAGGCGGTGCACGGCCGTTACAGCCGGGTCGCCTTTCTCGAGGGCATCGGCTCGCTGCGCGGCCAGCACAATGCGCAGAATGCGCTGGCTGCTCTCGCCGCCTGTCTCAAGGTCGGGCTCGAGCTGGGCGAGATCCAGTCGGGGCTGGAGAGCTTTCCCGGGCTGGCGCACCGCATGGAGCAGGTCGGCCGCAAGGGCCATGTGCTGTTCATCAACGATTCCAAGGCGACCAATGCCGATGCGGCAGCGCCCGCATTGTCCAGCTTTCCGCGCATCTACTGGATCGCCGGCGGGTTGCCGAAAGAGGGTGGCATCGAGCCGTTGCGCGGCCTCTTTCCGCGCATCGCCAAGGCCTATCTGATCGGCGAGGCCGCACCAGCCTTCTCGGCGACGCTCGGCGAGGCGGTGCCCTACGAGATCTCCGGCACGCTGGCCGCAGCAGTCGAGCATGCCGCAAGCGACGCGGCCAGGGACGATGGCAATGGCGAGGTGGTGGTGCTGCTTTCGCCGGCCTGCGCCAGTTTCGACCAGTTCAAGAATTTCGAAGTGCGCGGCGAAGCCTTCAGGCAAGCTGCGAGCACTATTGATGGCGTGAAGCTCATCGGAGGGGCACGATAATGCAAAGCCGTCTCGACAAAAGCCCGGTTGCCACCTGGTGGTGGACGATCGACCGATGGTTCCTGGCTGCGTTCCTGTCGCTGATGGGGCTCGGCATCGTGCTGTCCTTCGCGGCAAGCCCGGCGGTGGCCCAGCGCATCGGCCTGGACAGTTTCCACTTCGCCACAAGGCAGATCATCTTCACCATTCCCGCACTTGGCGTGATGCTGGCCGTCTCCTTCCTGGAATCGCGGCAGATCAGGCGCATGGCCCTGGCGATGCTGTGCATCACGCTGGTGCTGATGGTGGCGGTGCTCTACATCGGCGTCGAGGTGAAGGGCGCGCGTCGCTGGGTGTCGGTCGCCGGCGTGTCGCTGCAGCCGTCGGAATTCCTGAAGCCTGCCTTCGTCGTCATCTGCGCCTGGCTGTTTGCCGAACACAAGCGCCAGCCCGACATTCCAGGCAATCTGTTCGCCATGCTGCTGCTGGCCCTTGTCATCTCGCTGCTGGTGGCGCAGCCCGATTTCGGTCAGACCATGCTGGTGCTCGGCACCTGGGGGGTGATGTTCTTCATGGCCGGACTGCCATGGCTGTGGATCATCGCGCTGGGCGCTGCCGGCGTCGGCGGCGTGTTTGCCGCCTATACGGTGTTCCCGCATGTCGCCGGCCGCATCGATCGCTTCATGACCGGCGAGGGCGACACGTTCCAGGTCGACATGGGCCGCGATGCGCTGATCAATGGCGGCTGGTTCGGCGTCGGGCCGGGCGAGGGCACCGTCAAGCGGGTCATACCCGACAGCCATGCCGATTTCGTCTACTCGGTGGCCGGCGAGGAGTTCGGACTGATCATGTGCTTCTTCATCATGACCATCTTCGCCTTCATCGTGCTGCGCGGCCTCGGCACCGCGCTCAAGGAGCAGGACGATTTCACACGCTATGCGGTCGGCGGCCTGGTCACGGTCTTCGGTCTGCAGTCGGTCATCAACATGGCCGTCAATCTGCAGCTGATGCCGGCCAAGGGCATGACCTTGCCGTTCATCTCCTATGGCGGCTCCTCGCAGATCGCCATCGCAATCTCGATGGGCATGGTGCTGGCGCTGACGCGCAAGCGGCCGGAAAAGCGCAAGCAATTGGGCTTCGCACCGTCCAGCCGCGCCATGCCGGCGGAGTGAAATGTCGAGGGGCGCGATCCTTCTGGCGGCCGGGGGCACGGGTGGGCATCTCTTCCCAGCCGAGGCGCTGGCGCACGAGCTGATCAGGCGCGGCTGGACGGTGCATCTCGCCGCCGATGATCGCGCCGAGCGTTTTGCCGGCCAGTTCCCGGCCGCTTGCATCCATCCGATCCAGTCGGCGACCATCGGCTCGAAAAATCCTTTCGCCGTGCTCGCCGCCTTCTGGAAGATTTGGGGCGGCGTGCGGCAGGCATCGGCCGTGATCGGCCGGGTCAAGCCAGCCGTCGTGGTCGGTTTCGGCGGCTATCCGACGCTGCCGCCGCTCTATGCGGCGACGCGGCGCAAGGTGCCGACGCTGATCCACGAGCAGAACGCAGTGATGGGGCGCGCCAATCGGGCGCTCGCCGGCCGTGTCGATGCCATCGCCGGCGGGTTTTTGCCGGAAGATTCAAGCGCTGCAGGCGCCAAGACGGTGACGACCGGCAATCCGGTCAGGCCGCAAGTGCTGGACGCGGCAAAGACGCCCTATACGGCGTCGACTGGGAACCAGCCGTTCCGCCTTCTGGTGTTCGGCGGCAGCCAGGGCGCACAATTCTTTTCCGATGCGGTGCCGGCGGCGGTTCGACAGCTTTCCGACGCACAACGCAAGCGGCTTGATATCACCCAGCAGGCGCGTGCCGACGACGTCGAGCGGGTGAAGGCGGCCTATGCCGCCCTTGGCGTCGAGGCTGAGGTGTCGCCGTTCTTCACCGACATGGCGGCGCGCATGGCAGCGGCGCATCTGGTGATGTCGCGGTCCGGCGCATCGACCGTATCGGAAATCGCGGTGATCGGCCGGCCGGCGCTGCTGGTGCCCTATCCGCATGCGCTCGACCACGACCAGGCGGCCAATGCCGCGGCATTGGCCGCGGCAGGCGGCGCCGAAGTGCATCCGCAATCGACGCTTTCGTCCGAGCGCATCGCCGCGCTCGTCGGAGCCCTGATGGACGATCCAGAGCGGCTGACGACAATGGCAGCGGCGGCCAAATCGGCCGGAAAACCGGACGCGGCACGGTTGCTCGCCGATCTGACAGAGGCTATTGCGTCGAAGAAAAGCGTATCGGAGTTCAGGAAGGAGACGCACGCATGAAGATGCCGCAGACGATCGGCCTCGTGCATTTCATCGGCATCGGCGGTATCGGCATGAGCGGCATCGCCGAGGTGCTGCATAATCTCGGCTACCAGGTGCAAGGGTCCGACCAGGCCGACAGCGCCAATGTGCAGCGGCTGCGCGACAAGGGCATCGAGTGCTTTGTCGGTCATCATGCCGACAATATCGGCGATGCCGAAGTGGTCGTCGTCTCGACGGCGATCAAGAAATCCAATCCGGAGCTGAAGGCGGCACGCGAGAAACTGCTTCCCATCGTCCGTCGCGCCGAGATGCTGGCGGAACTGATGCGCTTCCGGCAGGCGGTGGCCATCGGCGGCACGCATGGCAAGACGACGACGACCTCGATGGTGGCGACGCTGCTCGAAGCCGGCGGGCTCGATCCGACCGTGATCAATGGCGGCATCATCAATGCCTACGGCACCAACGCCCGCATGGGCGATGGCGAATGGATGGTGGTGGAGGCCGATGAGAGCGACGGCACGTTCCTGAAGCTGCCGGCCGAGATTGCCGTCGTCACCAACATCGATCCCGAACATCTCGACCATTACGGCTCCTTCGACAAGGTGCGCGAGGCCTTTCGCCAGTTCGTCGAGAACGTGCCGTTCTACGGCTTCGGCGTCATGTGCACCGACCATCCCGAGGTGCAGGCGCTGGTCAGCCGCATCGAGGACCGGCGCGTCATCACCTACGGCGGGAACGCACAGGCCGACGTGCGTTTCATCAATCACCGCATGGATGGCCCGACCTCGGAATTCGACGTGGTGATCCGCGACCGCAAGACCGGCGGCCAGTCGACGATATCAGGCCTGCGCCTGCCGATGCCCGGCCGTCACAACGTCGCCAATGCGACCGCGGCGATCACCGTCGCGCATGAGCTCGGCCTTTCGGCCGAGGCGATCAGGAAGGGCCTGTCGTCGTTCGCCGGCGTCAAGCGGCGCTTTACGCGCACCGGTTCGTGGAACGGCATCGATGTGTTCGACGACTACGGCCACCATCCGGTCGAGATCACAGCGGTTCTGAAGGCGGCGCGCGATGCCACCCAGGGCCGCGTCTTCGCCATTGCCCAGCCGCACCGCTTCACCCGGCTGCATGATCTGTTCGACGAGTTCTCGGTCTGCTTCAACGATGCCGACACGGTGATGGTGGCTCCGGTCTATGCGGCAGGCGAAGAGCCGATCGACGGAGTGACGTCCGAGGCATTGGTGTCGCGAATCCGCTCCGGCGGCCATCGCGACGCGCGCTACATCGAAGGCCCCGCGGCGATTGCGCCTGTTATCCGCGACCTGGCCAAACCAGGCGATTTCATCGTCTTCCTCGGCGCCGGCAACATCACCCAATGGGCCTACGCGCTGCCCAGGGAACTCGGCGGGACGGCCTCATGACGCGCGGCCAGGCGTTGATCGACAAGCTTGGCGGCCGGCTTGCCGGCCTGCGCGGTCGCATCACGCCGAATGCCGAGATGGACAAGATCACTTGGTTCCGCGCCGGCGGGCTGGCCGACGCGCTGTTCCAGCCGGCCGACGAAGACGATCTCGCTGCGTTCCTGAGAGCAGTGCCCGAAGAAATATCGCTGACCACCGTCGGTATCGGCTCGAACCTGCTTGTCCGTGACGGCGGGATTGCGGGCTTCGTCATCCGGCTTTCGGCCAAGGGCTTTGGCGAAGCCGAAGTGATTGCGCCGACCACAATCAAGGCGGGCGCGGCCACGCCCGACAAACGCCTTGCCGCTATCGCCTATCAGGCTGGTATAGGCGGGTTTGAGTTTTACCACGGCATTCCGGGCGCCATCGGCGGTGCGCTGAGGATGAATGCCGGCGCCAATGGCGTCGAGACGCGCGAGCGCGTTGTCGAGGTGCGGGCGCTCGACCGCAAGGGCAATGTGCATACGCTGAGCAACGCCGATATGGGCTACGCCTATCGCCATTCGGCAGCGCCTGCCGGGCTGATCTTCACATCGGCCGTGTTCGAAGGCGTTTTGGCAGACAAGGCCGCGATCAAGGCGGCAATGGACGCCGTCCAGCACCATCGCGAGACCGTGCAGCCGATCCGCGAAAAGACCGGCGGCTCGACCTTCAAGAATCCGGAGGGCACCTCGGCCTGGAAGGAGATTGACAGAGCGGGCTGTCGGGGGCTGATGATCGGCGGCGCGCAGATGTCGCCGATGCATTGCAACTTCATGATCAACACGGGAACAGCGACCGGCTACGACCTTGAATATCTTGGCGAGACGGTGCGCACGCGCGTGCTCGAAAGGTCGGGCATCCGGCTGCATTGGGAAATCAAGCGCATCGGCAAATTCCGGCCGGGGCACGAGGTCCAGGAATTCCTCGGACAGTTGCTATAAGGACTCAACAACACAGTTTTCGCGGCCGTTTTTGCGGAAAGTGAATCTCGCGGAATCGTAAGCACTTGCCAGCGATTCAACTCTCTGATTCTCTGCCCTGAAGCGTTTCCTGATTTGAGTCGTTTCGACGCGTCACCAGCGTTTTTCCGTCAGGGGCAGCCTGCCGGGAGACCAGGGGGACTCGGATGTTGCAGAAATCATCAGAGCAGGACTGCTCCGAGCGTTTGAGTGTATGGCCCTTTCCGGGCGAGTGAGATGCAGACCCGCCGTGAAAGGGCCCGCCGTGAGAGGGAATGACGGGAAATGAAAAGCAAGCACGTGGCCGTCCTTCTGGGTGGATTCTCGTCCGAGCGGCCCGTGTCCTTGTCTTCGGGGAAAGCCTGTGCTGATGCGCTCGAGACGGAAGGCTACCAGGTCACTCGCGTCGACGTCTCACGCGATGTTGGATCGGTGCTGGCTGAGCTCAAGCCGGATGTTGTCTTCAATGCGCTGCATGGTCCTTTCGGCGAGGACGGCACCATCCAGGGCATCCTCGAATATCTTGCCGTCCCCTACACCCATTCCGGCGTGCTCGCCTCGGCGCTTGCCATGAACAAGGAACAAGCCAAGAAGATCGCCAAGTCCGTCGGCATTCCGGTTGCCGAATCGAAGGTGGTCAATCGCTTCGCCATCCAGAACAAGCACCCGATGAAGCCGCCCTACGTCGTCAAGCCGGTCAATGAGGGGTCGAGCTTCGGCGTCGTCATCGTCCACGAAGGGCAGTCGCATCCGCCGCAGGTCATCGGTTCGTCAGATTGGAAGTATGGCGATACCGTCATGGTGGAGCGCTACGTGCACGGGCGGGAGTTGACCTGCGCGGTGATGGGCGATGTGGCGCTCGGCGTCTGCGAGATCATCCCGACCGGCCATTCCTTCTACGACTACGATTCAAAATACGTCGCGGGCGGATCAAAACACGAATGCCCTGCAAAAATTTCACCGAATATTTACCAAAAAATACAGACACTGACGCTCAGGGCTCACCAAGCTATCGGCTGCCGGGGCGTTTCCCGGTCGGACTTCCGTTATGATGATCGACACTCCGAGAACGGCGAAATTGTCTGGCTCGAGGTCAACACTCAGCCGGGCATGACGCCGACATCCTTGGTGCCTGAGATCGCCGCGCAGGCGGGACACTCGTTCGGCGATTTGTTGAGTTGGATGGTGGAGGACGCTTCGTGTCTGCGTTGAGGTGGGGACAGGGCAAGGGGAAGGGTGCGGCCGGGCCGACGCTGTTCGGTGTGTCGTTGTCGTTCGACCATTTCGTGCTGCCGCGCCTGCTTCGCCGGCCGGCGCGCATGCTCGCGCGTCTTGGCGATGACGACTTCGAGGTGCCGCCGTTTTCCGCAGCCGTGCTGTCGGCGGCGCTGCTCGTATCGGGCAGTGCCTATGGCGCCTATCTCGGCGGGCATGTCGACGGTATCGTACAGGGCATCACCGCCCGCACCGGCTTTGCCGTCGACCAGATCAAGGTCGTCGGCAACCGCGCAACCTCCGAGATCGATATTCTCGACAGGATGCAGCTCGATGGCTGGACGTCGCTGATCGGCTTCGATGCCGAAGCCGCGCGGGAACGCATCGCCACGCTGCCCTGGGTCGAGGTTGCGGCGGTGCGCAAGGTCTATCCGCACACGCTGGAGGTGCGCATCGAGGAGCGTGAGCCCTTCGCGCTCTGGCAGCAGGGCAGCGAGCTTTCCGTCATCGAGCGCTCCGGCGCCGTGATCGCGCCATTCTCCGGCGGCAAGCAGTCGCTGCTGCCGCTGATCGTCGGCACCGGCGCCCCGGCCAAGGCGCCGGATTTCCTGGCCAGGATCAAGAAATATCCAGAGCTTGCCGCACGGATCAAAGGCTACATCCGCATCGGTGAACGGCGTTGGGACCTGAAGCTGGAAAACGGCATCACGGTCAAGCTCCCCGAGGATGGCGAGGACCAAGCGATCGCCGATCTGGTCAGGATGGACCGAGAGAACGGGCTGCTGACGCGCGATATCGCCGCCGTCGACATGCGCCTTTCCGATCGCCTCGTCGTCCAGTTGACGCCGGAGGCGGCGACGCAGCGTCAGGCCGCGCTCAATGAAAAGCCGAAAATGCCGAAGCGCAAGCCGGAGACGAAGATATGAGCTGGCTTGGCGGCAACAGCGATGCCTCGTCGCGCCGGTCCGGCATCATGACGGTGCTGGATGTCGGCTCGAGCAAGGTCTGCTGCGTGGTGGCCAAGCTCAAGCCGCGCGAGGACGGCATGCTGCTGCGCGGGCGCTCGCATCGCATACAGGTGATCGGCATCGGCCACCAGAAATCGCAAGGCGTGAAATCGGGCGTCATCATCGATCTCGACAGGGCCGAGCACGCCATCCGCCTTGCCGTCGATGCCGCGGAGCGCATGGCCGGGCTGACCGTCGATTCGCTGATCGTCAACATGACGGCCGGCCGGCTGAAGAGCGAAAGCTTCTCGGCAACCATCAACCTTGGCGGCCACGAGGCCGACGAGGCCGACATCAAGCGCGTGCTTGCCGCCGGCGCCAAGCAGGCGCTGCGGGCCGAACGCGAAGTGATCCATTCGCTTCCCGTCGGCTTTTCGCTGGACGCCGAGCGCGGCGTGCGTGATCCGCGCGGCATGGTCGGCGACCAGCTCGGCGTCGACATGCACGTGCTGACGGGTGACGCGGCACCGTTGCGCAACCTGGAGCTTTGCATCAACCGTTCGCACCTGTCGGTCGAGCGAATGGTGGCGACGCCCTATGCCAGCGGGCTTGCCGCACTGGTCGACGACGAACTCGAAATGGGCGCAGCCTGCATCGACATGGGCGGCGGCACCACGACGATCTCGATGTTTTCGGAAGGCAAGTTCGTTCATGGCGACGCCATCGCCATCGGCGGCAACCACGTCACGCTGGACATGGCCAAGGGCCTGTCAACCTCGCTCGACGCCGCCGAGAGGCTGAAAGTGATGCATGGCTCGGCGCTGCCCGGCAGTGCCGACGACCGCGACCTGGTCTCGATACAGCCGATCGGCGAGGATGGCGAGGTGCCGCTTCAGATTCCGCGTTCGGTGATGACGCGTATCATCCGGGCGCGCATCGACGAGACGCTCGAACTGTTGCGCGACCGGCTGAACAGGTCCGGCTACGGCAACGCCGTCGGCAAGCGCGTCGTGCTGACCGGCGGCGCCAGCCAGCTTTCCGGCCTGCCCGAGGCAGCGCGCCGCATTCTCGGACGCAATGTGCGCATCGGGCGCCCGCTCGGTGTAGCGGGCCTGCCGGAGGCGGCCAAGGGGCCGGCTTTCTCGACGCCGGTCGGGCTTCTGATCTACCCGCAGATGGCGAATTTCGAGAGCCATCCGGCGAAAGGAATTTCTGGTCTCAGGATGACCGGAACAGGCGGAAAACTGCATCGAATGAGTCAGTGGTTGAGAGACAGTTTTTAAATTGGCGGGGACAGCCCCATAGGCGGCCGCAGCGGCGAAGCGGCGGGAAAGGCAAAGGACGGAGACAATGACCATCAATCTGCAAAAGCCGGACATCACCGAGCTGAAGCCGCGTATCACCGTGTTCGGTGTCGGCGGCGGCGGCGGCAATGCCGTCAACAACATGATCACCGCCGGCTTGCGCGGCGTCGAATTCGTGGTCGCCAATACCGATGCGCAGGCGCTGACCATGTCCAAGGCGGACCGCCTGATCCAGCTCGGCGCGCATGTCACCGAGGGCCTGGGTGCGGGGTCGCAGCCGGAAGTCGGACGCGCCGCGGCGGAGGAATGCATCGACGAGATCGTCGATCATCTCTCCAACACCCATATGTGCTTCGTCACTGCCGGCATGGGCGGCGGCACCGGCACGGGGGCCGCGCCGGTCGTTGCACGTGCCGCGCGCGAGAAGGGGATTCTCACCGTCGGCGTCGTCACCAAGCCGTTCCATTTCGAAGGCCAGCGCCGCATGAAGACGGCGGATCTGGGCATCGAGGAATTGCAGAAATGCGTCGATACCCTCATCGTCATCCCCAACCAGAACCTGTTCCGGCTGGCCAATGACAAGACGACCTTTGCCGACGCTTTCGCCATGGCCGACCAGGTGCTCTATTCCGGCGTCGCCTGCATCACCGACCTGATGGTCAAGGAAGGGCTAATCAACCTCGACTTCGCCGACGTCCGCTCGGTCATGCGCGAGATGGGCAAGGCGATGATGGGGACGGGCGAAGCTTCCGGCGAGGGTCGCGCCATGGCCGCCGCCGAAGCCGCGATCGCCAATCCGCTGCTCGACGAGACCTCGATGAAGGGCGCCAAGGGGCTGTTGATCTCGATCACCGGCGGACGCGACCTGACCCTGTTCGAAGTCGACGAGGCGGCGACCCGAATTCGCGAGGAGGTCGACCAGGAAGCCAACATCATCCTGGGTGCGACGTTCGACGAGGATCTCGAAGGCGTCATCCGCGTCTCGGTGGTCGCTACCGGCATCGACAAATCGGCAGCAGAAATCGCTGCCGCGCCGATCGCCATCCGCACGGCTCCGCCAAAGCCGGTCAGCCGCCCGGCCGCTCCGGTCACGGAAAGCCGTCCGGCGCCTGTCCAGCAGGGCGGCTACGCGCCGCGCGCCGCCGATCCTGTCGCCGAGGCAATCCAGCTCGCCGAGGCGAATGCGGCGGCGATGGCGCGTCCCGCGCCGGCGCCCCAGGCGGAAGATTTCCGCCCGCAGAGCAAGATCTTCCAGGCGCCGCCGGCCCAGCCGCAGCCGATGCTGCAGCCAATGGTCCAGCAAACGATGCAGCCCGCGCCGCAGCGTGAAGTGCTTCAGCCGGCAGCGCCCCAGCGCATGCCGCGCGTCGAGGACTTTCCGCCGGTGGTGAAAGCCGAGGTGGAAGCCAAAAGCCGTCCGGCCGACCACGAGAACAGCGGACCGATGGGACTGCTCAAGCGCCTGACCAACGGCCTTACCCGTCGCGAAGAAGAGCCTGCACGGCTGCAGCCGGCGCAGCCGCGCGAGCCGAAACTGCGCCAGGCGGCACCCGAAGTGCGCCGCCTTGCCAGCCAGGATCCGCAGCTTTACGCGCCACGCCGCGGCCAGTTGGACGACCAGGGCCGGCTGACGCCGCAGAGCAGGGCTGTCCAAGAAGACGATCAGCTGGAGATTCCGGCATTCCTGCGCCGCCAGGCCAACTGACCTGTTAACGGTCCGTAACAATTGTTAACAGGCAGACAAGAAATTGTTTGCCTGTTAATGTTAAAAGTGCCTGTAAAACAAGCAGTTATGAGGCCGTATCCGCTTCGGATCGCGGTTACAGAGGGTAAGAAACCGTGATTTGGAGACTTCCTGCCGGACCACTATCTTCGCCGCGATCAATTTCGGTTTGCTGGGATTCGGGGAAGTGGCCCTGCCTGCCGATCAAAGAGCCGCGCCCTTGGGCTTATGAAGCGGACGTAGGCATGGGCTATGGGGTTTGTTTTGCACGACTATCAGACGACACTTAGATCGCGTGCGACGCTGACCGGCACCGGTGTTCACAGTGGCAATTCCGTTACCGTTCATTTCCTGCCGGCAGACGCTGATACGGGTGTCGTGTTCCAGCTTTCGAATGGAAGCGAAGTCCGGGAGTTCCGGGCGCTCGTTTCCGAGGTCGGCGCCACCGATCTGTGCACCATGCTCGGCGATCCGGCAGGCGAGCACATCGCCACAGTCGAACATCTGATGGCCACGGTTTTCGGGCTCGGCATCGACAATGTCGTCATCGAGATCGACGGCCGTGAGGTTCCGATCCTTGACGGCAGCGCCATGGCGTTCGTCGAGGCCATCGACCAGGCGGGCATCGATACGCTGCCGATCAAGCGCCGCTACATCCGGGTGGTCAAGCCGGTTCGCATCGAGAACGGTGCCTCCTGGGCGGAGTTCAGGCCCTATGACGGCACGCGCTTCGAAATCGAGATCGATTTCGAAAGCCCGGCGATCGGCCGTCAGCTCTTCGCATCCGACATGAATGCCGACATTTTTCGCCGCGATATCGCGCGGGCCCGCACCTTTGGTTTCATGAAGGACGTCGAGCGGCTGTGGGCAGCCGGCTATGCGCTCGGCTCCTCGCTGGAAAACTCCCTGGTGATCGGCGACGACAACCGGGTGATCAACATCGGAGGCTTGCGCTATCCCAACGAGTTCGTGCGCCACAAGACGATGGACGCCATGGGCGATCTGGCGCTGGCCGGCGCCCGGTTCATTGGCTGCTTCCGTTCCTATCGCGGCGGCCACAGGTTGAATGCGGCAGCGCTGCGCCGCCTTTTGTCGGACCGCTCGGCCTTCGAGATCGTCGAGACGACACGCCGCGAGCGCGGTCGCACCGTCGAAAAGAGCGCCGTCTATGCACCTGTCTACGCGCCCTGGATGATCTGATTCTTAACGTTTTCGGGTATTATGGCCGCCGGCCTGTGTTGCATGAATGCACCATCGGCCGGCGAAATCACGCAAGTGTGCGGGCTGCGCCAGGCTGCCACAAAAATGTGCGAATGGCCGGAGATAGCGTTGCCGGGCACGGCGATTATGGTTATGCCTGCTGCCCCAGGGCGAAATGTCGACTGAAATGACGCCGAAAGGGCGGAATCCAATCATGTTCTTCAAGCGAATTGGTCAATCGAAAGCGCCGCATCGGGCTGTTTTCCTGGCGCTTTCTGTGGTTGTTCCATCGCTGTTCCTGTCGGCCTGCATGTCGTCCGAAAAGGATGTCGACCTGTCGACCTATGTCGAGCAGACCGAGCCGGCAGACGTTCTCTACAATCAGGGCCTCGCCAATCTGAATGCCGGGCGCCTGCAGGAGGCGAGCCGCAAATTCAGTGCGGTCGACCGCCAGCATCCCTATTCCGAATACGCTCGCAAATCGATGGTGATGGGCGCCTTTGCCGACTATCGCCAGGGCAACTATACCGAGGCGATCGGTTCGGCCAAGCGCTATCTCACGCTCTATCCGTCGACCGACGACGCTGCCTATGCCCAGTACATCATCGGGCTCAGCTACTACCGGCAGATCAGGGATGTCACCCAGGACCAGAAGGAAGCGCGTCAGACCGTGCAGACGATGCAGGATCTGGTGACGCGCTGGCCCGATTCCGAATATGTCGACGACGCCCAGGAAAAGATCCGCTTCGCCAACGACCAGCTCGCCGGCAAGGAGATGCAGATCGGCCGCTACTATCTCGAGCGCCGAGAATACATCGCCGCCGTCAAGCGGTTCCGCGTCGTGGTGGAGACCTATTCCAACACGCGCCATGTCGAGGAAGCGCTCGCGCGCCTTACCGAAACCTATTACGCGATGGGGCTGACATCGGAAGCGCAGACTGCCGCTGCCGTGCTTGGCACCAACTATCCCGACAGCGTGTGGTACAAGGATTCCTACAAGCTCCTGCAGACTGGTGGGCTGGAGCCGCGCGAGAATGCGGGCTCGTGGATCGCCAAGGCCGGGAAGCTGATCACCGGCGCCTGAGCGGCGCGTCACCATGCTTTCCAGACTGTCGATCCGCGATATCGTTCTGATCGAGAAGCTGGACATCGACTTCTCGTCCGGTCTTTCGGTGCTGACCGGCGAAACCGGTGCTGGAAAATCCATCCTGCTCGACGCGCTGTCGCTAGCGCTTGGCGCCCGCGGCGACGCCTCGCTGGTGCGGCATGGCGCGGCACAGGGCCAGATCATCGCCGTGTTCGACGTGCCGCGCAACCATCCTGCCCGCATGCTGCTTGCCGACAACGCCATCGACGACGATGGCGACATCATCCTGCGCCGCGTGCAGACGGCGGATGGCCGTACCCGCGTCTTCGTCAACGACCAGCCTTCCAGTGTGACACTGATGCGCGACGTCGGTCACGCGCTGGTCGAGATCCACGGCCAGCATGACGAGCGTGCCCTGGTCGATCCCGGCGCCCACCGCGAATTGCTCGACAGTTTTGGCGGTCATCTCGGCGCTGTGCGGGCGACCGGCGAGGCATGGCGGTATTGGCGGGCCTGCGAGCAGGAGCTTTCGCGACATCGCGCCAAGGTGGAAGCGGCCGCCCGTGAGGCCGACTATCTGCGCGCCGCGGTCGCCGAATTGACGAAGCTCGACCCCCAGCCAGGCGAGGAAGCCGAGCTTGCCGAGTTGCGCGCCTCGATGATGCGGGCGGAAAAGATCGCCTCGGAAATCCACGATGCGCAAGATGTGCTCTCGGGCCCGTCTTCGCCCCTGCCGCAACTCGCCAGCCTGTTGCGGCGGCTGCAGCGCAAGGTGACGGAGGCGCCCGGCCTGCTCGACGACGTGGTCAAATCGCTCGATGAGGCGATGCTGTCGCTCGACGCAGCGCAATCGGGCGTGGAGGCGGCACTTCGCGCCACCGAATACGATCCGCGGCGGCTGGAACAGGCCGAGGAGCGGCTGTTTTCGCTGCGCGCCGCCTCACGCAAGCACAGCGTGGCGGTCGACGATCTGGCGCAATTGCGCGATACGATGGCCGCCGATCTCGCCGATCTCGACGCCGGCGAGGAGCGCCTGCACGGGCTGCAGAAGCAAGCCGCCGCCGCGCGCGAGACCTATGACATTTCCGCAGCACAGCTTTCCTCGCTTCGCCATGCGGCGGCGGTCGGATTGACCAAGGCGGTGATGGCCGAACTGCCGGCGCTGAAGCTCGAACGGGCAGCCTTCATCGTCGAGATGGCAAGCGAGGCCGAGAACCGCATGGAAGACGGCATCGATCAGGTCGAGTTCTGGGTGCGCACCAATCCCGGCACAAGACCGGGCCCGATGATGAAAGTCGCCTCCGGTGGCGAACTTTCGCGGTTCCTGCTGGCGCTGAAGGTGGCGCTGGCCGACCGCGGCTCGGCGCCGACCTTGGTCTTCGACGAAATCGACACCGGCGTTGGCGGCGCGGTGGCGGACGCCATCGGCCAAAGGCTGGCGCGGCTGTCGAAGCGCGTGCAGGTGCTTTCGGTTACGCACGCGCCGCAAGTGGCGGCACGCGCGGCGACGCATTTCCTGATCTCCAAATCCGGCGGCGCCGATCGTGTCGCCACCGGCATTGCCGAGATGGATCGGGCGGCGCGCCAGGAAGAGATCGCGCGGATGCTTGCCGGGGCAACCATCACCGACGAGGCGCGTGCGGCGGCCGAGCGGCTGCTTCGCGAAAACACCGCAGCATAGCAGAGCTTATGCTCGGCGTTGTGGATTCGAGTCAGGATGTGGCTCCATCCCGCTGTTCAGCAATGATTTTCTCAAAATCCTGATCTATTGTGTCGCGCCACCGTGAAGGAAGCCGTGCATGCCCGAAAAGTCAGTCGATTCGCTCAGCGAAAGTGAAGCAGCCAGCGAGCTGAATCGGTTGGCCGAGGAAATCGCCGCTCACGACCAGCGTTACCATGCCGAGGACGCGCCGACGATTTCGGACGCGGCATACGATGCGCTGCGGCGGCGCAACCTCGCCATCGAGCAGCGGTTTCCCGCCCTTGTGCGCGAGGATTCGCCGTCACGCAAAGTCGGCGCGCCACCGGCGGAAGGCTTTGCCAAGGTGCGCCATGCGGTGCCGATGCTCAGTCTCGCCAAGGCCTATACCGACCAGGACGTCACCGACTTCATCGAACGTGGCCGGCGATTCTTTGATCGCGACAAGGATCTCGACATCGCCTTCACGGCTGAGCCGAAGATCGACGGGCTATCGGCTTCTTTGCGTTATGAAGGTGGTGTGTTCGTGCAGGGAGCAACGCGCGGCAACGGCGCCGTTGGGGAGGACATCACCGCCAATCTCAGGACAATCGCCGACATTCCCAAGACACTGAAGGGCACAGGCTGGCCTGATATCATCGAAATACGCGGTGAGGTCTATATGACCTATGCAGAATTCAAGGCGTTGAAGGAACGGTCGGCAGCGGTCGGCGGCCAGGACTACGTCAATCCGCGCAATACGGCGGCCGGATCCTTGCGCCAGAAGGATCCGTCCGTTACCGCCAGCCGCAAACTCAAGTTCTTTGCCTACGCATGGGGCTATACATCCGAGGACCCAGCTCCGACCCAATACGATTCAGTGCAAAGATTCGCGGAGTGGGGGTTCAAGATCAGTCCGCTGATGGTGCGGGCGAAGTCGGTCGAGGAACTGGTCGCGCACTATCACCTTATCGAGGCCCAGCGCTCATCGCTTGGCTACGACATCGACGGCGTCGTCTACAAGATCGACCAGTTGGAGTTGCAGCGCAGATGGGGTTTCGTCACCGGCGAACCACGCTGGGCCATCGCCCACAAATTTCCGGCTGAACAGGCGATGACGACCGTGCTTAGGATCGACATTCAGGTCGGCCGTACCGGCACGCTGGCGCCCGTTGCACGGCTAGCTCCCGTCACCGTTGGCGGCGTGGTGGTCGAAAATGTCACGCTTCACAACGAAGACTACATCAAGGGTCTGGACAGCAACGGCCAGCCGATCCGCGACGGTTATGACGTACGTATCGGCGACACAGTCGTGATCCAGCGGGCAGGGGACGTTATTCCGCAGATCGTCAGCGTCGTTATCGACAAGCGTCCGCCTGATGCCGTGCCCTACGAATTCCCGCACAAGTGTCCGATCTGCGGCTCACCCGCAACGCGCGAGATCAACGAAAAGACTGGCAAGGAAGATTCCCGTCGACGCTGCACCGGCGAACTGATCTGTCCCGCGCAGGCCGTGGAAGGATTGCGCCACTTTGTGTCACGCGGCGCCATGGATATCGAAGGCCTGGGCGCTGAAAACATAGACCTGTTCTTCAATGCGGGGTTGATCAAAACAGCCGCCGATATCTTTACTCTCAGGGATCGCCGTCCCGCCGTCACCAAGGCTCTGGCTGAGCGGCGCGAGGAGCAGGCCAGACAGCGCGAGGCCGCATCGGGCAAGACGCGCAAGAATGTACGCGGTGTCGATGAACGCAACTACGAAGGTCTCGACAAGCTCTTCGCGGCCATCGACGCTCGTCGCGAACCGGAACTCGATCGCTTTATTTTTGCGCTAGGCATCCGCCATATCGGCGAAACCACGGCCGCTGTGCTTGCTCGAACCTTCTCGACCATCGAGGAGTTGATCCGCGTCAGCAAAGAGACAGCTGCGGCGGACGATCCACACACGGTTTTTCCATCGGTCAATGGCATCGGCGACACGGTGATAGGCGCGCTTCGCGATTTCTTCGGCAATGAACGTAATGACGACGTGCTTGCAGCGCTGCTCGCGCAGGTCCGGCCGAAGCCGTACATTGTCAACGTCTCAGCCGGCAGCGTGGTTGCCGGCAAGACGATCGTGTTTACAGGCACCCTGGAAAAGATGACGCGCCCTGAAGCCAAGGCGATGGCCGAACGTCTCGGCGCGAAGGTCGCGGGCTCGGTTTCCGCGAAGACCGATCTCGTGGTGGCGGGCCCAGGTGCTGGCTCCAAGCTCAAGCTTGCCACCGAACTCGACATCGAGGTGATCGACGAAGACGCTTGGTTGGCGCGGATCGGCAAGGCGTGATGGAAGGCGCGTTCACCGGTTTCGGCCAAAAGGCAATTCCCTTCCTCAAGGCGCTCGATTTTCATCAAAGCCGGGAGTGGTTTCTGGAAAACCGCGATCTCTTCGATGGCGAGTTGCGCGAGCCCTTCGGCGATCTGGTCGAAACGCTGTCCGAGCGCTTCGCGGCGGCAGGGCTGGGCTTGCGCGGCGACCGCAAGAAGTCGCTGTTCCGGATCAATCGCGACGTGCGTTTCGCCAGGGACAAACGACCCTACAACCGGCATTTGTCGGCAATCCTCTCGCCTGACGGCACCAAGATGGAACAGGGCGTGTTCTTCATCTATATCGGGCTTGAGCGGTGTTTTGCCGGCGTCGCCTGGTGGCAGCCCGGACCGGCGCTGCTGCTGGCAATGCGCAACGCCATCGCGACGCGGCCGGGTGAATTCCGGGCGCTGATCGAGGCGCTGAAGCAAAACCGCCTCGAACTCGATGCGGAAGGCTGCATGAAGCGCGCGCCACGCGGCTTCGAGCATGTCACGGCGGCCGATCTCGCGGCGGCCATCCGCAACCGGCATTTCGCCGTCCGGCACGAAATCGACCCTGCGGGAATCCACGGGCCGGCGCTGGTCGACGAGCTGGTCGATTTCGCCTTGCGGGCCAAGCCGCTGCTCGACTGGGGCAGGGCGATCGAAGCCAAGGTCCCGGTGGACTGAGCACTGGCCGAAACGCGCACGCCTGAACCTGCGACGAGGATCACTTCCGCTGATCGTTGGCTCAAGCGAATTGGTGTGACAAGGCTGACAGCGCTCCCTACATACCAGCTTTCCCCCGCATCGGCCCGAAAATCGGGATCGATTTTCGGATGGCCCGACGCGTGGATTCAAAGTGTTAGAGCGTCCTTTGCTCGTCCAAAAGGACGAGCGGCGCTCCGAGGAGTGGCTGATGTCGGCGGAAGCAATCTCCGAAAACCGCGCAAAAAGCGATTTCTGGCAAGGCGTGCGGCTCAGCATGCCCGTCGTGGTGGCGGCGGCGCCGTTTGGACTGCTGTTTGGGGCGCTCGCCGTCGACAACGGATTTTCGGTGCTTGAAGCCTTGCTGATGAGCGCCATGGTTTTCGGCGGCGCCAGCCAGATGGTCGGCATCGAATTGTTCGGGCAGCATGTCGCGCCATGGCTGATCGTGCTGTCGATCTTCGCCGTGAATTTCCGCCATGTGCTTTACTCCGCGGGCATCGGCCGGCGCATCGCGCACTGGCCGCCGGTGCAGCAGGCGGTCGGCTATTTCCTGCTCACCGATCCGCAGTTCGCCGTGGCCGAGCGCAAGGCGGAGGCTGGCGAGACGGTCGGCTTCGCCTGGTATATGGGGCTTGGCCTGCCGGTCTATGTGTTCTGGGTGACCGAAAGCGCGCTTGGCGCGGTATTCGGCAGGCTTATTCCCGATACCCATGCGCTGGGCATCGATTTTTTGCTGCCGATCTATTTCCTCGGACTGGTCATGGGCTTTCGCAAACGGCCACTGTGGCTGCCGGTGGTCGTCGCCAGTGCTGCTGCCTCCATCATCGCCTACAAGACGGTGGGCTCGCCCTGGCACGTCTCGATTGGCGCCGTGGCCGGCGTGCTGCTCGCGGTCATTCTGCCGCCGCGCCACAGCGGCGTGGAGGCGCGGCCATGAGCACGACCTTGTGGATCATCATCGCCGGCGCGATCGCGACCTATCTGACCCGCATCGGCGGCCATCTGGTGATCTCGCGCTTCGAAAACATCCATCCGCGCGTCGAGGCCGGGCTGAACGCCGTGCCTGCCGCGGTACTGACGACGCTTGTGGCGCCGGCAGCACTTGGCGCCGGGCCGGCGGAATGGGCGGCGTTGATCGTTGCCGGGCTGGTCTCGCTGCGCGGCGGGCTGATGGCGATGTTTTTGGCCGGCGCCGTCGTGCTGGTGCTGGCCCGGCAGTTCGTCGGGTAACCGGACCGGCTGAGTACGCCAGTCCTACTTGCGCACGATGTTGGAGATCGCGGGATCGAATCGACCTCCTGCAAAGAGCCTGCGCATCGTCTCTTGCGGATCGAGACCAAACGTTTCGGCTGATGTCACCGCAATCAGCGCGCCGAGGTCGAGCGTCGGTGCGAGGTCGCGTCCCTGGTAGAGCGCACCGGCAGACAGTCCCAGCCAGTCGGCCAGCACCCGCCCGCCATTCACCGCTCCGCCAGCGATCATCGCAGCCGATGCCGTACCGTGGTCGGTGCCGCCAGTGCCGTTGACGGCGACGGTGCGGCCGAACTCGGTGGCGACCAGCACGGTCGTATCCTTCCAGATATCGCCGAGGCCAACGTGCAACCCATCGATGAGCGCGTCGAGCGCTCTGAGCTGGTTGGCCAGCCTGGCTTGCTGGCCGCTATGCGTGTCCCAGCCGCTGGTTTCGATCATGGCAACGCGCGGTCCGTCGGCCTTGGCGAGGAAGCCCGCAGCGGTGCGGCCGACGCTCGCCGCGTCCTTGCGCTGCGTGTTCACCGCGACCAGCGCCCGTGTCTCCATCGCGCTGCTCCACAGCGCATGCAGCTGTTCGTCGGCGTCATAGAGCTTGCCGACGCGCATCGTCAGGTCGTCCGGCACCTCCGGCAGGGCGGACGGCGCATAGGAGGTGACGTCCGCCTGGCCTCGCAGCGCCAGCGGGACGGTCGGTGCAAAAGCGATTGCTTCGCCGCGGGACTTTGGCAGCATGCCGACCAGCCGGTTCAGCCAACCGTCCTTGCGCTCATAGGGCGAGGTGCCGCCGCTTTCGAGCACATTTTGACCGTCGAAATGCGAGCGCTCGCGATAGGGCGAAGCGACCGCGTGGACGAACAGCGCCTGCTTGTCCTGATGCAGCTTGCGGAGCCCGGTGAGCGAAGGATGCAGGCCAAACGTGCCGTCGAGCTTTATCGGATCGTCGATGGCCAATGAGCCGCGCAGGGTGCGGTATGCCGGCTCGGCATAGGGAACGATGGTGTCCAGCCCGTCCGCGGCGCCGCGCTGGATGATGAACACGAAGCGGCGGTCGGTTTCCACATTGGCGAAGACGATGCGCGGCGCGATCAGCATCGAGCCGAGGCCGGCGCCGGCAAGCGTAAGGAATTGACGGCGTTTCATGTTGGTCATCTCCTCTGAAAGTCATCTTCGCTGGAAATCGGGCGACACGAGCAGCAGCGCGATGCCGGTGCGCCGGCTCTCGGCGCGGCCGATTTCGGCCATTGTCAGGTCGCCGAGTGAGCCGGCAAAGAGTTTTTGCGCGAGATCTCGCGGATCGGTCACTCTGCGCGGCGAGGCGCTGCGCCGCCTCGACCCGGCGGACCAGTGCGTCGGGTGCGGCCCAGCTCCCCGCAACGTCGTCATAGCCGGCCGGCGAACGCGGCCGCCATACCGGTTGGCCGAGCTGGTTGAGCAGTTGCGCCAGGCGCGGCTTGCCGATATCGCTGCGGCCCAGGCCGCGCAGCGCCGAGATCGTCCATTCCCACGGCGTCTTGAACTTTGCCGCCGCTGGTTGCCAGGCTTCTGGACTGTCGAGGAGCGCGCGGTAGACGGCGACGAGATCGCCGTTCGACCGGCGAAAGGCTTCGGCGAGCCGCGTCACGACCGCAGCCGGCGGCTCGTCGGCAATGAAGTGGCGCGCCAGCTTGGTTGCGATGTGCGTTGCGGTCGCCTCGGCCGCCGCGAGGTCGCCGAGCACGGCAAGCGCCTGTTTCTCGCCGCGCTGGTCGTAGGTCTTGCCCATGATCATGCGTTGGCCCGGTTCGTGCAGCCCGGGTCGAAAGGTGAAGGCGCCGGCCTGGCCCCGCTCTTTAGCCCGTCCAGTGCTGAAACCGGTCAGCGCCAGTGCGAATTCGGTCACGTCGGCCTGGCTGTAGCCGGAGCGTGCACCGAGTGTGTGCAGCTCCATGATTTCGCGGGCCAGGTTCTCGTTGATGCCGGGCTTGCGCTTGGCGTTGCGTTTTGCGGGGCGGTTGGCAAATCTCGAGTTGGGGCCGACCGAGCGCACCTGGTCGAGATAGAACAGCATCGCCGGGTGGCGCTCGGCGGCGAGCAGCATATCCTCGAATCGGCCGAGCACATGTGGGCGGATCGCCTCGCGCTCAAAAGCGCCGGCGGTCAAGGTCACCTGCGGTTTCTCCGCCGAGATGGCGAAATGGTTCGACCAGAAATGCACGAGCCGTTCGACGAAGGGGGTCGATGTTTCGAGCGCCGCGCGTGCCCGCATGTCGACCTCGTCGCGATAGAGCGCTTGAGCCTCCTGGCGCGCCGCCTTGCGGGAGGCCATCTTTGCGGCCGTGTCGGCGTCCTTGGCCTCGAGCATCGCCTCGGCATAGCCGGCGCCGAGTGTGGCCGAGTCCTGCGCGCCGGAAAGCACCGCCGGGTTTGCGTCGTAGCTTTCGAACTGCGCTATCAGCCAGGATTTCGGGTCGGCCGGCGCCGCGTCGTCGGGCCGGGCGCCCAGGCCGAAGCGGTTGAGCGCAATCGCGACATCGCTCGGACTTGCCAATCGTGCCTCCATCAGCATTGCTTTTGGAGGCTTCAACGCCGCAGCGACTGGAATCCGTCGCTGTTTCCAGCTCTATTTTTCGCCCGCTCGGCGCAGCATGTTGCTGCGGCCGCGCAGACCGTCGACAAGTCGCGCCCTGTCGGCTGGCGTCAGTCCCGTCGCGAAGGTCACGATTGCCTGTTCGAGCCGGCCGCGCAGCGCCATATCGGCTTGCCGGACCGAGGCGAGCGTCTGATTGACCGCCGCTGCGTCGATCGGCTCAGCCTCGATCAGGCGCGCCACCGCCTCGCGGCCGGCCCGAGCCGCTTCGATGTCGGCAGCCGACTGGCGCCGCGCTTCAGCGAGCGCCTGGCGGAACGCCTTGCGCTGGTCGGGCGACAGGCCGGCCGCGGCGAAGCGCAGGCCGCGCTGGTCGCCCGCTCCGTCGCGCTGCCCCTGCTGCGCTTGCCATATGTAGCCGGCGCCGGCGGCGGCGCCGAGCACGAAGACGTTCAGTGCCAGCGAGACGGCAAGCAGGATCCTGATGCTGCGCTCGCTCATTGCACGTCCCCCTGCATGTCGCCGAATGCGGTCAGCGCATAGCTGTCGCCATCGTCAGGGGCGCTGTTGGGTGGCAGCAGCACGGCGACTGTCAGCACCCCGGCCAGCGCGCCCGCCAGTCCAATGCCGACCAATCCGGCACACCGCCAGACGAGCTGGGTGCGGCGCCACAGCGCAGACGGCGCCGTGGCGATGATCCTTCGCGCGAGCGCGCGGTCCGGAGCTGCGACCCGATGGCGCGACAGCAGATCGTCGAGCTCCGCCGCCGGTGCAAGTGCGACTTCGGCTTGAGCCGGATTGGCGGCGATGAAGTCCAGCGCCGCCGCGCGCTCGTTTTCAGGCCAGCGCTGCGGCGACCCGCCATAGGCGGCAACGAGCTCGGAAATCCTCTCTGGAGTCATATCATTTCGTCCCTGTCTCGTCCGAGCCTGGAGCGCAACTGCCGCCGCGCCCGCGACAACAGGCTTTCAAATGCCTCGATGCTGATCCCCATGACCTCTGCCGCATCGCTGTTCGAAAGCTCCTGATAATACTGCAGCACGATCGCCTCGCGCTGGCGCTCCGGCAGCTCGGCCAGCGCGCGCCGCACCTGGTGCTGATCGTCGGCCGCGAGCATATCCGCTTCCGCGCCCGGGCGCTCGTCGGGGCGATCGGGAAGTTCCGCCACCGGCGTCTCCCGCCGCCTGCGCAGCCGGTCGTAGCAGAGATTGAGCGCGACGCGATGCAGCCAGGTGTCGAACTTCGCCTCGCCGGCGCGCCAGCCCGGAGCCGCCCGCCAGATGCGCAAGAACGTCTCCTGCGTGACATCCTCGGCCTCGCCGCGGTCGCCCAGCATTCGCGTGGCGAGACGGATCAGCCGCGGCAGCTTGCGCTCGACCATGGCTTCCACCGCAGCCGCATTGTTCTGAGCGATCAGCGCCAGCAGCCGCTCGTCGGTTTCGCCCACGCTCTGCCTTCTCGTTCCACCACGCCAGACCTTGTGCCGACACAACCGTCATCCTGCACCCGTCATATGCCTTCAACGGGGTTTCGCTGCGAAATCCGTCGGCGACCCCGGGCTGAGGCGTTAGAAGGCAGTGATAAGGCTGCAGGCCATTCCCGGCAGACGGCATCCCGCGTCGATAGCTGAGCCGCCGTCTTGCCGAAAATCAGGACTTCTGGTCGTGCGGCAGCGGTGCGGTTGCGTTCTCCAGCCAGGCCAGCGTCTCGCCGTCGAGCATCGGTCCGATCTCGGCCAGCACGCGGGCGTGGTATGTGTCGAGCCAATGCAGCTCGTCGCGCGTCAAAAGGTCAGACCGCACCAGCCTGGTGTCGATCGGCGCCAGCGTTAGTGTCTCGAAACCGTGCATGGCGATGTCGCCGCCCTCTATCGGCTCGGCCGGCGTCACCAGGATGAGATTCTCGATGCGAATGCCGTAAGAACCCTCCTTGTAGTAGCCCGGCTCGTTGGAGACGATCATGCCCGCCAGCAGCTTTTCGGTGCCGGTCCTGGCGATGCGTTGCGGGCCCTCGTGCACGGCCAGATAGGAGCCGACGCCATGGCCGGTGCCATGGGCGAAATCGCAACCGTGTTTCCACAGGGCAAGGCGCGCCACGGCGTCGATCTCGGAGCCGCGCGTGCCCGGGGGAAAGCGCAGCATGGAAATGCCGATCATGCCCTTCAGCACCAGCGTGAAGCGTTCGCGCATTTCCTCGGTCGGTGTGCCGATCGGCACGGTGCGGGTGATGTCGGTGGTGCCGTCCTGATACTGCCCGCCCGAATCGAGCAGGAACAGTTCGCCAGACTGAAGCTTTCGGCTGGTGGCGCGGGAAACGCGGTAGTGCATGATGGCGCCGTTCGGGCCGGCGCCGGCGATGGTGTCGAAGGACACGTCGCGCAGCGGCATCTGCGTTTCCTCGCCGGTGCTGCGGCGGCACTCCTCAAGCTTGGTGACGACCGCGATCTCGTCGAGCTTGCCGGGTTCCTGGCGGTCGAGCCAGCAAAGCAGCCTGGCAACGGCGGCGCCATCGCGGCGATGCGCGGCGCGGGCGCCGTTGATCTCGGCCTGGTTTTTCGTCGCGCGCGGAATGCGGGCAGGGTCTGGCGCGGTGATGACGGTGCCGCCATTGTCCTCGACCAGCATCCTGAGCTTCTCCGCCGCCAGCACTGGATCCAGCGCGATCTTCGCGCCGCCCTTGGCCAGGGCTGCGATAAGAGCTTCGAATTCATCGGGTTCGTGCAATTCGGCGAGCTGCGTCAGATAGGCCGAGACGGTGCGTGAAAACTTACGCTGATCCATGAAAAGCAGATGCGACCGATCGGCGGCGAGCACGGCGAAGCCGAGCGCCAGCGGCGTGTGCGGCACGTCGCCACCGCGGATGTCGAAGGTCCAGGCGATGGAGGACGGGTCGGTCAGCACGGCATGAGTGGCGCCATCCCTGCCGATGGCCTCGGCCAGCCGCGCCAGCTTGTCCTTGGCCAATTCGCCGGCAAAGCCGATCGGATGGATTTCGACCGGCGCCAGCGGCGGTTCGGGCTGATCCTCCCAGATCGCGTCGATCGGATTCTTATCGAGCGGCACCAATGTCGCCCCCGATTTTTCGGCCGACGCTTTCAACGCTTTCACGTCGCCGATCGTCTGCAGCCACGGATCGAAGCCAAGCCGCACGCCCTTGCCGAGATTGTCCTTGATCCAGGTGGCGGGCGGATTGTCGACCAGGCTTTCGATCGAAAAGATGTCGAGATCGACCTCGTGGCGCGCCTGCAGCGTATAGCGGCCGTCGACGAACACGACGGCGCGGTCACCGCGCACGATGGCGACGCCGGCCGAACCGCTGAAGCCGGTCAGCCATTTCAGCCGCGCCGAGCGGTCGGCGACATATTCGCCCTGATGCTCGTCGGCACGAGGCACGATGAAGCCATCCAGCCCGTTGGCCGCCAGCCATTGACGCAGCAACGCCACACGCGGCTTGCCAACGGCGGGGTCGCCTGCGGAATCAAAGGTCTGGAACATCATGGCCTCTCCTTGGATGCTGGCGCGACCGTAGCGCATGACCCCGAAAATCGGAATCGACTTTTGCTGCGCCGAGCTTCGGCCGGATTCGATCCAACAGGGCAGAGGGGCGGCGCCGCCATCGACAGCGGCCATCGACGTGCGCTTTTGCGCATGGACGCCATGCAGAATCAGCGATTTAAAAAAAGGTCAGTAGACCTTACCTTTTCGACGTGGAGGAACGAGTCTTACTGCCCTGCGAAGGAGACCATCATGTCCACGATTTCAGCCAGACGCGGATTTTTCAGAAGCGCCGTGAACGCTCTCATCGAAGCGCGCCAGCGCGAAGCGAGCCGCTATGTGAGCGGCGTTTTGCTTGGCTTTGACGACGAAACGCTGAAAGCGCACGGCTACGATCGCGAAGAACTGAAGAAGGCGGCAAGGTCGCGCTACGTCTGAGCGATTTTGCGGCGTGCGATTGAAGGCGCTGCGCGTCACCGCTTGAGGTGGATCGTCACCCAGCCTTCGCGATGCAACGTCCTGACATGGCGGAACTGCTGGCCGACATAGGCCGAGATCACCGCGTCGCGTTGCCGGTCGAGGATGCCTGACAGCACGATCGAGCCGCCCAAACCGATATGCCCGGCCATTTCGGGCGCCAGCCGCATCAGCGGCCGCGCCAGTATATTGGCGACGATGAGGCCAAAAGGGCCGCGCGCGGCAAAAATCGGATGGTGGAAGCCCGGCGCCGTCACCGTTTCGACGAGCGCCTTGACGTGGTTGAGCCGCGCGTTGGCAGCGGCGACTTTTGTGGCGACCGGATCGATGTCGGTCGCCAGCACCGGAATATGGGCGAGCTTGGCCAGCGCGATGGCCAGCACCGCGCTGCCGGTACCGAGGTCGAGCGCGTTGCGCGGGCGCTCGCGCCGCACGACCTGTTCCAGCATTTCGAGGCAGCCGGCGGTGGTGCCGTGATGGCCGGTGCCGAAAGCCAGGCCCGCTTCGATCTCGATGGCGAGCTCGCCGCTGTGGCGCTTCCTGCGATCATGCGCGCCGTGGACGAAGAAACGGCCGGCGCGCACCGGCTTCAGTCCCTCCAAAGAACGCGTCACCCAATCGATATCAGGCACGGGCTCGCGCGCAATCGGCCTCGACAGGGCAAGCCCGGCAAGAATCTCCTTCAGGCGCGCCTCGACGGCCTCGACATCGCCGTCGGCATAGAGCGACACTTCATGGATATCGCGGTCCTCGTCGACTTCGACCAGGCCAATCGGCAGGCCCTCATCTTCGAATGCCGCTTCGAACGCCGCGAAGATACGGTCGGCCTCGATCTTTCCAGTGCTGAAATAAAGCCGCGTTTGGGTCATCAAACGATTTTCTTGGTGAGCATGATCTTGCCCGAAAACCGGTTCCCACTTTTCGCAGGCGCGGACCTTCGGTTCGGGATCATGCGCTAGCCTGCCGCCAGCCGCTTGAGCTTGGCGATGGCGGCGTCCGGGCTTTCGCCATACGCGATGGTGCCGGCGAAATCGCCCCTGGCGTTGAGCAGCAGCACCGAAGCGGTGTGGTCCATCGTGTAGTCGCCGTCGCCGGTATCGACCTTTTTCGAATAGATGCCGAAGGATTTGGCCATGGCGCGGACCTTGTCCGGGTCGCCGGTGATACCGAGGATGCGGTCGGAGAAGTTGCTGATATAGGCGTTCATGATTTCGGGCGTGTCGCGCTCCGGGTCGACCGTCACGAAATAGGCGCGCAGGTTCTTGCCATCGTCACCCATCGTCTTCAGCCACCCGGCCAGTTCGAACAGCGTGGTCGGGCAGACTTCCGGGCAATGGGTGAAGCCGAAGAAGACGACGCTGGGCTGGCCGCGAAAGGCAGCCTCGGTGATCGGAGCGCCCTTCTGGTCGACCAGCGTGAACGGTGCGCCGAACGGCTCGCCGCCATAGTGCCCACGGTACCACTCGAAGGTGAGCCAGCCGATGCCCGCCGCCATCAGGACGAGAATGCCGACCAGTATTGAACGCATCATCAATTGGGTGTCCGTCGCGATTTTCATCGGCGCCGTATCGGCGCCTTTGGAGCTTGTTGGGCGACACTCTTAACGGTTTGATCTCGCTCGCGCAAAGATGTCGCGTTGCCGCAACCGGCTTTCCCTTAAAAAATTGATCCGCTTGCAAAGTGCTGTCGCCCGTCCCACCTGAGGTCGGCAAAACTCGAACGGCAGGAGGCTTTGTTGCAACGTCTGATTGGGCGACGACTGATTGGGCAACGATTGATTGGGCAAGGACTGATTGGGCGAAAATTGATCGGCGGCGCTTTGGCCGCGTGCCTTGTCATCGGTGCTGGTGCGGCTGTCGCCCAGGAGGTCGGCAAGGTCGGCGTCGACTGGCTAGGCAACGACATCATCGTCGAGGCGATCAAGGACCCGAAGGTCGAAGGCGTGACCTGCCATGTCTCCTATTTCGACCGTGGCGTGATCGATCGCCTGCAAAAGGGCAACTGGTTCGAGGACCCGTCCGATTCCTCGATCGCCTGCCGCCAAACCGGGCCGATCACCATCGGCGACATCGACATGAGCGATGCCGGCGAGGAGGTGTTCAAGCAAGGCATCAGCCTGATCTGGAAGAAACAGGTGGTGAACCGCATCTACGATAAAGCCAACGAGACCCTGATCTATCTGTCGCATTCGCGCCAGGTGCAGGACGGTTCAGCGAAAATGTCGGTCACCACGGTGCCGCTCTATGGCCAGAACGTGGTGTGGACCAACGGCAAGCCGAAATAGGCTCTGGAAACAGGTGACGGACGACTGCTGCCGCTTGCGGGACCAGTCGCTCGGGCGTAAAGCCGCCGGCATGGACCGTCCCGAAAATCTTGTCCTGAAGGACCCCGAGCCGCGCATCCACCCGACCGCGGAATTGAAGGCATGCAAGCTTGGGCGCTACGCCTCGATCGGCGAGCGGGTCATCTTGCGCGAAGTCATAGTGGGTGACTTCTCCTATTTCGAGCGCCACGCCGAGGCGATCTACACGACAACAGGCAAGTTCTGTTCGATCGCCGCCAACAGCCGTATCAACGCGCTCGAGCATCCGATCGAGCGGTTGACCCAGCACAAGGTCAGCTACCGGCCAAACGAGTATTTTCGCTGGCTCGGCGTCGACGCGGCGTTCCGCGAACGGCGGCGGGCGACGTCCGTCACCATCGGCCACGACGTCTGGATCGGGCATGGCGCGGTGATCATGCCTGATGTGACCATCGGCAATGGCGCGATCGTCGGTGCCAATGCGGTGGTGACGCGCGATGTACCGGCTTATGCGATTGTCGCCGGGGTTCCAGCCAAGCCGCTGCGCCAGCGTTTTGCCGAGAAAACCGCTGCGCGGATTGAAAGCCTCGGCTGGTGGGACTGGTCGGTCGAAAAACTGGCCAAGGCAGTCCCCGACATGCAGGCAATGCCGATCGAGGCCTTTCTCGATCGCTGGGAGCACGAAATCCCCTGAGCTTTGCGGGTCTCTGAACGGCTACGTCGGTGAAAGGAGGGAACCTCAGCGGATGCTGGTTGTTTCTCCTGCCATGATAGAGAAGCTTTTCACCAGGATCGCCAACTATGTTGCGCATCTAGCTGGTCTGCCGTCGACATTCGCCGTCTGTTTCCTGATCATTGTTGCGTGGGGGGCAAGCGGACCGATGTTCGGGTTTTCCGATACGTGGCAGCTCATCATCAACACCGGCACGACGATCGTCACCTTCCTGATGGTGTTCCTCATCCAGAACACCCAGAACCGCGATGGCACGGCGATTCAGACGAAACTCGACGAGTTGATCCGGGTCGGCAAAGCTCACAATACGTTTATCGGCATCGAGCACCTGACCGAATCCGAGGTCGAGGAGATCCGCAAAAAATGTGAACAGGCGGCGAAACGGCACGATACAGCGGTCAAGAAAGCCACTGCGCAAAAGCGCGGCTCGAAGACACATGCGGCGTGAGCGTCAGCTTTCCATGAACGCCGCGAAAGCGTCCTTGTGGTCCGGGTGCCAGCGCGACAGAGCAGGGCGGTTCTCGATGATGTCGCCGATCGCCCAGGCCATGCGCTTTTCGTCCATGGGCCGCGTCGCTTCGTTGTCAGGACAAAGAATGTAGAAATCGCCACGCACCAGCGCGGCCAGCATGAAGTCGATCACCTGCTCGCCGGTCCAGGCGCCGGCGGGCTTTTCGGTCGCACCTTCGGTCAGGCCGGTAAAAGTGAACCCCGGAATGAGCAGATGCGCTGCGATGTTGGCACCGGCCTCGTTACGCAGCGCATGCGCCAGGCCTTCGGTAAAACTCTTCACGCCTGATTTGGAGACGTTGTAGGCAAGGTTGCCGGGCGGCGTCGTGATGCCTTGCTTGGAGCCGGTGTTGACGATCAGGCTCGGTTTTCCTGCAGCCAGCATGCGTGGCACGAAGGTCTCGATGCCATGGACGACACCCCAGAAATTGATGTCCAGCAGCCGCTTCCAGCCGTCGCGGTTCTCCCAGGGTTTGCCGGGATTGTTGCCGACGCCGGCATTGTTCATCAACAGCGACACGCCGCCGAAGGCATCGAATGCCTTTTCGGCCAGCCGGTCGACTTCGTCGGCTTTCGAGACGTCGGTCGCGACAGCAAGCACGGCGCTGCCGCCGGCAATCGTGGCAACGGTGCGGGCAGCCTCATCGAGCCGCGGGCCGGCGATGTCTGCAAGCACGATTTTCAAGCCCATTGCCGCCAGCCGCCTGGCCGCGGCAAGGCCGATGCCGCTTGCGCCGCCGGTGATGACGGCAACGTTGCCGGAGCCAAGGGCAGGCAAAGCGCTCTGGATTTCGGCGTCGGTGGTCATCGATAGTGTCCTCGTTCAGGTTGCGCCGAACTTAACGCGGCGACAGGCTCGCGCAAGCCCGTTTGGGCGTCCTTGGGTTGACCACATCGGCAGGCGCTGCGCATGCTGTCCGCGTAAGAAGGAGATTACCGATTGACCGACTGGATCGAGATCCTGAAAGAACAGACCGCCACCGGCGACCAGATGAGCCGCGAGGTGCCGCAAATGCTTGCCAATCCCGACATCAGCGAAGCGCAAGTGAGAACGCTGTTTTCGGCGCTCGAAAAACAGGCGGAGTTCGTCGAGAAGCTGCGCATGGCGCTGGAAAAATTCGGCCATGATTTTTCGGTGATCAAGGCGGCCGAGCGGCTGGAGGAGCGCTATGCCGACCTCGCCGCCTCGGTGGCGGAAAAGCTGAAGGCAATGCGGGGATAGGGCGGACCTATTTTTCGATCTGCCTTTCGAAACGCTTGTCCGGCACGAACCAGATCATGGCAACCAGCACATAGAGCGCGACGCTGATCCATTGATTGACGAAGGTCAGCGGAATGGCGGCGATGTAGAGGACCACCGAGATCTTTTCCTTGCGGTCGGTGCCTGCCGCTCTGGCGAAGGCAGTGTCGTTGCCATGCAGCCGATGCAGCATGACGACCAGAATGAAGTAGGCGGCCGCGCAAAGCGCCAGGACAACACCGTAAACGGCGACAGGCACCGGCGCGAAATGGTTTTCACCCATGAAGGCGGTGGTCACGGGCATCAGCGACAGCCAGAACAGCAGATGGAGATTGGCCCACAGCACGCGGCCATCGACCCGCTGCACGGTGTGGAACATGTTGTGCAGATTGTTCCAGTAGATGCCGACATAGATGAAGGACAGCACGTAGCTGAGAAAGGTGGGCCATAGCGGTGCCAGCGCGGAAAACTCCGCGCCATGCGGCACCTTCAATTCCAGCACCATGATGGTGATGATGATGGCCATGACGCCATCGGAAAATGCCTCGACCCGTCCCTTGCCCATGGATTCTCCCCTGCTGCGCTTGGCTCATCCTAGGCGATCGACGTGGCTGGAGGGAAGGCCTGCGCGCTGTCGTTCAGCCATTCGGCGTCTCAGGCGCCAGCGACGTGATCGAGCCGACCGGAGAGCTCCAGCCATCATCAATCGCTGTCGCGCGCGATCAACTCCAGCGGCCAGACCTCACGGATGATCCGCGCGCCTTCGGGGCCGGCGAAGGCCGGGATGGACGCCAGCAGCATTTCGGCCAGCCGCCGTCCCATCGGCTCCAGGCGAGGGCGGAAGCCGGTCAGTGCCGGTGAAAAATAGCGGCACAGCGGCGTGTCGACGATGACGATCACAGCAATGTCGTGGCCGGGCTTGATGCCCATCTCGGCCAGCGCCTTGCAGCCGCCGAGCGCCATCGCGTCATTGTTGAAGATGATGGCGGTCGGCGGGTCCTTGGAGCGCATGACCTGCGGCGTCACCGCGTCGCCGCCGGCCTCGTTGATGAAGCCTTTCGCGATCAGCCCGGGGTCGACCTCGATGCCATGCCGCCGCAAGGCCTTGCGATAGCCGGCCAGGAACAGGTAGCCGAAATTGAGGTTGAGGGACGGGCGGATGGCGGCGATGCGGCGGTGGCCGCGCGCCACCAGGCGGTCAACCGCGTCGGCCCCGGCTTTTTCGAAATCGAGGTCGAGCGACGGATAGGTCTTGCCGCCAGAGCGGCTGCGGCCGAGCGTCGCGAACGGGAAGCCGACCCTGGTCAGGTAATCGATGCGCTCGTCCTCGCGACGCGTATAGGCCAGCACCACGGCGTCGGCCCGGCGCGTCTCGACCACCCGGCGCAGGCGCTCCTGCTGGTAGTCGCCCGGCGCGCCCATCACCACGATCAGGTCGAGCCCGCCTTCGGCGAGTTTCGCCTGCAGCCCGGTCAGGAACGGAATGAAGAACGGCTCGCCATATTGCTGGTCGCCCGGGTGCGGCTGCAGCATGAAGGCGATCGAGTGGGTGGCGCCGCGCCGCAGGCTGCGGCCGGACTGGTTCGGCGAATAGTTCAGCTTTGCCGCCGCATCGAGCACGCGCTGGCGCGTATCGGCATTGACGTCGGCACGGCCGTTGAGCGCGCGCGACACGGTGCCGATCGAAATGTTCAGGTGACGCGCAAGGTCGTGGATGCTGGACGCCAAAGGACGGTTCTCCCCTTTCTTGGCTATCACCGGCCGCTCTTCAGGCCAAGGTGATAAAGCTGATTTTCGCGAGCGGCCAATTGACATTCTACGCCTTCGGGTGTGTTCTCGTAAACGTTTACGGAAAAACGTTTACGGTCATGCCGTGACGATCGGTCTGGAGGGCCGAGCGGAGGAGGAGCGCTGGATGATGAATGTCGTCCTGGTCGGCTGCGGAGCGATGAGCAAGCACTGGCTCGATGCGGCGAGGCAGATCGACGGGTTGGCTGTTGTCGGCCTTGTCGACCTCGATGCCGAGCGGGCGAAGGCAAGGGCGCGAGAATATGAGCTTGCCGGCGCCATTGTCGGAACCAGTCTTGACGCCGTGCTCGACCAGACCAAGCCCGACGCAGTGTTCGACGTCGTGGTTCCCGCGGCCCGGCGCGATGTCGCGCTTTCGGCCTTTGCCCATCATTGCCACCTCCTGACGGAGAAGCCGCTGGCTGACAGCCCGGAGAACGCGCGCGCCATCGTCGAGGCTGCCCGACGCGCCAAGCGCGTTCACGCCGTCGTCCAGAACCGCCGCTATGTCGCCAACGTCAGGCGCATCAGGCGTTTTCTCGATTCCGGCGCCATCGGTGCGCCAACCAGCATCCACGCCGAATTCTTCGTCGCGCCGCATTTCGGCGGGTTTCGCGAGGAGATGCGCCATGTCCTGCTGCTCGACATGGCTATCCATACTTTCGACGCCGCCCGTTACATGGTCGGCGGCGCGCCGGCCAGCGTCTACTGCCAGGAATGGGAGCCGGTCAATTCCTGGTACCGGCAGGGATCGTCGGCCACCGCAATCTTCGAGCTCGGCGGCGGCAAGCTGTTCACCTATGCCGGCTCCTGGTGCGCCGACGGGTTCCGCACCAGTTGGGAGAGCACATGGCGCATCGTCGCCGAGCACGGCAGCCTGGTCTGGGACGGTGAGGATGGGCTGAGGGCGGAAGTCGCGCGGCCTATCCGTGAAGGCCTGTTCGATCGCACGGAGCCGCTCGCCGTGCCGCCGCTCGATCCGAGAGACCGCATCGGCGGCCATCTCGGCATCATCCAGGATTTTGTGCGCGCCGTCGAAACCGGCAGCGAGCCGGAGACGCGCGGCGCCGACAACATCAAGAGCCTGGCCATGGTCTTTGCCGCGATCGAAAGCGCCGAAACCGTGCGCCGGGTCGCGATCGCACAGGAAGGGTGACGATGCCAAACCCGCTTCTCGACATCCGGATCGGCACCATGGTGCGGGCCAATCTCGATGACCCGGCCGCCTATATCAAGGCGATCCTGCCGCTCGGCTTCGAGAGCATCCAGCCCTTCTTCTGGCAGACGCTGGGCGGCAAGGATCTTCCGCGGCTGGCCGGCCAGATCCGCGAGGCGATCGGCGACGCCGACGTCGTCGTCTCCTCGCTCGGCGTCTTCGGCAATCCGCTGGAAAGTGGCGATGTCGATCGCGGCGTGCTTGATGCCTGGGAGACGGCCATCGACCATGCGCATCTGTTCGGCACCTCGATGGTCAGCGGCTTCACCGGCCGCCTCCGCGGCAAGCCGCTGCCTGACAGCCTGCCGCGCTTCCGCGAGGTTTGGGGACCACTGGCCCGGCGCGCCGCCGACAAGGGCGTGCGCATCGCCTTCGAGAATTGCGCGATGGACGGCAACTGGGCTGATGGAGATTGGAACATCGCCCACAATCCGGACGCCTGGGAGCTGATGTTCAACGAATTGCCAGATGACAATCTCGGCCTGGAATGGGAGCCCTGCCACCAGCTCGTCTATCTGATCGATCCGATCCCGCAGATCCGCAAATGGGCGCCGCGCATTTTCCATGTCCACGGCAAGGACGCGACGGTGCGCTGGGACGCGATCCGCGAGCATGGCGTGTTCGGCCGGCTGCCGTTCGTGCAAATGCGCACGCCTGGCTTCGGCGACAGCGACTGGACGCGGGTGATCAGCGAATTGCGGCTGGCCGGATACAAGGGCGCCATCGACATCGAAGGCTGGCACGACCCGGTTTATCGCGGCGACCTCGAAATTACAGGGCAAGTGCGGGCGCTGGACTACCTCAAGCAATGCCGGGGAGGTGCGACGTATCTGCCGAACCCGGCGTGAGGCTAATGCATGTCGCGCAAAAGTGTGCAGCGGTTTTGCGACAATGACATGCATCGAACAGGGAGCCGGCCAGCGAAGCAATGCGGCGAGAAGCCGAAGCATTCGTCGAAGACCCCTCGGCTTGCGAGGGAACAAAGGGAGGAACGTGCATGAGCATCACGATGAGAAGGACAGTTCTGCGCTCGACCGTCATGGCGGGCGCCACGGCGCTCGCCGCTGCAATCTCCACCTTGCCTGCCCAGGCGCTCGATGCCCAGTGGTGCAAGGACGTCCACATCCGCTTCTTCGTCGGCGGCGCCGAGGGCGACGCCTTCGGCACCATCGTCTACAATGGCGCCAAGCAGGCCGAGGCCGATCTTGGGCCGAAGGTCGACTACATCTTCTCCCAGTGGGATGTCGAGAAGATGGTGCAGCAATTGCGCGAGGCCGTCGCGGTCAAGCCCGGCGGCATCGCCATGATGGGCCACCCGGGCGATGCTTCGATCATGCCGCTGGCCGAACAGGCGCACAAGGACGGCATCAGCATGATGTACCAGAACGTGCCGGTGCCGAAGGTCACGGCATCGTTCGGCGGCGGCTATGTCGGCGCCCAGCAGGAAGAGCAGGGCCGCGCGCTCGGCGCCGAGGCGTTCAAGCTGGCCGGGCTCAAGGCCGGCGACAAGGCGATCATGATCGGCCCGTTCGAGAACGAGAGCCGCGGCGCGCGCGAGCGCGGCACGGTCGCCGCCCTGAAAGAGGCGGGCGTCGAGGTCATCCAGCTCTCCTCGCCGCCGAGCGGCGAATGGGCTTCCGATCCCAACCTGGCCATTCCGGTGATTACCGCAGCACTCCTCAACAATCCCGACGTCAAGGCGGTTGGCTATCCCGGCGGACAGATGCTGGGCAACGTCCCGACTTACATGCAGGCGGCGGGCAGGAAGGCTGGCGATATCTTCAATTTCGGCTTCGACACCAGCCCGCAGATCGTCGAGGGCTTCAAGGGCGGCTGGGTCCAACTGACGGCCGACCAGCAGCCGTTCCTGCAGGGTTATCTGCCGATCCTCAGCCTCTGCCAGCAGGTGGTGCTGGGCCTGGCGCCAATGAATGTCGACACCGGCGCCGGCTTCGTCACGCCTGACAATTACGAGATCGTCGCCGAGCTCGCCAAGCAGGCGCTGCGCTGACCTTTTGACACGGCTGCCGGTCTTGCGACCGCAGCCGGAACCAAGCGAGGATCGCCATGGCCGAACGCCTCATCGAACTGCGCGACATCAGCAAGTCCTACGGTCAGGTCTATGCGCTGGGCGGGGTCAATCTCAGCGTCGACCGCGGCGAGGTGGTCGGCCTGATCGGCGACAACGGCGCCGGCAAGTCGACGCTGATCAAGATCCTCTCCGGCGTGGTCAAGCCGACCAGCGGCGAGATCCTCATCCGCGGCCAGCCGGTGACCGGCTGGAGCGCCGCGCGCTCGCGCGACGCCGGCATCGAGACGGTATTCCAGGACCGGGCGCTGGCCGTGCAGCAGACGATCGTACGCAACATCTTCATGGGCCGCGAACTCACCGGCTTTCTCGGCTGGCTGAAGGTCAACAAGGAAATCGAGGAGGCGAGCCGGCTGATGCGCGAGATCGGCTTCACCTCGAAAGTGTTCACGCCGCAATCGATCGTCGGCCAGCTCTCCGGCGGCGAACGCCAGGGCGTGGCGATCGCCCGCGCCATCTACAAGCAGGCCGACCTGATCATCCTCGACGAGCCGACGACGGCGCTGTCGCTGACCGAGACCGCCAAGGTCTTCCATTTCGTGCGCCAGGTGCGGGCGAGCGGACGGTCGATCCTGTTCATCGGCCACAACATCCACCACGTCTTCGACATCGCCGATCGTTTCGTGGTGCTGGATCGCGGCAAGGTCGCGCTCACCGCCGACCGCAGCCAAGTCAAGTCGGCCGAAGACCTCGTCAACTTCATGGAAGACGTTGCACATCCGGGCGGATTGCCGGGACTGCACGACGCCGGCGACGCGGAGCAGAGAGCACGATGAGCAAGACGATGGAGCCCGATCTGCACGAGCCGTCCGCCGGCATCTCCCGTCCCGGCAATCCCCGGAAAGAGTGGAAACACCCATCCGATCACTGGGTGCGCGGCTTCATCCTCGACAACCGCGCCGCACTCGGCACGCTTGCCGTATTCGTGGTGATGATGACGGTGTTCATGATCGCCAACCCGACCGTCTTCACCACCTGGTATCTCTACAGTTCCGTGCTCACCACGCTGCCGGTTGCGCTGTTCGTGGTGGTGCCGCTGGTCTTCGTCGTCACCTGCGGCGAGATCGACCTGTCGTTTCCGGCGACGATGGGCTTTGCCTCATGGGTCTTCGCGCTGGTCGTGCAGGCCGGCTACGACCCGTTTCTGGGCATCGCCGCCGCCATTGCAACGGGCACGTTGCTCGGCTTCCTGGTCGGGTCGCTGGTCGTCTATGGTGGGCTGTCGTCGCTGATCGCCACGCTCGGCATGAACTTCCTGCTGCGCGGCCTGATCCAGATCATCAACGAAGGCAGGTCGACGGCGCTGACCAGCCTTGCCGACAGCTGGGCCTACAAGGTCTTCTCCAGCCAGCTCTACGGCATCCCGGTGCAGATCTTCTGGGCCATCGGCTTCGTCGTGCTGTCGGCGCTGCTCTACAACAGGCATCGCTTCGGCGCGCAGGTGAAGGTGGTCGGCGACAATCCCGACAGCGCCCAGCAGATGGGCATCGACGTCAAGCGCGTGCGGGTGAAAGTGTTCGTCTTCGTCGGCATCGGGGCGGCGATCGCCGGCACCTTCTCGGTGATGATCAACTTCACCTGGTGGCCGACGGCCGGCGACGGCTATTTGCTGCCGGTGCTGGCATCGGTGTTCGTTGGCGGCACGCCGACCTGGGGCGGCGTCGGCACCGTGGTCGGCGGCGCCATCGGCGCCGTCACCGTGTCGTTCATCCAGACCGGCGTCGTCGCGGCAGGCCTGAGCGGCTTCTATGTCCAGTTCTTCAACGGGCTGATCATCATCCTGTCGCTGCTCGGCCACAAATGGAACCAGGCGCGGTATCGGTGAGGGGGAGACTCACACCCCGGTGACAAACCCGTCCAGCACGCGTTTCTGGCCGGCCTTGTCGAAGTCGATGGTCAGCTTGTTGCCGTCGATGGCGGCAATGTTGCCGTTGCCGAATTTCTGGTGGAAGACGCGATCGCCGACGCTGAAGCGGGATGGCGTGTCGGCAACGGATTTGGCGACCAGCTCGCCGTCGATGGTGCGGCCCTTGATTGAGGTGCGGCCGGCGCCATAGCCACTGTCGGTCTCGCCATAGCCGATGCGCTCGACCTGGTGGCCGGAGCGCGAGCCCCAGTTGCGGTCGGTCGCCTCGGTGCGGTTCTGCTGCGCGCGCTGCCAGCCCGGCGTTGCATAGGTGCTGGAGAAGGCGCCGGATTTTTCTGCGCCGACATTGTCGAAGCGCGAAGCGCCGTAAGGATTCTGCCGTCCTGCCGCCTGGCCGCCCCGTCCGGAGGCGAAGGAGCCGCCGCCATAGGCATTGCCGTAACCGCCATAGGAGTTGCCGCTCTCGGCGATTTCGACATGGGCTTCCGGCAATTCATCGAGGAAGCGCGACGGGATCGTCGATTGCCACAGGCCGTGGATGCGGCGGTTGGAGACGAACCACAAATGCAGGTTCTTCTTGGCGCGGGTGAGCCCGACATAGGCCAGCCGCCGCTCTTCCTCCAGCCCGGAGCGGCCGCCCTCGTCGAGAGCGCGCTGATGCGGGAACAGTCCTTCCTCCCAGCCGGGCAGAAAAACCGTCTCGAATTCGAGGCCCTTGGCCGAATGCAGCGTCATGATGTTGACGGCGTCGAGCTCGGCGTTCTGCTCGGCGTCCATCACCAGCGCCACATGTTCGAGGAAGGAGCGCAGCGATTCGTACTCCTCCATCGACCGGATCAGTTCCTTGAGGTTTTCCAACCGGCCGGGCGCTTCCGCCGAGCGGTCGTTCTTCCACATGTCGGTGTAGCCGCTCTCCTCCAGGATGGTCTCGGCCAGCTCGGTGTGCGGCGTAGTCTCCAGCGCCTTCTGCCAGCGCTCGAAATTGGCGGCGACTTCGCGCAGTGCTGCGCGCGGCTTCGGCTTCAACTCGTCGCTCTCGGCGAGTTTTTCCGCAGCCTCCAGCATCGGGATGCGCAGCGCCCTGGCGGTGTCGTGGATCTGGCGGATGGTGGCTTCGCCCAGCCCGCGCTTCGGCACGTTGACGATGCGCTCGAAGGCGAGGTCGTCTGCCCCTTGCGCGACGACGCGGAAGAAGGCCAGGGCGTCGCGGATTTCGAGGCGCTCGTAAAAGCGCGGGCCGCCGATGACGCGGTAGTTGAGGCCGAGGGTGACGAAGCGGTCCTCGAACTCGCGCATCTGGAAGGACGCGCGGACAAGAATGGCCATGTCGTTGAGATTGTGCTTCTGCCGCTGGTAGGCCTCGATGGTTTCGCCAACGGCGCGGGCCTCTTCCTCGGAATCCCAGGCGGCATGGACATGCACCTTCTCGTCGTCCTCAGCGATCTTTTCGGTGAACAGCGTCTTGCCGAAGCGGCTTTCATTGTGGGCGATGAGGTGGGAGGCGGTGGCGAGGATGTGCGCGGTGGAGCGGTAGTTGCGTTCCAGCCGGATGATCGTGGCGCCGGGGAAATCCTTGTCGAAGCGCAGGATGTTGTCGACCTCGGCCCCGCGCCAGCCGTAGATCGATTGGTCGTCGTCGCCGACGCAGCAGATATTGACTTTGTTATCGCTCACGGGCTGTTCCGCGCCTGCCGGCGCGGGCCCGACCCCCCTTTTTTGCGCGCCTTCGGCGTCGCGGGAGGGGCCTCGCAAGGGCTCGGACGCCCGGTCGGGCTTGCGGCCTTCGACCGTTTGCAAACCTGTTGATGTTGAAGCTCGTCCGGCATCCGGCCGCTGCGCCAGCAGCCGCAGCCACATGTATTGGGCGGTGTTGGTGTCCTGGTACTCGTCGACGAGGATGTATTTGAAGCGCTTGTGGTATTCCTTCAGCACGTCCGGATTGGCGCGGAAGATGCGGATCGGGTGGCACAGGAGATCGCCGAAATCGCAGGCATTCAGCGTCTTCAGCCGCTCCTGATAGGACTTGTAGAGCTCACGGCCCTTGCCGTTGGCGAAGGCGCGGGCGTCGCCCTCGGCAATCTCGGCGGGGCCAAGCCCCTTGTTCTTCCAGCCGTCGATCATCTGGGCGAACTGCTTGGCCGGCCAGCGTTTGTCGTCCAGTCCTTCGGCCTGGATGAGCTGCTTGATCAGGCGCACGACGTCGTCGGTGTCGAGAATGGTGAAGTCGGATCTGAGCCCGGCAAGCTCGGCGTGGCGGCGCAGCAGCTTCACTCCAATCGAGTGGAAGGTGCCGAGCCACGGCATGCCTTCGACATTGCCTTCGCCGATCAGCAGGCCGATGCGCTGCTTCATCTCGCGCGCCGCCTTGTTGGTGAAGGTGACGGCGAGGATCTGCGAAGGGAAGGCCTTGCCGGTGGCGAGGATGTGGGCGATGCGGGTGGTCAGGACGCGCGTCTTGCCGGTGCCGGCGCCGGCCAGCACCAGAACCGGGCCTTCGGTGGTTTCCACGGCCAGCCGCTGCTCGGGGTTGAGACCGTTCAGATAATCGGGCGCATTGGCATGGCCGCTGCGGGCAGCCATGGCGCGCGCAGCAATGCCCGACGGGGCCACGGGCCGCGCGTTCGGTTCATCAAAAAAAGGCATATCTTCCGAAAAGCCGGACATCTCCTCCGAATGTAGTGATTCGGCAGCGAAAGGCCAGAAGTGTCTCCGTTTTGTTCTCTGTCCAGCCGGGGGAGTTGCAAATCCGATGGCACGCCAGCCAAAGCGCCGGCCTGCTCGACAGGCACGGCGGGTCGGAGAATGCAGGACGCAAATGCGCGGTTGCCCATGGGCGCGCCGCGGAGCGCACCGGTCGGAAGGAGTATCATCCTGGACCAGCCGCCGGTCTGGCGGACCTGCGCTTGCGCCACCAGCGGCTCACTGATCCGTGACTGGACCGTGCGGGCTTGTACCCTATCTTGCGCGGCGGACATGTTCCCGAAGCCGAGGAGAGCGCCATGACAAAACCGAGCCCTGCCAGCCCCGCCGTGAAGAGACCCGCCATTACCCAGGCGATGATCGACGCCTATGACGAATACACGCATCTGACGCTCGACCGGCGGCGCTTCATGGAACAGTTGACCAGGCTTGCCGGATCAGGTGCGGCGGCCGCCGCAATCGCACCGCTGCTGGCGGCGAATTCGGCCCGGGCGGCGGTTGTTGCCGAGGACGATGCACGCGTGACGGGCGAGGACATCAGCTACCCCGGCAGCGGTGGCGAGATGAAGGGCTATCTGGTCAAGCCGGCCGGCCAGTCAGGCAAGCTCGGCACCGTCATCGTCGTGCACGAGAACAGGGGGCTCAACCCGCATATACGCGATGTGACGCGGCGCGTGGCGCTGGAAGGCTTCGTTGCGCTGGCCCCGGACTTCCTGTCGCCGCTCGGCGGCACGCCGGCCGACGAAGACAAGGCGCGCGAGCAGATTTCTAAACTCGATCCGGCTCAGACCACCGCCAATGCGGTCGCAACGGTCGCTTTCCTTAGGGGCCGCGAGGATGGCAACGGCAAGGTCGCCGCGGTCGGCTTCTGCTGGGGCGGCGCCACGGTGAACACACTGGCTGCCAACGCGCCGGATCTGGCTGCGGCTGTCGCCTATTACGGCATGCAGCCGAAGGCCGAGGATGTGCCGAAGATCAAGGCGGCGCTGCTGCTGCATTATGCCGGGCTCGACACCCGCATCAATGCCGGTATCGACGCCTTCAAAAAGGAACTCGATGCAACCAAGGTCGAGCACACGATCCATATCTATGAAGGCGCCAATCATGCCTTCAACAACGACACGTCGGCGGCTCGCTACGACAAGAACGCGGCGGACCTCGCCTGGGGCCGGACGATCGCCTTTCTCAAGGAGAAGCTCGCCTGATCAGGCATTTGCCGGTTTGTGGAAAGCGACGCCGGCCACCACCAGAGCGATGCCGATGCAATCGGCAGGGCTGGGTATCTGGCGGAGCACAATGACGCCGATCAGCGTGGCGGTGACCGGCAGCAACGACAGCATCAGCGCGAAGCTCGATCGGGGCAGCCGCGACATGGCAAGCTGGTCGCAGATATAGGGGATGACCGACGAGCAGATGCCGACGCCGATGGCGGCGATGAGCAGTGGCGGCGCCGTGAAAGCCGGCAGCGCATCGGTGAAGCCGATCGGCAGCACGATGAGGAAGGCGACCGCCATGGCAGCGCCCAGGCCGCCGATGCCGTCGCCAGCGCCGGCGCGGGCAACGCGATGGCCAAGCACGATGTAGCCGACGAACAGCGCGCCGTTGAGGAAAGCCCAGAACAGGCCGATCGGGTCGCTTGACCATTTGACGTCGATGAGCAGCAAGGTTCCGGTGACGGCAATGGCAAGGGCCGCGAGATTGCGCGGGCTTCTGACGCCGACCAGCGCAACGCCGATGGTGCCGACGAATTCGATCGCCGCGACCAGCGAGATCGGCAAGCGGTCGAGTGCCAGGTAGAAGGAGCAATTCATCACGCCGAGGCAGGCGCCAAAACCGAGAAGCAACAGCCGTGTCGGCCGGTCGGCGCGGGCGAAGGCCGTCCAGGGCCGCGTCAGCGGCGCGAAGACAAGGGCGGCCGTGACGATGCGCAGCCAGGCCATGCCGAGCACGCCGACATGCGGGAAAAGCAGCACGGCGAAAGCCGGCCCGAGATAATGAAACACGGCACTGACGCCGAACCAGACATGCGGCGGCAGCGAGGCCGCCAGCCTGCCAAAAACAGGGCCGGCGAGGGAAGGGATTGCAGACGGGGATTGCGCTGGATCTTCCATGCGATCATCATCGCAGGCAGTCTTTCCGGTTTATATGGATAGTGATTAGTCAGAGAGATAATTAGCTTTCCGAAGCAAAGGAGTTTTCCCTGAAACGCCTTCGAAACGAAAATGCTGATCTGGATGCGGCGGATCTGAAAATCCTGCGCCTGCTGGAAAAGGATGCGCGCACCAGCACCGCTGAACTGGCGCGCTCGGTCGGCCTGTCGGCGCCGAGCGTGGCCGAACGCATCAAGCGGCTGCAGGAGAGCGGCGTGATCGAGGCCTACACGGTGCGGATCAACCCGGCCGCGCTCGGCATGAAGCTGTCGGCATGGCTGCGGATCAGGCCGGTGCCGGGGCAACTGGCTGTAGTGGCCGAGATCATCCGCGACTTGCCGGAAATCGCCCAATGCGATCGGGTGACCGGCGAGGACTGTTTCATCGCGCTGGCGCATGTCGGCTCGGTGGCCGAGCTCGAACGGGTGATCGACCGGATCATTCCGTTTGCGATGACCAACACCGCGATCATCCAGTCGTCGCCGGTGGTGGCGCGTTCGCCGCTGGCGGCAGTGACGCACCAGCCCTGATGGTTGAGGTGGTCGCTCGTCAGTACATCAGCTTGACTGGAAAACGTCGCGCCGCCCCTCATCGCCCTACCGGGCACTTCTCCCGTATAGTGACGGGGAGAAGGACGCCTTCGCGACGGGAAGTCGCTATTCTCCAGTGTTGCGGGAAGAGCGACAAGGCGGCGGCAAGCTCCCTTCTCCCCGGGGAGAAAGTGGCGGCATCCGGATGAGGGGCGGCGCAAACGCTCCAGAAAAATGCAACCGGAGGACAAGACCATTTCTTCCCGCACCCGATCAAGCGTGCCCGCGCTTCATCCGCGCTTGCTTCAGGATGGCGCGCCAGCGGATCATGGCGAAAGGGATCGGCTCGTTGTTGTTGGCGATGGTAAAAATTTCGTTGTTGAGGTTCTTCAGCGATCGCCAGAAATCATAGTCGCTGATGCGTGGGTCGGCAGCCAGCCTGTCCGCCTCGACCTTGATATCGGTTTTCATGCACGTTCCCCGAACCGCTTCAGCCCCCGCCGCCCGTATCGCAACTCGTCTTCGACCGCCGTACTGAGTCGTGCAACGCCTCAATTCGGCTTGTTCACGTTAAAACCCTGGTAAGGTTAACGGCGGTCTGACTGCGGCTCAAGCGTCTTGCGACGAATACCGATCGAACGGCCGGCGCGCTCAGGCATCGGCAGCGCCGCATGGGCGGCGCGCATGGCTTCGATCTTGGCCAGGACATCGGCCGGGAAGGGCGCCACCTTCGGCCCGGACATGTCGACATGCAGCGACAATGATTCGGACGTGGCAGCGAGCCAGCCGTCGATATGGCGGATTTCCTGGTAGGCTCTCAGCCGCTTGTCGTCATGGTCGAGGAGTTGGAACGAGACATCGACCTTGTGGTCGAGATGCAGCTCCCTGACATAGCAGACATGGACTTCCGCCGTGTAGATGGTCAGCCGGCGCTGCTTCGCATAATCCGGCCCCATCCCCATCATTTCGAACGCTTCGTCGGAGCAGCGGTCGAACAGCACGTTGTAGTAGGCCATGTTGAGATGGCCGTTATAGTCGATCCAGTCTTTTTCGATGGCCATGGGAGGAGAGACGAAGGGGGCGGCGGTGGACATCGAAACTTCCTTCTGGCTGGACAGCACGTGGTTGGTGAGACTAGAGCGACGTGCGTCCAATTGGACGCACAAGGTACGCTCTAGCACATTGAATCTTCGCATCGTGCTTTCCGAAAATCGATTTCGATTTTCGGGCCGATGCGATAGGCATCCATAAGTCCATAACAAGGGTGGACACTGGTCCATTCGCGGAGGAAACGATGGCTCTGAGCGACCTCAATCCGGTCGAGCGCAACGAAGAAGGCATCGCCACGGTGCTCGGCATCCTCAAGCAGCGGCTCGGCGAACGGTTCCAGACCGGGCAGGCGATCCGCGCCCAGCACGCGCATACCACCACCTACATTCCGACCCAGGCGCCAGATGGCGTGGCGTTTCCGGAGACGACGGCGGAGGTGCAGGAGATCGTGTCGACCTGCGCCGCGCACCGCGTGCCGGTGATCGCCTTCGGCGTCGGCTCCTCGCTGGAGGGCCATACCAACGCGCCGGGCGGCGGCATTTCTGTCGATACGTCGCGGATGAACCGCATCCTCGCCGTCAACCCGCAGGATCTCGACTGCACGGTCGAGCCCGGTGTGACGCGCGAAGATCTCAACCGGCATCTGCGCGACACCGGCCTGTTCTTTCCGATCGATCCGGGCGCCAATGCGTCGCTCGGCGGCATGGCGGCGACGCGGGCGTCGGGCACCAATGCGGTGCGCTACGGCACGATGCGCGAGAATGTGTTGTCGCTGACGGCGGTAATGGCCGACGGCGAGACCGTGACGACCGGCAAGCGCGCAAAAAAGAGCTCGGCCGGCTACGATCTGACGCGGCTGCTGATCGGCTCCGAAGGCACGCTCGGCATCATCACCCAGTTGACGCTTAAGCTGCAGGGCATTCCGCAGGCGATTTCCGGCGGCGTCTGTCCGTTTTCCAGCGTCGAGGCGGCCTGCAACGCGGTGATCGCGACAATCCAGATGGGTATTCCGGTGGCGCGCATCGAACTGGTCAACGCGCTGCAGATGCGGGCGATGAAGAGCTATTCGAAACTCGATTACCCCGAAAGCCCGTGCCTGTTCGTCGAATTCCATGGCAGTGATGCCGGCGTTGCCGAGCAGGCCGAAACTTTTGGCACGATCGCCGAAGAATATGGCGGCGGACCGTTCCTGTGGACCAGTGTCGCCGAGGAACGGACGAAACTGTGGAAGGCCAGGCACGACGCCTATTGGTCGTCGCTGACACTGCGGCCGGGCGCCAAGGGGCTGTCGACCGACGTCTGCGTGCCGATCTCGCGCTTTGCCGACTGCGTCACGCAAACCGAAGCCGACATCGCCGAGATGGGGCTGATCGCGCCGATCGTCGGCCATGCCGGTGACGGCAATTTCCATGTGCTGGTGCTGATGGACGCGGACGACCCGAGGGAAATCGAGCAGACGGAAGAGTTTGTCGCGCGGCTGAACATGCGGGCGATCGGCATGGATGGAACCTGCACCGGCGAGCACGGCATCGGACAAGGCAAGATCGGCTTCCTGCGCCATGAACTCGGCCACAGCGTCGACATCATGCGCACGATCAAGCAGGCGCTCGATCCGCAGAACATCATGAACCCTGGGAAGATACTGCCGGCCGACTAGAGCCTTTTGCTCCTGGGGCGATCGATTTGCCTCTTTATCGACACGCTGATGCGGGTAGAGTGCGGCTGATTTTCAATCAACTGCTTGGGGGTTGATGCTCGCACGCTTGTTCGTGTTCTTCGGTGGCTTTTTCGTGCTGGTGCTGTGTGCGGCGCTGGTAGTGCCGTATTTTATCGACTGGACGGGCTACCGGGCCGATTTCGAGCGCGAGGCGAGCGCCATTCTGGGCCGCAAGGTCACCGTTCAGGGCGATGCAACGGCGAAACTGCTGCCGTTTCCCTCGGTGACCTTTTCGAATGTCACTGTCGCCGGCGGCCCCGGCGGTCAGCCGGCAATGACCGTCGAGACCTTTTCGATGGATGCCGAACTGGCGCCCTTCCTGAGCGGCGCGGTGCTGATCTTCGACATGCGGCTGGTGCGGCCGAAGGCGACGATCGATATTGCCGCCGATGGCACGGTCGACTGGGCGATACGCCCGTCCTCGCCCTTCGATCCCAGCCATATCTCGATCGAGAAGCTGACGGTGACCGACGGAGAGGTCGCGCTGCGCCATGCCGCCGGCGGCCGCAGCCATCTTCTTTCCGAGATCAATTCGACAATCTCTGCCAGATCGCTGGCCGGACCCTGGCGGATGGATGGTTCGCTGCGGCTCGACGGCTTGCGCAGCACCGTCGTCGTCTCCACCGGCAAGGCTGGTGGCGACGGACAGTTGCGGCTCAGGCTCAAGGCCGATCCAGACGCCTATCCGTTGGTCATCGAAGCGGATGGCAATGCCGGCATTGTCGACGGCGCCGCGATCTATTCGGGCCAGTTCAAGGTCACAAGTTCTGACAAGAATGGCGCCGACAAGCGTTTGGCACAGCTTGACGGCACCGACGGTGAGATGATGAACGCCAGCGCGGTCAAGCCGGAGCCGGGGTTCAGGCTGAACGGCAAGTTCTCGCTCGACCACCGGAAGCTTGGTGTCGACGAATTCCGCTTCGAGACCGGGCCACTCGACAATCCCTATACCGCCGACGGCAAGGCTGCCGTCGACCTTGGGCCGAACCCTCGCTTTTCAATCGAGGCCGATGGCGCTCAGGTGCAGTTCGATGAAGCCGTCGGCGCCGCGACCGGACTGACGCTATCAGAGCGCGTCGCGGCGTTGGAGCAGGCGCTGCTCGCCCTGCCCAAGCCGACCATACCGGGCACCGTCGAGGTGAAGCTGCCGGCGGTGGTGGCCGGCGACACGACGGTTCGTGACGTGCGCCTTTCGGCCGAGCCGGCCGATGCCGGCTGGTCGGTGAAGTCGCTGGGCGCGACGCTCCCGGGCCGCGCCAGGCTGGAAGCAAACGGTATGCTCAATCTCGAGGATCAGTTCGGCTTCAGCGGTTCGCTGCTTCTGGCCGTGGGGCAGCCGTCCGGCTTCGCCGCCTGGCTGTCGAAGGATGTCGACGAGGCGATCCGCCGGCTTCCGGCCGCCGGCTTCAAGGCCAAGGTCGACCTGACCGGGAACCGCCAGGCCTTCAGCGACCTCGAGCTCGTTCTCGGCAAGGCGAAATTTTCCGGCCGCATCGATTCCAGCCAGGGCGAAGACGCAAGGCCGTCGGTGCTGATGCGGCTCGATGGCGGCGAACTCGACGTCGACGGGCTCGCCGCCTTCGCCGCGATCTTCATCAGCGACAAGGGCGCCAACCGTTTTTCCGACCGCGACCTCGATTTCCAGATCAAGGCCGGGCCGGTCAGTGCCGGCGGACTGACCGCCGATACGATCGATACGGCGCTCAGGCTGCGCGACGGTCTGCTCGAAATCGACCGGCTCTCGGTCGGCGGGCTTGCCGGCGCCTCGATCAGCGCCACCGGCCGGATCAAGGATTTCCCAGCGAGCCCGACTGGCAAGCTCGATGCCTCGGTGGTCGCCGTCGATCTCAAGCCGTTGGTCGATGTCGCGGCGAAGCACTATCCCGACAATGCCGTGCTGAGAGGGCTGGCGGGGCGTGTGGCCGCCTATCCCGAGCTGTTGCAGAATGCGCGCATCGATCTGGTGACGAGTGCCGCCGCCAATGGCGACGGCACGACGGGACTGGCGGTCAGCGCGCAAGGCAGGGCAGGCGGCTCGGCGTTTTCAGCATCGCTGTCCGGCAAAGGACTGGCCGATCGGCTTCTCGAGGCCCCGATGTCCGTGACCTTCAACGCCAGGAATACCGACGCCACCGCGCTTCTGGCGCTTTACGGCCTGCCGGCGCTGCCGCTCGGCATGGTTGGCGAGGCGACCACCGATGTTTCGGCGAAAGGCACGCTTGGCGGCGGCATGACGGCGAGCTTCAACCTGACCGGCGACGACTTCAAGGCCGGTTTCGATGGGACGATCGCCAGCACGCCACAAGGCGCCACAGCCAAGGGCAAGCTCAGCCTGGAAGCCGCCGACATCGAGCCGTGGTTGATGACGACAGGCATCGGCCTGCCGGGCCTGGGGACAGGCATGTCGACGTGGCTTGCGGCCGACGCCGATTTCGGCAACGGCCTTCTGGTGCTGTCCGGCCTCAGCGGCGCCATCAACGAGGCTGCGGTTTCCGGTGACCTCAATGTCGAAGTCACCGACGGACTGCCGCATCTTGCCGGCGCGCTGGCGCTCGACGAGCTGGATCTCGACCCGATGGCGGTGGCGCTGTTTGGCGACCAGGCCTTCCTGGGCGCCGGCAGGGCTTGGCCGACCGCCCCGTTCAACCAGAAGGCCAGCCCGCCGTTCACGGCCGAACTCGACCTGACCACGGCGTCGCTGGTCGCCGGCCCGTTGGCCGCGGCCTATGACGCGGCGCTTTCGCTGAAGCTCGACCACGAAGGCATCCGCGTTTCGGACCTTAGGGCAAAGTTCGCCGGCGGCGCGCTTTCCGGGCTGTTCGAGTTGAAGAACAATGACGGCACCGGACTTTTCTCCGGCCAGCTGAAACTTGCCGGCGCCGATCTGGCCGCCGTGCTGCCAGAGACTGGCCTCAGCGGAACCGGCGATTTCTCGGCGGCGCTTTCGACCAGCGGCAAATCGGTCGATGCGATGGTTGCGGCGTTGTCCGGTTCCGGCACGGCGGCGCTGAAAGGCTTGACCATTGCCGGCGTCAATCCCGACGCCTTTGGCGCCTTCATCGCCAAGGCCGACGCCATTGGGCGCGATATCGACGCGGCCGAGACCGCCGGCTTCGCGCCGCATATCGCCGCGGACGGCAGTTTTCCGGCTGGGGATGCCGACATCGCCTTCACAATCGCCGGTGGAACGCTGAGGGCACCGCCGGTCAATCTTGAAAATCCGGCGGCGACGCTGTCCGCCGACATCACGGCGGACCTGAAGGCCAGCATGGTCGCTGCCAGCGGTTCGATCACTTATCGGCCCGGCGACGAAGCGCTGGTCGGCTCCGGCCCGACCGTGAATTTCAGCGTCGACGGGCCGTTCGGCGCCGCCAAGCGGCGATTCGACAGTGAGCCGCTGGCGCAATTCCTGACCCAGCGCGCGCTGGAAAAGGAGCAGCAGCGGGTCGAGGCGATGCAGGCGGCGCTGCTTGAAAAACAGCGGTTGCGGCGCGAGGTGCGTTACTATGCGGCCCTGCAAGCCGAGCGCGACAGGGCAGCCGAAGAATTGCGCAAGCAGCAGGAGGCGGCGCGGCTGAAAGCTGAGACAGATGCCAGGGCGAAAGCCGAGGCAAAGGCTCAAGCTGAAGCCGAGGCCAGAGCCAGGGCGGATGCGCGGGCGAAGGCTGAAGCGGAGGTCAAAGCCAAGGCGGATGCGGAAGCGAGAGCCAAGGCGGCGCAACAAGCAGCCGACGAGGCAGCGAAGGCCGAAGAACAGCGACGCCGGAAAGCGGAAGAGGCAAAGCGGGCGGAAGAGGCGGCGCGGATCGCTGCGGAACGAAAGGCAAAGTTCGACGCCGAGCGCAGGGCCGCCGCTGAGCAGGCGCAGAAATTCGGGCGCATGCGTCAGCCGCCGGCCAATGACAACCCGGGGCCATCAGAATCCACGCCAAACCCCACGCTTGAACCTTCGGCGATCGACAATCTGCTTAAGTCGCTGGGCGGCGGATAGCCCCTACCTAGCTATCGGGCTAGACCGGTTTCATCCCTCGCTTCGCCCAATCCAGGACGTAGAGCCTGAGCGCCGAGGACAGGTTGGCATCGCGCGGCCGGGCCTCGTCAATTTCGGCGACGAGGGCGGCGAGAGTCAGTTTGCGTGCGGCGGCGATGGCGACGAGATCGTCGAAAAACGGCTTTTCGAGCGAATAGCTGGTGCGATGGCCGCGAATGGTCACCGAGCGTTTCTCGACCGGGCTCACCGGACCTGACTCATTTCACTTCAAGCATCGGACTTGTCCGAAAACCCCGTCGCATTTTTCGGTCTGACCTCCAGGGAATCCGCATCGCCCGAGGCCTCGTGGCGATGGCCGGCGACAAATTTTTCTGCCTTGTCGGCGATCGAACGGTCACGCTCCCGGTCGGCCTTGGAGCGGCCGTGCAGCGCCCGGTTCTGTTCGGCTAGGCGCTCGTGCTCGGCTCGTGCCTTTTGCTTGCGGGCCTGGCGGAGGTTGACGATGTCGGCCATGTCGCGCGGCCCCGTCGGACTACTTCTTGCGGAAGGCGTCGAGCGACACCACTTCGGCGCCCTTGGCGGCGGCGTCGGCTGTGGCAGGCTTCTTTTCGGCCTCAGCGGTCTTCTTCTTCTCAGGCTTTTTCTCGGCGACGACGGCCAGCGGTTCGGAAGCAGGCTTGCCGGCCAATTCCGCTTCTGCCGAGGTTTCCGTCTTCACGTCGAATTCGAGCTCGAAATTGACGGACGGGTCATAAAAACCGCGCACGGCCGAGAACGGGATCTCCAGCTTTTCCGGCACGTCGGAGAAAGACAGCCCGACCTCGAAGCCGGTGTCGGTCACCTTCAGGTCCCAATACTGGAACTGGATGACGATGGTCATCTGTTCGGGATAGCGCTCGCGCAAGCGGGAAGACACGCGCACGCCGGGGGCGCCGGTCAGGAAAGTGATGAAGAAATGATGGTTGCCGGGGAGGCCGGTGCGCGCCACTTCGGCCAGGACCTTGCGCATGACGCCGCGCAATGCCTCCTGGGCCAGAATGTCGTAGCGAATGTGGTCGTCGGCCATGTCGCTGTCGGGTTCCGTTGAATCGTCCCGCATAGCTGTAATCAAGCTTGAGCGCGGCGTAAACCGGATATAGATGCCGGCAGCACAGATGCGAGAGGGCATGCCTCAGATTTGATCGCTCAGGCGCCAGCGAGCGCTCTGCGCTTTTGCGCATCGGCCGCCGGCTGCCGCTTGGCGAAGGCGCGCAGGAAGGTGCGCACGCCATGTGTCGCGGATTGCAGCACTTCATCATCGGTCGGCGTGCCGCCGAGCATGAAGGTCGTCTGCAATTCGGCATTGGCGAGCGCCTGGAACTGGCGCGCCGCGACATCGGGGTCCTCGATGTCGAGGAAACCGGCATGGGCGAGGCGGGCGAAACGGGCGGCGATCGCCGGCCATGTCCTGCCCGGTCCCTGTTCGCGCCATTCGGCAAACAGTTCGGGATAGCGCTCGCCCTCGGTCTGGATCAGCTTGCGCAGGAATTTTCCGTCGCGGTTGCAGATACAGTTGCGGGTCATGCGCACAGCGAAGGCGATCAGATCGGCCTCGAGATCCTTCGGCTGGTCGGGAAAGGTTGAAATCGTGGCGAAGATACCGGCATTGCAGCGCTCGGTAAGGTCGCGGACGATGGCGACGAAGAGTTTCTCCTTGTCACCATGGTGGTTGTAGATCGTCTGGCGCGACACGCCGGCCTCGGCGGCAATCATGTCGATATTGGCGCCGGCGAAGCTTTCGCGGCAGAACACCTCGCCGGCAGCGTCCATGATCGAGGCGCGCTTTGCCTCATGGCCGCGTGGCGGGATGCTGTCAGGAGAAAGGTCGTGCTTCATGAAAACTATATAGAGGTGATTGACGAATTGGACAAGAGTGTCTAAATTTGTGGACTATCTTAAACGATTTCCGGCGCAGGAAATCGGAATTTCATGGGATGGAACGTCATAGGATTACCCGCCGATCGGCGGCAAACCAGATTTGAGAGAAGCCCGCTATCATGAGTCCCCAATTCCTCCGCATCGCGCTCGTGCTCGGTCTGTTGACTGCCATCGGCCCGTTCGCCATCGACATGTATCTTCCGGCGTTGCCTTCGATCGGCGCAGATCTGCAGGCCAGCACCGCTGCCGTGCAGATGAGCTTGCTGATCTTCTTTCTGTCCATGGGGTTTGGCCAGATCGTCGTCGGACCGATCTCCGACATGGTCGGACGCAAGCTGCCGCTCTATGGCGGCCTCGCCCTGTTCATGGTCGGCGGCATCGGCTCGGCGCTGGCGCCCTCGATCGAGTGGCTGATCGCCTTCCGTTTCCTGCAAGGGCTCGGCGCCAGCGCAGGCATGGCGGTGCCGCGCGCCATCGTGCGTGACCTGCACACCGGCACCGAAGCTGCCAAGCTGATGTCGCTCTTGATGCTGGTGTTTTCGGTGTCGCCGATCCTGGCGCCGCTGACCGGCAGCGTCATTATCGAAAATTTCGGCTGGCGTGCGGTGTTCTGGACGGTGACGGGTGGGGCGGTGCTCGCCACCATCCTGCTGGCGACCTCGCTCAAGGAGACGCGGCCGGTCGAGGCGCGAGCAGGCAGTTCGTTCGGCACCGCGCTGTCGGCCTATCGCTTCCTGATCGGCGACCGCAACTTCCTTGGCCTGGCGGCTATCGGCGGTTTTGGGCTGGCGAGCTTTTTCGTCTATCTGTCGAGCTCCTCTTTCATCCTGATAAATCACTACGGGCTGTCGCCGTCGGTCTACAGCGTGTTCTTCTCGATCAACGCGGTCGCCTTCATCGGCATGTCGCAACTGACGGGGATGCTGTCCGAAAGGTTCGGGCTACGGCCGGTGGTGCGGGTCGCGGTGGTCGGCTATGCGACGACGATGGTGGTGCTGTTTGCGGTGATGGCGTCCGGCGTCGACCGGCTCGACGTCATGGCGGCGCTGCTGTTCGTCGGTTACGGGTTCCTCGGCCTGGTGATCCCGACGACTTCGGTGCTGGCCATGGAGGAGCATGGCGCGATCGCCGGCACGGCCTCGGCGCTGATGGGCACCCTGCACTTCGCCATCGGCGCGGTCGCCATGGGCATCGCCGGGGTGTTCTTCGACGGCACGCCGCTGCCTATGGTGGCCGGCATCATGCTTTGCGCGGTGATCTCCTTCACGCTGGCCAAGGTGACGCTCGGCCGCGGGCGGCAGGTTGTCGAAGCGCCGGCAGAATAGAGGCTTTCCAGTGAGAGCAATGAAAAAGGCCGGGTCAGTCCCGGCCTTTTTCACGTCAGGGCGCGGCCAGCAAGCCTGTTGCCGTCACAGTATCGAGGGGAGATGGGGATCGGAGGGAGAATCGGAATCGAAGCCGGAGAAGTGGAGGTTTCTGTTGCCAGGTACCTCCGAACCCCGCCTAGAAGTGCGAACCACTAGGGCTTGAATTGAAGCTGTCGCACCGCTTACGCGGCGAGACGTGCTTCCGCATAGTTGTCGTTGGCAACTATAAGTTTAGCCCGATAACGGTGGTACAATGCCGGGCAAAAGTACGATCTTTACACCTTCGTCGATCCTATTTCGCCCCCAGCAAAAGCCGCTCTTCGCAGAGCGGTTTTTGGTGGAGGCGCCGGGTACCGCCCCCGGGTCCGAACGGCTTATTTCATCGCCTGTTTATCGCCATAGTCGGTCGAGCCGACGAAACAGATATAGGGACCGATCGTGGAAAATGAAAGGCCTCAATGATGCTTTGTCCGCTGTGTCAAACAGCAACGCCAAAGGCTTGACTTGCCAACGGTCTCAACCGAAGCTTTGCGGTGGTGAGGAGTTATCGATTAGCGCACAATTTGCGGCAGCACGCCACAACCCTCATCGACCGGATCCCGTGGCGCCGACGAGGGGAAAGTTTGATGGCCGATTATCTCGCAGACGTGAAGAAGTACGACGCCGCGGCGGATGCCGACGCGGTCGCCAAGATCGTGAAGCATTTGGGCATTGCGCTCAGGAATCGGGATTCCTCGCTGGTCTCCTGCACGGACCCCGACGAACTCGGTCGCGTCAAGGCCAGCTGGGTTGCCAAAAAGCTCGGCATCGCCGACGGCGGCAAGGCGGACGCGGCCATCGAAAAGACCTGCAAGGCGATGGAGGCCGACAACACCAAGAGCCGGGTGACCTTTTATTATCTGGTCGCCAAGGAGCTGGGCAAGCTCGCCAGCCTCTGACAGTCATCCTGCAGCGGCGGAATGCTGGCGCGATTTCCGCGCCGGCCCAGATGTGGTCGCTTGTTGGGACATTCCGCATTTTGACATGTTCGGCCGGCAGCCAGTCGGTTATGATCGCCGGTAACCCGAATCGAGCTCCCGAATCGAGCAGAAGCTGATGCGCCAATATCTCGACCTGTTGAAGCACGTGCTGGAAAACGGCGCCGATCGCGGTGACCGCACCGGCACCGGAACGCGCTCGGTGTTCGGCTACCAGATGCGCTTCGACCTCGCGCGCGGCTTTCCGGTCACCACCACCAAGAAGCTTCACCTGAAGTCGATCGTGCATGAACTTCTGTGGTTCCTGGCCGGCGACACCAATATCAAATATCTCAACGACTACGGCGTCTCGATCTGGGACGAATGGGCCGACGAGAATGGCGACCTCGGCCCGGTCTACGGCAAGCAATGGCGCTCCTGGCCGGACGGCCATGGCGGCGCCATCGACCAGATTGCCAATCTCTTGAAGGAGATACGCAAGAATCCTAATTCCCGACGGCTGATCGTTTCGGCGTGGAACCCGGCCGAAGTGGAAGCCATGGCGCTGCCACCCTGTCATTGCCTGTTCCAGTTCTATGTCTCGGAAGGCAGGCTCTCCTGCCAGCTCTACCAGCGTTCCGCCGACATTTTCCTCGGCGTGCCGTTCAACATCGCTTCCTATGCGCTGCTCACCTTGATGGTGGCGCAAGTGACGGGGCTGAAGCCCGGCGATTTCGTCCACACGCTGGGCGATGCGCATCTTTATGCAAACCATTTCGAGCAGGCGCGCGAACAGTTGCGGCGCACGCCCAAGGCGCTGCCGACGCTATGGATCAATCCGGAGGTGAAGGACCTTTTTGCCTTCCGCTTCGAAGATTTCCGGCTGGAAAACTACCTCGCCGATGCGACGATCAAGGCGCCGATCGCGGTGTGAGCCGCAAACATCGGGCTTTTTGCTTTCTCAAATTGCTCGCCGGTGCTGTGTCGTCCGCCCGCGACCCGTGGCGGTGTCATGCAATGCCGTCGGCGGGCTATTGGGCTGAGTCTGGCAAAAAACCTTTCCTTGTTATATTCAGGCGGATATATCGACTGGCAGGGTCGCGCCGATTGGATGTCAAGCCCCAGGAGAGTTTCATGCCGGTGCCCAACGGTTTTGGATTGAAGGCGGCCGCCATTGGCGGTCTTGCGATTTTGATCGCCGCCATGCCGGTTGCCCATGCGGATGACAGGCTGATCGTCTTTGCCGCGGCAAGCATGAAGAGCGCACTGGATGCCGTGAACACCGCCTGCGCCGCCGATGTCGGCGAGGCGGCGACCATTTCCTATGCCGCAAGCTCCGCATTAGCCAAGCAGATCGAGGGCGGCGCGCCGGCCGATGTCTTCATCTCGGCCGACCGCGACTGGATGAACTATCTGTCCGACAAGAAACTGACCAAGCCGGATACCGAAGTGGAGTTGCTCGGCAACCAGATGGTGCTGGTGGCGCCGGAGGGTTCGACGGTCGAAACCAGAATCGAAAAGGGTTTTGATCTTGCCGGGCTGATCGGCGACGGCAGGCTTGCGATGGGCGATTTCAAGGCGGTGCCGGCCGGCAAATATGGCAAGGCCGCACTTGAATCGCTCGGCGTCTGGTCCTCGGTCGAAGGCAAGTTGGCACAGGCCGAGAATGTGCGCGCCGCGCTCAAGCTGGTTTCGACCGGTGAGGCAGCGCTCGGCATCGTCTACGCCACCGACGCGCATGCCGAGCCCGGCGTCAAAGTGATCGGCACGTTCCCGCCGGGTTCGCACCCGCCTATCGTCTACCCGGTTGCCCAGATCGCGGATTCGAAGGACAAGGATGCGCCGGCATTCCTGAAATGCCTGCAATCCGCCAAGGCAGGCGAGCTCTTCAAGGCGCAAGGTTTTACGGTCCTTATGCCGAGCAACTGAGGCGCGCCAAAAGATGAATTGGTTGCTGGACCTCACTCCCGACGAATGGAACGCGGTCCGGCTGTCGATCAAGGTGGCGACGGTGGCGATGGTCGCCAGCCTGCCGCCCGGCATATTGATCGCGCTTGTGCTTGCGCGTGGCCAATTCTGGGGCAAGACGCTGCTCAACGGGCTGGTGCATCTGCCGTTGATCCTGCCGCCGGTGGTTATCGGCTATCTGCTGCTGCTCTCCTTCGGCAGGCGCGGCCCGGTCGGGGCGTTCCTGGCCGAGCATTTCGGCATTGTCTTCTCCTTTCGCTGGACAGGTGCCGCATTGGCCTGCGCTGTCATGGGCTTTCCCTTGATGGTGCGGGCGATCCGGCTGTCGATCGAGGCGGTCGACCGCAGAATCGAGGCGGCGGCCGGGACGCTTGGCGCCAATCCGCTGTGGGTGTTCGCGACGATCACGCTGCCGCTGATCCTGCCCGGCCTGATCACCGGCGCAATCCTGTCTTTCGCCAAGGCGATGGGCGAATTCGGCGCAACGATCACTTTCGTTTCCAACATCCCCAACCAGACGCAGACGCTGCCGTCGGCGATCTACACGTTCACGCAGGTGCCGGGCGGCGATGCCGGCGCGCTCAGGCTGACGCTGATCTCGATCGTCATCTCGATGGCAGCACTTGTCGCATCGGAGGTGCTGGCGCGGCGCGTCGGCAGGCGGATGGATATCGAATGACGGTCGTCGTCGATATCAGCCATCGGCTTGGCGACTTCGATGTCGACGCCCGCTTCGAGAGCGCCGGCCGGCTGACCGCGCTGTTCGGACCCTCGGGCTCCGGCAAGACGACGCTGATCAACATGATTGCCGGCCTGATCCGGCCGGACAAGGGGCGGATCGAGGCCGACGGCCGCGTGCTGGTCGAAACGGATGCTGGCCTGTTCGTGCCCAAGCACAAGCGCCGCATCGGCATGGTGTTCCAGGATGCGCGGCTGTTTCCGCATATGAGCGTGGCCAGCAATCTGCGCTACGGCCGCTGGTTCACGCCGACGGCGGAACGCTATGCGGATATCAATGCGGTGGTCGACCTGCTCGGCATCGGTCCTTTGCTCGACCGGCGGCCGGCAAAGCTTTCCGGCGGCGAGAAACAGCGCGTGGCGATCGGCCGGGCGCTGCTCGCCAGCCCGAAATTGTTGCTGATGGACGAGCCGCTGGCTTCGCTCGACGAGGCCCGCAAGGCAGAAATCCTGCCTTATATCGAGCGGCTGCGCGACGAGACGAAAATCCCGATCGTCTATGTCAGCCATTCGATTTCAGAGGTCGCGCGGCTGGCAAGCGACGTTGTCGTGCTGGCGCAAGGCAAAGTCGCTGCTTGCGGCCCGACCGGCGCGATCATGCAGCGGCTCGAACTGTTGCCGGCGGAGGAGCGCGGCGAGGGCGGCGCGGTGCTGGATGCCGCGGTGCTGCGCCACGACGATGTTTTTGGCATGACCGTGCTCGGCTCGGTGGCGGGCGAGATCCGGGTGCCGCTTCTGGCCGTGCCGGTCGGCGCGCCGGTGCGCATTCGCATCCGTGCCCGCGATGTGATGATCGCCACCGAACAGCCGACCGGTCTCAGCGCGCTCAACATCTTGCCGGGCACGATCGTGACGATAGCGCCGGGCGAGGGTCCTGCGGTCGAGATCGGCATCGACTGCCACGGAGCAACCGTGCTTGCCCGGATCACCGAGCAATCGCGACAGACGCTGAAACTCCGGCTTGGTCGAGAGGTCTACGCCGTGGTGAAGACTGTAAGCTTCGACCCGGCGAATATGAGCGCCGGCCTGCCAGTCGAGGCGGATGGATGACCGGCGGATGATTGCCGCTATATCATTTTGGAATAGCGGTATCGCCGGAGAGCATCTAGGATGGCGGGACTGCGGAGGAGCAAATGCCGTCGCTGAGCTTGCGGATAAACCTCGATCCAGAAGGGCGCATCGGGCCGGGCAAGATCGAGCTTCTGGAGCAGATCGCCGCCTTCGGCTCGATCTCGGCGGCGGCGCGCGGCATGGAAATGTCGTACAAACACGCCTGGGATCTGGTCGAGGACATGAACCGGGTGTTCGGCAAGCCGTTGGTCGCGGCGCAGACCGGCGGGAAAAAGGGCGGCGGCGCGCAGTTGACTCCGGCGGGGCTTGCGGTGGTCAGCCGCTTTCGCGCCATCGAACGGGCTGCGGCTTCCGCGGCGGCGGCGCATCTGGAGGCATTACAGGCGGAGATCGATGCCGGCTGAGGTCGGTGGAATCTGCTATCGGCCGAGCCTACTCCTCGGGCTCGCCCGGCTTGCGCAGCAGATAGATGTCCATGATCCAGCCTTTTTTCCCACGCGCCTCGTCGCGGATCCTGACGATCTCGTCGCCGACGTCGCCAAGGCGGCCGGAAATGATGATCTCGTCGGGCGTGCCGAGATAAGCGCCCCAGTGGATGAGGAGGTCGTTGTCGTCCAGCGTGTTGAAGGCGCATTTGCCGTCCAGCATGACGACGGTGCTGCCGGCATTGTCGGGCAAGCCTTCCTCGGTGAGCCGGCGGCCGGTGGTGATCTGAACCGCATCGCCGATGCGGTTCAGCGCCATCTTATGGCTGGCGGCGAGCGCCTGGACGGCAGTGATTCCGGGGATCACCTCGAGCTCGAACGCGACATTGCCTCGCATGCGCACCCGCTCCAGGATGCGTAGCGCACTGTCGTAGAGCGAGGGATCGCCCCAGATCAGGAAGGCGCCGCAGCCATCTTGCGAAAGCTCGTCGCGGATCAGGCTTTCATAGATCGCGGCGATCGCCTCGTGCCAGTCATCGACGGTCGAGCGATAGGAGGGCGCCGGCTCGGCCCGCACCGGCACATCGAATTCGACGCGGCGCGAGTCTGGATTGGTGACGAATCGGTCGCAGATCCGGCGGCGCAGTTCTGCAAGATCGTTCTTTTTTGCGCCCTTGTCGGGAATGAACAGCACGTCAGCGCGGTTCAAGCCGTCGACCGCCTGCACGGTCATGTGGTCGGGATTGCCGGCGCCGATGCCGATGACGAGAAGCTTGCGCATGTGCGATCTCCTGCCCGATCGGAACGTCGCTGTCCAGACTGGCCCGGCAGGTGGGCACGGCATGTGCGCAAGCGTGGAAGGGCTTTGAAACTCCACATTGAAACGGCTAGAGTTCTAGCGGCATGTCGCCAAGGGAGCTTCCATGTTCCGTTATGTTCTGACGGCCGCGCTGGCGCTTTCGGCCACGCCAGTATTCGCCAATGATTCGATCGCCGAATTGGGGACGGGCGGCCTGATCCTGTCGCGCAGCGACGCGGTCGCCATGGAGAGCGAGGACCTCTACATCTCGCCGGAAAAGGTGACGGTCGACTATGTCTTCCGCAACAACACCGACAAGGATGTCGACGCGATCGTCGCCTTTCCGATGCCTGACATCGAAGGCGATCCGAACGAGATGCCGGCAATTCCCGCCGGCCAGAGCGACAATTTCCTTGGCTTCGAGGTGACGATCGACGGCGTGACGGCAAAGCCGCAGCTCGAGCAGAAGGCGTTTGCGCTCGGCATCGACGTCAGTGCCGATCTCAAGTCGCAGAACGTGCCGTTCTACCCGTTCGGCGATGCGGCCAGGGCGGCATTGGCGAAGCTGCCGCAAGCGGTTGCCGACGACTGGGTCGACCGCGGTCTCATCATCGAGGACACCGCCGACGACGGTTCAGGCATGAAGTCAGTCTATGTGCCGTTCTGGCAATTGCGCTCGACCTATTGGTGGCGCACGACTTTTCCAGCCAACAAGGCAGTCCGCGTCGCCCATCGCTACAAGCCCAGCGTCGGCGGCACCTCCTCGGTCAGCTTCTTCTATGACGGCCAGTTCCAGGGCCAATACGCCGCCTACAAGACCCGTTATTGCATGGACGGCACGTTCGAAAATGCGATTCGCAAGGCGGCGAAGGGCAATCCCGACGGCACTCCGAGATATTTCGAAAACCGCATCGCCTATGTCCTGACCACTGGCGGCAACTGGGCGACGGGCTCGATCGGCAAGTTCAAGCTGACCGTCGACAAGGGCGATCCGAAGAACCTGGTCTCGTTCTGTGGTGAAAACGTCAGGAAAGTCGGGCCGACGCGTTTCGAGATGACGGCAGAGAATTTCTACCCTGAGCACGACATCGACATATTGCTGCTGGCACCTTCGGGCGATGGCGGGAGCGGCGGCTGATGGACGTCGCGATCTATGTCGCCATCGCCGAAAACGGGGTGATCGGGCGCGATGGCGGTTTGCCGTGGCGGCTTTCCAGCGATCTCAAGCGGTTCAAGGCCGACACGATGGGCAAACCTATCATCATGGGTCGCAAGACCTACGAAGGCATCGGGCGGCCTCTGCCTGGCAGGCTCAATTTCGTGGTGACCCGTGACAAGGCTTGGCGCGCCGAAGGCGTCGAAGTCGCGCATTCGCTCGACGAGGCGATCCGCCTGGCGAAGGCGCGCGGGCGCTGCATGGCCGGCGCCGACGAAATCTGCGTCATCGGCGGCGGCGAGATCTATGCCCAGGCGCTGCCGCTGGCCGACCGCCTGCATGTCACCCATGTCCTTGCCGCGGTCGACGGCGACGCGCATTTCCCGCCGATCGACCCGGATTTGTGGCGCATCGGCCGCTCGCAGGACGTTCCGGCCGGTGAAAAGGATAGTCATGCGACACGCTATTCGGTTTACGAGCGACGCCGCGACGTGCATTGAGAGACGGTAAAGGGTCGCGACGGTCCAAAACGGACGGTGACGACGACCGATCGCGTTGAAAGCGCGCCGTCGCATCCCTATAGAAGGACAACACTGGATTTTGCGTCGTCAGGCCGGCGCGTGAGGGAGCGAAAGGACATTCATGCCCTGGAACGACAAAAGCGGCGGAGGCGGCGGCCCATGGGGCGGCGGCAACAATCCAGGACCCTGGGGGCAGGGACCAAAGGGGCCTAGCGGTCCGCAGGGCTCACCTCCCGATCTCGAAGACATCATCCGGCGCGGCCAGGACAGGTTGCGGCGTGCTTTGCCGGGTGGCGCTGGCGCCAGCCCAGCCGTGTTCGGATTGATCGCGGCAGCGCTTATAGCGCTGTGGGCGTTCAAGGCGGTCTATACCGTGCAGCCCGACGAGGTTGCGGTCGAACTCAGATTCGGCGTGCCAAAGGCGGAGTTCTCGCAGCCAGGCCTGCATTTCCATTGGTGGCCCATCGAGACGGTCGAGACGGCCAACATTGCCGAACAACTCGTCAACATCGGCGGCGGCACGGCCTCCGGCAACGGTTCAGGGCTGATGCTTTCGGGCGACCAGAACATCGTCAACGTCCAGTTCTCGGTGGCCTATCAGGTCTCCGATCCGAGGGCCTATCTGTTCGACGTGTCCGATCCCGACGGCATGCTGCGCCAGGTCGCCGAAAGCGCCATGCGCGAAGCGGTCGGCCGGCGGCCGGCGCAGGACATCTTCCGCGACGATCGCGAGGGCATTGCAGCGTCCGTGCGCGAAATCATCCAGACGACGCTGGACGGCTACAAGGCCGGCCTGAACGTCAACGCGATCTCGATCGAGGATGCCGCACCGCCGCGCGAAGTGGCCGACGCCTTCGATGAGGTGCAGCGCGCCGAACAGGACGAGGACAAGTTCGTCGAGCAGGCCAACCAGTATTCCAACCAGAAGCTCGGCCAGGCGCGCGGCGAGGCCGCACAGATCCGCGAGGAGGCGGCCGGCTACAAGAACCGGGTCGTGCAGGAGGCCGAAGGCGAGGCGCAGCGCTTCATCTCGGTCTATGACGAATACGCCAAGGCGCCGGATGTGACGCGCCAGCGGCTTTATCTGGAAACGATGGAGAGGGTTCTGAGGGATTCCAGCAAGGTCATTATCGAGCAAGGCAGCGGACCAGGGGTCGTCCCCTATCTGCCGCTGCCGGCATTGCAGCAGAAGGCGCCGGCGCCGGGGGCCGGGCCGGGGGTGGGGGGGAAACAGGGGTTGGCCACCGGGGTGCCCGAATAGCGGGGATAGGCGGGGGGGGGCGGGTGGGGGGGGTTTTATGGGGGTTGGGTT